>CAZUNT010000077.1:0-30482 GCA_964622215.1 uncultured Caldilineaceae bacterium
CCTCTCTCAACCGTTCCCTGGCTACTCCCCGCCTCTAGAGCGATTAATGAGGCTGCTTCTTCACTAAGACCTAATTTGAGTAATTCGTCACAAAGAATCGTTCTGGGGTCACTTTGCTCGTCTTCCAATTTCTTAATCCTCCTTCGCTGCAGAAAATCTTAACCCTATTCCTCGGGCAATAATAGTCCTCGTTCCAAGATACCATGTAGATCATCATAAATGGAGAGTTCTACCCGGTCTCTCAAGGTATATTGATTCTCAAACAGGTTACATCCTTCCTCAACCAATCCATCAGCAGTGTCAAATAGCTTTTCCCAATTCACCTTATCCTCAGTCACGTATTTTGCCCGGTATGGTTTTATTTTTTCCACAATGTAAATGGCAACACGGTTATACATCTCTTGATCAATTTTGCTGAGATCGAAGTTGGCAGAGTCTACATCTCGGTCATCTAAATAAGGGGGGTAGGCAAGGGCTTTGCTTACTTTTAATCTTTCTCTGGCTCGTTTTTTCCTCAAAGGCTTCTTGAGGAGAAAAATGTTCACGGTGTTAGCCACTTTCAACCCCTTAACATTCTGGGCGATCAAATCATTTGCTCGATGAGTGCTAATTCGGCTAAATTTGTATGGAGTTTTGAAACGTTTTCATAATTCCAGAACTTGACCCTTTTTTGGATGGGATTAAACGCACTCAAAGAAAGTTTTGAGTCAAATTCTGCTTTGCGTGTTCCAGGGGCAACAATGACAAAATCGGTGTAAAAATCCTGTAATTCAACAAACTTGACCAGTGACCGATGCATACCTGCTAAATGTTCCACCTCGATAAAAGCATTTGGCAGCCTTCTTTTATTAAACCAAGTCACATCAACAGTTCGGGCTTGATTGACAATATACTCATAAGTAAATTGATAAAACTCTTGAACTGTTGTTACTTGAACAAGGGGCTTATTGAGAAATTGCCTATTTTTGTCTTGATTGGGCACAAAGGTATCAAACTTTTTGAAATTGCCGATTTCTACCAGCAGCCCCTGATAGTAAGTATGGTTAAATTCGGTTTGCTTTTGCTCCGAGGCTTTTGGACCAATGGCCTCCGAAAACGGCAACTTATCCTTATATTCCTTGAGCGCCCATAAACCCGGTCGAATTTTGAAAAAAAAGCGTTCGTTCTGCACAATTCGCCGAATGGAAGCAAAGGGCGTTTTTGTACCCCATTTCACCCCAGGCACTTTCAATACTTCTTGATAAAGATGGCTCAAAGTAGCAAAACCAGCGTTAGCCCGCATAACCTCAATAACCGCTTCGTGTTGTTTCATTTTGATGTCCTACCTGGTAAATTGATAACTTGACTGATCTTACGATCAAATTTTCTAATTGTCAATGATCAATTTAATTGTTTATGGGGCACGTCCCCATTTGGACATCTATTTGATTCAGTGCTATTATCCCCCCCTGTATGAAGTATTACCCATCCAAGTTGTTTCACCTCGCCGCCGGAGGCGTTATCATCCTGGCGGCGCTTTTTATCAGCGGCTGCGGCACAGAAGCCGTTCCAGGTCCGGCCAAGCTGGCCCCAACGGCTGCCGGCGAAATTGTGACACCCCCGGCCCCCTCGCCTACCCCGGCCCCGCTGCCCACCAACACTCCGGCGGCGACAGCCACATCTTCCCCAACCCCGCCGGTTAAGCCAACCACACCGCCGCCCAGTCCGGCTGCCTCGACAACCGTACCGCCAACTCCAATCCCCACCTCCCCACCGACCGGCCAGGCCGTCACGGCCGGCGCCGTCCAGGTTTCGACTACCACGATTAGCCTGCCCACCTACCCCATCTGGGATTTCCTGGAAGAACGGGTAGACTCGGTCTACAACATCCCGGTCTTCTACTTCAACCGCCCGGCCTATGAGGCGGTTGGGCCGGCCCCAACCCCCAGGGATTACCAGGCCGTGGTTTTGGAAAATCTCTACCTGCGCCTGGCCTTTCTGCCGGAGCTGGGGGGACGGCTGTATAGCGCGGTGGTTAAGGCGACCGGGCAGGAAATCTTTTACCACAACCCGGTGGTCAAACCCTCGCGTTATGGAGTCCTGCAGCCCTACGAGGCTAATTGGTGGCTGGCCGCCGGCGGCATGGAGTGGGCTTATCCAACCCAGGAGCACGGCTATCGTTTTGGCGTGCCCTGGCAATATACCGTCGAGCAGTCTGCCGAGGGGGCGGAAATCATTCTGAGCGATGTGGCCGCCGGCCGGGTTGGGGCCGAAGTGCGGGTGTTCCTGCCGGCCGACCGGGCCACGTTTACGGTCAAACCCAGCCTGACCAATGCCACCTCCCAGGCCGCGCCGGTGCAGTTCTGGCTCAACGCCGCCTTGACGCTCGGCTCAACCTCGATGTCGCCCCAGACCCAATTTATGCTGCCGGTGGATAAAGTTACCGTTCACAGCCGGGGCGAAGCGGGCTGGACGGTCCCCGGCGAACGCCAGGAGTGTCCCTGGCCGCTGGTCGGCGAGACAGACCTGCGGGATTACGGCCGGTGGGCCAACTACCTGGGCGCCTTTGCCCCGAACATAAATGCGCCCTTCACCGGCGCATACAACCCGGAAACCAACCTGGGCGTGGCCCGGCTGGTCGAGCCGGGAACGGTTCCCGGCAACAAGCTGTTTGCCTTTGGCAAGGATTTCCCCGACAAGAGCTACACCGACGACGGCTCGCAATATTTTGAACTTTGGGGCGGGGCCAACACCGGCTTCTGGCCCGAAGCCGACGTCGTCGTGCCGGCCGGAGGTACACTAACCTGGCAAGAACAGTGGTGGCCGCTGGCCGGATTGGGCGGCCTGACCTGGGCTAATCAACATGCGGCCATTTATCTTAATCCGTCCGGCGACGGCTCCAGCCTGTCGCTGTTGGTAGCGTATCCTATGCAGGGGACAATCACGGTCTTGAGTGGAGAAACCTCCCTCCTGAGCGAGTCTTTCGACTTTGATCCACAGACATCACGCCGGTGGAATCTGCCGGCCTCAACTGAACCTGTGCAAGTCCAACTTACAGACAACGCAGGTAATGTGCTCTTAAATTATAAGTAGACTTCACGTAAAATGACGGAAGAATTCGACCTTCAATGCCCAAGTTGTGGCACTCTCTATAGCAGCCAAGAAGAAGTCTGCCCTTATTGCGGCCAGCCGCAGCCTCTATTGAGTCTGGACGATTCTACATCTGCAGAGACGTATTATGATGACCTGCCTGACGCCGGTGAATATAGCTCAACGCCAGAAGAATACGAAGGGGCAGGATACCCCAGTTACGAAGGGGAGGCGGGCTATGAAAGCTACGAAGTGGACGGAGCCTATGACAATGACCAGGGTTACGCCGAACCCGAGGGATATGAAGAGCGTGACAGTTATGACCCCTACGCGGGTTACCCTGAGGTAGACGAACGGGCCGGCTACGAACTCCTTGAGGATTATCCTGACGGCTATCTGTTCGACGCTGACGAGTATGAACTGGAACCGGAAGAGGAAGCAGCCGCCGCCCCACGCCGTTTTACCAAGCGGCGGTTGGCCCTGGGCTGCCTGGGCACGCTGCTGTGCATTGGTCTATTCTATGGGGCGATTGGCCTCATGGCCGCCTATCAAGGGCTGCAAGAGCAGGCAGTGGCTAAACGCACCGAAGCCGAACAGCACTATCAGCGGGGCCAGGAACACCTGGCTAACAACTCCCTGGAACTGGCTATCGCCGAGTTTGAACTGGCGGTCAGCCTCAACCCCGGCTACCTGGAAGCCCGCGAGTCTCTACGCGAAGCCAGGCGTCAAAACCAGGCTCAGCCGACAGCCACTTCGGAAACCCGTTCGGCCGCAGCAACCTCTATTTTGGAAAAAGCTGACAGCCAAATTGCCGACAAAAAATGGGCTGAAGCGGCCCAAACCTTATCCCAGCTCCGTGATCTTGACCCCGACTACCAGCCCGAACGGGTGTCGGAACTGCTTTACACGGCCAATTATCAACTGGGGCTGCAATTAACTACCCCCGACCAGATCGGCGAAGCCTTGCTGGCCTTTGAACGGGCGCTGGTCGAACGCCCCGGTGACACAGAGGCTACCGTCGAGCGAACTAAAGCCTCGCTCTATGTGGAAGGCAAGGAGGCCGAAGCCGGCAATCGGCAGCAAGCGGTCAAAGCGTTCAGCCAGCTCTACCGGGAAGATAACAATTACCTTGACGTAAAAGAACGTCTCCTGGAAAACTACGAATTGTGGGGAGATGAATTGGCCGCCCAGGAAGAGTGGTGTTCGGCCGAGGTTCAGTACCTGGAAGGCAATCGCCTGGCCTCCTCAACTGCCTTACAGGATAAAGCGAAAGCCAGCAACCAACGCTGTCAGGAGGTGACTGTGGCCCAGGCTCAGGGAGACGATTCAGCGTTGGCTACACCCCAGACGGCTTCGCCAGGTAGTATCGGCAGCATGGCGGCTACCACCGCCACCACCACCGCCACCACCCCGGCGACTGCCAAAGGTTCGAGCAGCGGCTTCATCTATTTTTCCACTTTCAATCAAAGCGAACAACGTTGGGAAATTTTGTCTGTGCCGGCCGGCGGCGGTACGCCCCAGGTTGTCGCCCTCAATGGAACGATGCCGGCAGTCAGTCCAGACGGCCGCTGGCTGGTCTATCACTCCGAGTTGCTTGACGCCGAGGGTTTTCACCGGCTCGATTTAACCAGCGGGGAAGATGCCCGGATTACCCTGTATCAACGTCACATTTTACCGCGCTGGAGCGGCAACAACGAGAGTTTTATTTTTGTGGCCCAGGAGCCGGCCACAGGCCGCTGGCAAATCTGGCAGGGCTTTGCCGACGGCAAAAGCGACCCGATCATCAAGAGAGATGGGCGCACGCCGGATTGGTCGCCCCAGGGTGATTTGATTGCCTACCAGGGCACCGACCCGGCCGGTAACAACCCCGGTCTTTATCTGGTTCCCTTCGGCGGAGGTGAAGAGACCCGCCTGACCAACCACGAAAGTGACCGTTCGCCTGATTTTTCGCCTGATGGTTCACAGTTAGCTTACATGTCTACCCAGGGCGGCAACTGGGACATTTACACCGTAAGCACATCAGGCAGCGCTCCTCGCCAGATTACCACCTCGGCTGCTCAGGATGGTTTGCCCATCTGGTCGCCCGATGGCTCCCAAATTGCTTATGTATCCGATACCGGCGGGGGTTGGGCTATTTACGTAGTCAACGCAGCCGGTGGGACTCCGTTTAAAGTTACAGCCTGGGATGGTACAAACCTGCCCGATTGGTTACTGGCCCAAATTTGGTGGGCGCGATGAAAGACCTGACAGGTTTTGAAAACCTGTCAGGTCTTCGGTTTGATTTTTTGAATAATTTCAATTATACTTGAGCGTACAATTTCGGGGTGTAGCTCAGCCCGGTCAGAGCGCTTGGTTTGGGACCAAGAGGCCGACAGTTCAAATCTGTCCACCCCGACCAAAATGGGTAAATGAAACAGAAAAAGCGCGATCCTGGTACCCGCACTTTTTTGCCTCGCCACTGGAGTTAGCCAGGTAAGAACAAAAGTCTATTAACTATTGGCAATAATTCATTTATACTGAATTTAAAACCGTGTAGTTCGGTTAAGCCAATCAGAAAAGTAAAAACTTTCAGGACGACTTTAAACAATCTCATATTGCTTACCAGGCAAAGGGTCTACGATGACAAACTCCAACTCCATCCGCGTTCTTTATGTTGAAGATGACAAGGTGCTTCAATTATCCTTGACTCAAATGCTCCAAATTTTGGGGTATGAGGTCACCTGCGCCGATAACGGCAAACAAGGGGTCGAAAAGGCCGAAAGCTGGCTGCCCGATATTATTTTAATGGACATGCGTATGCCGGTGATGAATGGCGACCAGGCCATTCGGATACTTCGGGGCAAAACCGCCACTGCCCGCATCCCCATATTCGTTTTGTCCGCGTACACGGATGCCAAAACCCGCGACACGTGCAAGCAAGTGGGGGCGGACAAGTTTTTCACCAAGCCGCCGGATGTCCGTAAAATTGACGTCGAGATAAAAGAATATCTGGGTCATAAAAATTAGTCAGGGCGGAGGCAAAAACTTTACACTTCCTCTCAGTTGGATATAATATTTTTGGTTATGCGGGCATAGCTTAGTGGTAAAGCCCTAGCCTTCCAAGCTAGTTACACGGGTTCGAGCCCCGTTGCCCGCTTTTTTTATTGGGCCCTTAGCTCAGTGGTTAGAGCGGCCGGCTCATAACCGGTTGGTCGTAGGTTCGAACCCTACAGGGCCCACAAAAACACTCGCCGACATGTCGAGTGTTTTTGTTTTTTATTAGCCCGTATAACGATTGGTAATCGGCAGGCGGCGATCTTTGCCAAAAGCTTTGGTGGTAATCTTGGGGCCGGGAGGACCCTGGCGACGTTTGTACTCGTTGCGATCAACCAGCCGGATGACCCGGCGGACGGTGGCCTCGTCATAACCCAGGGCAATAATTTCAGCGGCGCTGTAATCACCTTCCACATAGGCAGCCAGGATACCATCAAGCACCTCATATTCCGGCAAAGAGTCGGTATCCTTCTGATCAGGGCGCAACTCGGCGGAAGGGGGTTTAATGAAAACACTTTCAGGAATGACCGGGCCGACTTTTTCATTACGATACCGGGCCAGTTCATACACCAACGTTTTGGGCACATCTTTAATCACGGCAAAGCCCCCGGCCATATCCCCGTAAATGGTGGCATAGCCGACCGCCAGCTCGCTTTTGTTGCCGGTGGTCAACACCAGCCAGCCAAATTTGTTACTCAAAGCCATCAAAATATTGCCCCGGGTCCGGCTCTGGAGATTTTCCTCGGCTTCGTTAGGCTGGGTCCCGGTAAAGACGCCGGCCAATATCTCCAGGTAGGCCCGATGCACCGGCTCTATGGCAATGGTTTCAAAACGAATACCCAAGCGGCCGGCTAACTCGGCCGCGTCGCTCCTGGAGTGATCCGAAGAGAAACGGGAGGGCATGGAGACGCCAATCACATTCTCCGCTCCCAGGGCATCCACGGCAATGGCCGCCACCAGCGAGCTATCAATGCCGCCGGATAATCCGAGCGTTACCTTGCTAAAGCCGTTTTTGCGTACATAGTCACGCGTGCCCAGAACCAGGGCCTGGTAAACTTCGGCCACCGGCTCAAGGAGGGGAGCGGGGAGGGGGGGAGGCGAGGCTTCGTTCTCAGGCTCAGCCCGCAGTGAGGCGGGGAAAGGAGGCGAAGGAATTTTGATAGCCGGCAAAGAAACACGGGTGAAGGTATCGGCATAAACCTCGGCCAGGCTGTCTTTACGGCGGCGTGGGTCGCGCAGGCGCTGCCGGAAGACATTGCCAATATTCACCTCGGCCACCACAAAATCTTCGATAAAGGGTGCGCCGCGAGCCAGCAAGTTACCCCGTTCGTCGAAGATGACGCTGCTGCCGTCAAAAACCAATTCATCTTGCCCGCCCACCAGGTTACAAAAGGCCACAACAGCGACATTATCGGCGGCCCGGGTGGCCAGCATCCGCTCCCGGCTTTGGATTTTGTGGCTCTGATAGGGCGAAGCAGAGAGATTCAGCAGCAGCTCGGCTCCGGCGGCCGCCTGCGCCTCGGGCGGGCCGGCCGGATACCAGATATCCTCGCACACGCTGACCCCAAAGCAAACCTCTCGGCTCAGGTGCAACGCACCTGGCTTTACGGCCGGCAGGGTAAACAGAATAGGTGTATCGCCCTGGGCAAAGTAACGGTCTTCGTCAAAAACAGCGTAATTAGGCAGCAGGGATTTGTGATAAATTCCGGCCAGTTGGCCGTCGTGGAGAATCGCCGCCGCATTGAACACATCGTCCCCCCGGTCGACAAAGCCAACCACAGCCGTCAGCCCATGCGTATATGGCAGCAAATTTTCTAAGGCGGCTCGATTGGCGGCGGCAAAACCGGGTTTGAGCAGCAGGTCCTCGGGCGGATAACCCGCCAAGGCCAACTCTGGAAATACAACCATGTCAACTTGCTGCGCCCCGGCTCGGTCCAGGTTGGTTATGATTTTGGCCGTATTACCCGGTAGGTCGCCAACTGTGACATTAATTTGAGCCAGGGCAACTCTGAGTGTCGTCACCGCCCACCTTAACCGTTAAAACGTTGAACGTTCAAACGTTAAACACCACCTTGATTGGCTTTGTGGGCTAAGATGATCGCCTCGGCCACTTCTTTCATCGGCTTGCGGGTGTTCATGCTCATTTTTTGGATACGGCGGAAGGCTTCCTGCTCGTCCAGGCCTTGCACATCCATCAAAATACCCTTAGCTCGATCCACCAGCTTGCGCGTCTCCAAAGCGTTCTGCAAATCGGCCACTTCCTGCCGGACTTGCTTGAACTCGTTGAAGCGGGAGAGGGCTACTTCGATGGCCGGCATCAGGTCTGCTTCCCGGAAGGGTTTGACCAGATAGCCGACCACACCGGCCTCCTTGGCCCGGTCCACCAGGTCTTTCTGACTGTAAGCAGTTAGCAACACCACCGGCGCAATCTGCTCCTCAGTCAGAATTTTAGCCGCCTCGATCCCATCCATATCGGGCATTTTAATATCCATCAACATAACATCCGGTTTGAGTTCACGGGCCAGGTTAACTGCACTCTGCCCGTCGCCAACCTCGCCCACGACCAGATAGTTCAGGTTCGTAAGCATTTCCCTCAAGTCCATTCTAACAATGGACTCATCATCAGCGATTATGATGCGTACTCTTTCCAACCTTCTTCACCTTTAAATGAAATTTTAGGAAATGTGATGGTCACGGTCAGGCCATTTCCATTTTGAAAGCTGATGTGACCTTTTAAATCTTCTTCGACCAAAATTTTAACAATATGCAGGCCCAGGCTATCGGCCTGCCCAATCTCGAACTCGGGCGGTAAGCCATCACCGTTATCGATCACTTTGATGATAACCTCATCACCCTCATCTGCCAAATTTACCTCGATGAGTCCAACCTGCTTGTGCTCAAAGCCATGCTCGATAGCGTTTTGCACCAGTTCGTTGATAATCAGGGAACAGGCCGTGGCCTGCCGCGCCGGCAAATAAATCGGCTCCCCGTTCAAATCTAACTGAATTTCTTTTTCAGGATTGAGCATACCCTGCCGTAGCTGGGCCACAATCCGATTACCAACTTCCTTGATATTGATAATATTTGAATTGTTATTGGACAGAAATTCGTGAATAACGGCGATGCTTAATATACGGTTGAGGGTTTCATCCAACACCTGCCGGGCCTCTTCGGATTTGACCCGGCGGGCCTGCATTCTCAACAAGCCGGCAATCGTCTGCAAATTATTTTTGACCCGGTGATGCACTTCCTGGATCATGGCATTCTTAACCCGAAGCTCCTGATCCTGGCGGCGGCTCTCGGTGTCGTCACGTAGGGCAATCAACACTCCGTAGGGCTTGGCCCACCTGGGACGTTGGAACCGCGACCAGTGGAACAGCCTGGGATAGGACACCAGGGGCAAAACTTTGTGAACCAAAAATCGATCTACCTCTTTGACTTCTCGTTCCACACAACGGCTGTGCTCCACCGCCAGGCGGCGGAGTTCCTCATCTGCCGTGTCCAATTCAGACAACTGCCGGCCCACCAGCGCATCTTTGTAGCCCAACCGGCGATACAGATTAGCCGCGATACCACTCACATAGCGAACTACGCCGGCAGTATCAACAAAGATGACCCCATCCTGCTCCCCAAACGGCGATAAACTTTCCCCGTTATACACCTGGCCGTATGAGACCATCAACTGTAACTTTTTCAGGGCCTGTCTGAAAACTTCGCTCCGGAGCCGGTGGCGCTCGTACTCGATCAAATTAGTCACAACAATCAACGCCGCCATAACCAGGGGCTTTTCTGGTGATCCTTCAGGACAGCTAAAAGTAGCCAGCGGGGGCGGGAAAAAGACGGGGAAAGTTTGCCGGACCACCGGCGCTCCTTCCGAAATAAAACTGCGATGTTCTTTCTGCGACTGGCCGGAGATAAGCGTCTCTAACACTTCGGGGCGTTGCACCGCAGTGACCACATAGCCTTCACGACTCTTGTTATAGACGTGCGCAAGTGAGTGTGGCTGGGCATGAGCCAGAACAATAGCCTCTTTGGCCGACTTGCGTCCGTACATCAAAATGTCGGCCCGGCTGAGATCGGCCACGATAGCCATTTGGTGTTCAATCGTTTGTAAGAAATTAATACTGGCCTCGTTTAAATTGAGGCAAGAAGTCACAGCGCTGTGCATAAAGACAAGTTGAAACCGCTTCCAAATCACCCAAATATTTCTTAAATTATACAAGATTTTTGGTTTTAAGGCGAGTGGTTAAATTAAACGTTTAAGTTTTAAAGTTTTCCAGCCGTGCTCCCTCTAATTCGGGTTGGCCGTTGCTCATCGCCTCGGCCGTCATCTCCTTTTTGCCGGCAGGCTGCACTTTCACCAGGCGCAGCACCCCCTGGCCGGTGGTTACATAGACCTTTCCCCGGTATCTGAATACTGTACCCGGCTCTGTTGGGGCAGGGGCAGCCACTTCAGGCGCTAACTCAACCGCCAAAACCTTAAATTGACCGCGTGGTCCGGCCGTAAATGTATTCGGCCAGGGATCAAAAGCCCGCACCTGCCGTTCGATTTCGACAGCCGCTTGGGACCAGTTGATTTCACCCTCTTCTTTCTTTAAACGGGGGGCCAGGGTGGCCAGGCGGTGGTCCTGCGGTTGTGGTTCGATCTCACCCGCCAACCAGGCCGGCAGGGTTTCGACGAGTAAGATCGCGCCTAATTCGGCCAGTTCGGCGGTCAACGAGCCGCCCGTGTGCTGAGGCGTGATCGGGATAGCTCGCCGGGCGAGCATGGGGCCGGTATCCAGCCCGGGGTCCATCCGCATGATTGTCACCCCGGTTTCGGCATCCCCGGCGCGAATGGCGGCCGGTATTGGGGCGGCGCCGCGCCAGCGAGGCAGCAGCGAAGCATGAATATTGACGCAGCCATAGGCCGGCAAATCCAGCACATTCTGTCGCAAAATCTGCCCAAATGCGGCCACGACGATAAAATCGGGTTTGAGAGCGGCCAATTCAGCCACCGCTGCCTCTGATTTCAGCGTTTCCGGTTGCAGCACTTTTAAGCCCGACTCTTCGGCCGCCACCTTTACCGGCGACCGGGCCACCTGTTGGCCTCGCCCGCTGGGGCGGTCCGGCTGGTTTAAAACGGCGACAAGGTCGTACCCCCCCCCACCCCCCCCCTCAAAGGGGGGGGAGGGAAGGGGGGGGGTAATCAAAGCCTTCAACGCCGGCACGGCAAACTCAGGCGTACCCATAAAGATGATTCGTGCAGTCACAAGAAACCCCACTTGATTTACGATTTTGGATTTACGATTTACGATTAAAAAGGATTGATAAGAGCCATTCTAACTTGACCCTACCAAAATCCAAAATCGTAAATCGTAAATCGTAAATCGTAAATCGTAAATCGTAAATACCTCATGGTTCTCCATTCCCAAATTTACCAAAAAATTAAACAAGGTATTGCATAGGCCCCAAACCTATGCTAGAATTAAGTTAGTTTGTAAAGATACAAATCTTTATAATTTACATAAAGGAAGGAGTTCTTGCATGTTTAGTTCAACCACTCAAATCCCCCCCAGTGATCCTCCCAAAAACCCGATTGTGGCTCTCATTTTGAGTCTTCTCTTGCTCGGCGGCGTGGGCCAGTTGTACCTGGGTCAGACCAAAAAGGGTGTTATTATCATAGTGGTCACACTCATTCTGTACTGCGCTTTTGGCTTGGGCGTGATCGTAAATATTTTGGGAGCGATTGATGCCTATATGCTGGCCGATAAATTGCAAAAAGGTCAGGCAATTGGCGACATGCAGTGGTTCTGGGAAAATTAAGTCCTGCGTCCAGATGGTAATCTACTCAAAGTAAATTTAGTTTCTCTTACCTGTTATCCATCATTGTATCATTCAACTATGGAGGAAAACCAATGAATGACATCAACAGTAACGACAAATTAATGGCTGCCCTGTCTTATCCCATTGGGATTGTCGCCTTGATTATCCTGCTGGTGGAGGATATGAAGAATCGGCCCTTCCAGAAGTACCACGCCGTGCAAGCCTTAGGTGTAAATGTCGTCCTTATTATTTTAAGTATCGTCCTGGGTTGGACGGTTATCCTGGCTTGTGTGCCTCTTTTGCTTTGGTTTGTAACCCTCTACTGGGCTTATAAAGCCTACCAGGGTGAATATTTTGAAATTCCTGGCCTGACCGGATTCCTTAAAGGACAGGGTTGGCTCTAAGGGTTCACCTTTTTCTTTAACCAATTGAAACGTGCCACCTTTATCCCCCGCCGGTTGGCGGGGGATTTTTTATCCAAAGTTCATTTTGGGCCTGGCCGGTCTTTGCACTATAATAATCCATTGTCCATTGTCCGTTGCCCAACAAACAACTGACCACGACCAACTGGCTATTTCCACCGGAGGCCACCCTTGTCCACGTTATTAAAAAAGTGGAATATCCATCCCCGTGCACCTGAAAATTACTTTGCCCGATTTCCCGACTTGCCCGCCCTGATTGTCCAGATTCTCTACAATCGAAACATCAGAGAGGTTGAGGAAGTGCGCAATTTTCTGGCTTACCAGTGGCCAGGTGATAACCCCTTAACCTTAAAAGGTATGGCTGAAGCGGTCGAGCGTCTCAGCCGGGCCATCGCCCGGCAGGAACCTATTGCCGTCTATGGCGACTATGACGTGGATGGGGTTACGGCCACTACGGTTATGGTCCAGGTTCTGGCTGCGCTGGGGGCTGCGGTGGAAGCTTATATTCCTAACCGCTTCGACGAAGGCTACGGTCTCAACAATGACGCCCTGGCCGAGTTAGCCGGCCGGGGGGTCAAAGTCGTTCTGACGGTTGATTGCGGCATTCGTTCCATCAACGAAGTCGCTTACGGCAATAGCCTGGGGCTGGCTATGATTGTCACCGACCACCACCACGTCGGCGAGGCAGTTCCACCCGCCCTGGCAGCCATCAATCCCAAGCAGCCCGGCTGCCCTTATCCCTTCAAAGAATTGGCCGGTGTTGGCCTGGCTTACAAGCTGGTACAGGCCCTACTCGAATATGGCTCGATCCAGGATCATGGCTTGCAAGCTACGGATTTTCTCGACCTGGTCGCTCTGGGCACCGTGGCCGACCTGGCCCCCCTTTATGGCGAGAACCGCAAGCTGGCCCAGGCCGGTTTAAGGCAACTGAATCGAGCCCTGAGGCCGGGCTTGACCGCCATGATGGCCCGAATCGGAACCCGGCCTATCATCACCGCCGGGACGATTGGCTTTGTCATCGGGCCACGGCTCAACGCCGCCGGACGATTGGACAGCGCCCTGGCGGCCTATCGCCTGCTGATGGCTCAGACCGAGTTCGAGGCCATCCACCTGGCCGAGCAGCTAGATTTGCAAAACCGCGAGCGGCAGAAACTGACCCAACAAATGGTTGATACGGCTCGCCAGGTGATCCTCGCCGACGACGCCCAAAGCCCCCTTTATTTCATTCACCATGCCGATTTTAACCCCGGCGTGGTTGGTTTGGCTGCGTCGCGTTTGAGTGAAGAATTTTACCGCCCTATCCTGGTGGCCGAGCACGGCCCTCAGTACACCAAAGGTTCCGCCCGTAGTATCCCCGAATTTCATATTACCGAGGCCCTGGATCGGTGCGCGGATTTGTTGGTGCGTTATGGCGGTCACGCCGCCGCGGCCGGTTTTACCCTCAAAAATGAAAATGTCCCCAGCTTTCAGGAGCGACTCTTGCAGGTCGCCCGGCAAAGTTTGGAAGTCGCCCATCTCCGCCCCAGCCTGACCGTTGACGCCGAAATCAACCTGCGCGGGGTCAAACCCGAGCTGGTGCAGGCCATCACCGCTTTGCAACCCTTTGGCTACGGCAATCCCACCCCTGTTTTCCTCACCCGGAATTTGACCATCAGAACTATCAAAACCATCGGGCAAGACAATCATCACCTGCGGCTGATCTTGTACGACGGCAAGCACGTTTGGAACGCCATAGCCTTCCGGCAGGGCTTCTGGGCCAATAAACTCCGGCCGGGGCAGCTCATCGACGTGGTTTATTCTTTGGAGTTCAACGAGTGGAACGGCGAGCGGCAGATACAGTTGGAGATCAAAGATTTGCGCCCCGGCGAACAGTGAAACAATATCCCCCGATAGTATTATTGAAAATCACCTCATAACTTGTTAAACTTAAGCTGAGGAGGGAGGTTACCCTGCCCATAGATTGCCCAAGAAAGGGTAGCCCATGCAACGCCGCCGTAGATTCATCCTCTATATTCTCTTGATTTTTGCCGTCACCGGCCCGGCTTGTAGCCTGACTTCTAACCTGGCGGCGCGACTGGCCGGAGGCAGACAGCCAACGGCGACACGGCCTCGCCACTTTGTTGTCTTGCCGCCTGCGCCGGCTGCTGCCGCAAATCCCGCCCCAGGGCAGGAAACTTCACCTGCTTTGACCTCTTCCTTGCCCACGTCCTCTGACCCAACATCTCTTCAGCCGGTAGAACAACTACCGCCCCCCACAACTTTCCCCGTTCCTACCGAGATAGCCTTCGTCGCCGAACCAACCCTACCCCCGCCTCCAACCATCCCTACGGCCACGCCGTTCCTGCCCCGGCCACGACCCGCCGCCACCCCAACCCCGGATAGTCTCCTGGCCCAGCTTTCTGAATTACTCTTTCCGGCCGACAAGCCAACAGCCACACCTACCCGTGCCCTGCACCTGGCGGCGTTACCCACCATCCCACCGTCCCCAACCGCTACCCCCACCTTTACGCCCAGCCCAACCCCAACAGAGACCCCTTTCCCGACCGACCCGCCTATACCGGCGCCGATCGATACGCCTGTACCGTCGCCTACTGATACTCCTATCCCCCTGCCGACCCATCCCCCTGCTCCAACACCCCCACCCGTAGCCCCGGCCGAGTCTGAATCTACCTTTACCTCCCCTGTAACCGCACCTGACTCTCCGGCTACGTCGGGATATGATTTTCTCCTGGCCGAATTTTACAACAGCCCCACCTCTAACTCTTTCATAGTGATCTATGTCGCCATTGTTGACGCCAACGAAATTCCCATCGGCGATATGAAAGTTGTTGGAACGCGCCTGGATCACAAGCTGACCTACGAAAGCCCCCTCTCGACCTGGCACTTTGAGGGTTATAATGCCCCCGGTGAAGTCATCAAGAGCGGTAATGTCAAATTTGAGCCGCCCGGCGGCATCGAAACCACCAGTTGGGTGTTGCACCTGGAAGATGCTAACGGCAATCGCCTGTCAGATGATGTGCCGTTTGATACAAATCAAAACGATAAACAGTGGTATTTTATTAAATTCAGACGTAAGTTTTAGCTCGATCCGTCAGGAAGAATCAAAAAGCAACTCCTGACGGAGTTGCTTTTTGAGACCCGGATAGAACGATTATTGGATGTTCGGCAGATTGGACAGGGTGGGCAGTTGGGGTAATTTGGATAAATCCATGACCGTGACCCCGGTTGGCGGGGTGAAGGTGAACTTGGCTGCTTCAACCGGCTGATCGACGGCAATATCACCTTGCAAGGTAGTCAACCCGCTGGCGGTGAAGCCATCACGATCAATGGTCAGCTCAATCTTCTGCGGGAGAGAACTTTTCTGGTCAATCCAGAAGGTGGCGGTGATGCCATTCATATCCAGTTCAGGATCGTCTGATTTAGCATAAGTGACTTGTACTTTGTAAGCATCACGGCCATTAACCTGCTCAACGCCCTGGTTGACTGCATCTGTACCTTCAAAACCACGATCAATCATCTTCTCGGCAAATTCCAACACGCTGCGCAGTTCCGGCTGGTCGCGGAGTTGAGCTTTATACTGGCTCTTATCGGACACGAGCACCAACTTTTCCCGAGCGTTGTAGGCCCAGCCGGTTTGGCCGTCGGTGACGACCACAATACCATCAAGACTGGGTAGCTCGCTTTTCACCTCGGCCCTCATTTTGCCGGGGCGCTCGCCCCAAAATTCCACCGTCCCTTTGACCGGCCCTTCTACCGAAGCCACTTGAAAGGCAACGGTAAAATGAGCCGTGTTAACCCCCTTGACCGCTTCTTCCATCTTCTTGACCAACTCAGCTCCGGTCGGGCCGGCCTGGTTCGTCGAACCTTGTGCCCCGCCGGTGCAAGCCGCCAGGCTCATCACCAGCAGCAGCATTCCTAAAACGGTTAGATATGTGTAACGCATGATTATTCTCCTAATTGACTAAATCTATTACTAAATTACTTTTCCGGGGGGTAAACTTCCGCGCCTTCCAGCGCCCCTTGCGCATTGTAGGAGACCACATAGACCCAATCCCCATAAGAAACGGCGACAACGCTGCAGTATTGACCGGCCCCGCCGGTGGCCGAATACCAGGTCCAATCGGCGGAACCGCCCGCCGGAATATTCGGCGGCGTGCCGGTGATACCGTTATCCCAGCCATCTTCCTTGGCGTAGTAGTTGGCGAAGTACCAGCCATCTTCCGTGCCATCGGCATTCATAATTTGGAAGGCCGGGCGAAAATCGGGCCAATTGAAGCTCTGGCTGCCCTGATTCTGGTAGGTCATGCTCATCTGGCACCAACGGCTCTCACCCTGGCGGCCTTCGTAGGTCATCTGCTTAGACCAAGTGATGTTCAGGGGAGCGTCGGCGGTATTATCGCTACGCCCCACATCGCCGGTATCGGTATCGGGCTGGCCAATATTGGTATCAGGCTGGTCGGTATGGCCGTTATCCTCTTCAGGCAGCGGGCAGGCGCCGGGTTCAGGCACTTTGGCGCCGGGGTAAGCAATCCCGAACAAACCATTGCCCAGCAATACCCAGTCCTCGCCATTCTCAGCGAACATATAAACGCCGAAGATACCTTTGGTGCCTTTCCCCAATTCGAGCGAAGCCATCGGAATCGTATCAGCCGTCAGCACCGCCTGGGCCGAGGCGATCGGGTCCCCCACCGGCTCGCCGTTATCATCCACCTCGTACCACAACACAGCGACCGAAGTATCCTGGTTTAAAGTGCCGGGAATATAGCTATAGACCTTCCGGGTGCCCGCCTTAAACGCAGGCGGATCGGGGCAGCGAGCCGGGCCATTAGCCGTCCACTCGTAGCTGCTATACATGTAGAACGGTTCATCCTTTGCCGCTGCCGGCGGTAAAGCCAGCAGATTAGCGGCGGGCCGGGTCGGTTCCGCCGGAGCAGCGACCATCACCAGCGGCCATAGCAATAGTAAAGCCAGGGCCAGAAATAAAGCTTTGATTATTTTAGGGCGACGTTTTAACATTATATCCTCCAAGATTATATAGAAATCTGTAACCAACTAAATCACATCCTGCCGCCGCAAGGCGAAAACAGTCAGAACGATAGACAGCAGGGCGAAGCCGGCCAGGATGGCCCAATTTTGCAGCAGGTAGGCGGAGGTGTGAGCAAAAACAAAGGGCAACTCATCCACCGGCACAGAGTAGCTCGCCACTTTGCGCAACTCTGGCAAATTTACGGTCGAACCCAGCGCCTCGACCCCCCAGCGGCTAAAAGTCAGCCACGACACCCACCTGGCCCCCCCTTCCAGGGTGAAGACAATCCCGGCGAAAACAATCTGCGGGATGAGAAAAAGCGGCATCACGCTCATCACCCGGTCTTCCCGGCTCATCACCGCCGACAAAAACAGGCCAAAACAGGCTGCGGTAAAAGTGACCAGCAGCAACGTGGCGAAAATTTCCAGCGGGCCGGGTAGGAAAGTCGATCCGGCCCAGGGGAAACCGGCTCGCCAGCCGACAATCAACGCCAGCATGAAGGTCTGCACCGTGCTCAGGCCCAACAGCACCAGCAACTTGGAACCAACATAAGCCGAAATGCTCAGGTTGACCAGTCGTTCCCGGCGGTAGATGGGCAACTCCTTGACGATTTCTCGCACCGCGTTAATCAAGCCAAACCAGGTAGCAATACAGGCCAGCACAAACAGGGTTTTTTGAATACCGGCCAGGTCGGCGGCCTCGGCGCTGATGCCCTTGCCAAACTGCCCCGGTTCCATCACCAAAAAGAGCAGCAAGGCAATCACCGGCGCTTGCAGCAGTAAGAAGAAAAAGTTGCGGCGGTCGCGTACCAGCAGAGTTAAGTTACGCCGGGTCAGGATGGTCATCTGGCTGAGTGAGGTCGTCAGCTTTTGCCACAAGCTGGTCCTACGCTGGCGAGCGGGTGATTTTTGTTCCTGGTCGGCCGGTTGGGCTTCGGCCAGGTTGTAGCCACAGTGGTCGCAAAATTTGGCTTGCTCTTTCTTAAGCGGCCGGCTGCACCCAGGGCAAACCGGTCCCAGGCGCTTTTTTACGTACAAATCGTGGTAGGTGGAGGACTCGAACGCCTCAAACCACCTGTCCGGTTCCTGCTCGACTTTGTTATAAATTTCGGCAAAGTCACTCACCTCGAAGAAGGTCAAAGCATCTTTGGGCGGGCCGTAAAAGACCAGGCGGCCACCGGCGGCGAAGAAAGCCACCAGGTCGCACTCGGTGATATTGCCGGTGGCATGCGTCACCAGGATGACGGTTTTGCCGGCCTGGGCCACCTGCTTGAGGGTGAACATCATCTTTTTATCCAGGCCGGGGTCGAGGCCAGAGGTTGGCTCATCCAGGAAAATAATGCCGGGGTCGGCGATAAGTTCGACGGCGATGCTGACCCGCTTGCGCTGGCCGCCGCTCAGTTGCTTGACCAGCAGCATTTTTTTGTCCGACATCGCCACCTGGGCCAACACGTAGTCGATGCGTTCTTCGATGTCCTTGTCCGGGGTGTCTGCCGGCAGACGCAGCCGGGCCACGTAACGCAACGCCTCAGCGACGGTCAGCTCGCGGTGGATGATGTCATCCTGCGGCACATAACCGATACTCCGGCGGTAAAGGTCAAAATTTTGGTACAGGTTATCGCCGTTAATAAGCACCTGTCCCTCCGCCGGGCGAAAACCGTTGAGTGCGTCGAGCAAGGTTGATTTGCCCGCGCCGCTCCCGCCGACAATGGCCACAAATTCGCGGGGTTGGATGGCCAGCGAAACATTGTTCAGCAATACCTTGTACCCACTATCGGCCGGCTTTTCTTTTTTGACCTTAACTTGCTTGTGAATATTGAACGCGGCCAGGCGGATGCCGGGGTAGCGTAGGTCAAGCGACACCAGGGCCAAACCGTCATAACGGAGTTGAGCAGCGCCGAGACGAATCAGATCGTTGGGCTTCAGGGTAACCTGCTGTATCCGCTGTCCGTTGACATAGACACCACTGCTGCTGCCCAGATCGCGCAAGGCGTGGCCCTGCCCGACCGGGGAGATAATAGCGTGAAATGCGGCAACGGTGGGATCGTCCAACACCACGTCATTTTGCTTGTCACGGCCCAGGCTGATCTCGTAATCCAGCCGCACTCGTTCCGGCGGAGCCAGCGGTGGCGTGGCGGCGTCAAAATAGAGCAGGGTGATAAAGTTCTCGTTGCGGTCGGGGATCTGAATAATGTCGCCGCTGCTGAGTTTGTGTTCTTTAATGCGCTGACCCCGCAAATAGAGGCCGTTGGAACTGGGCCGGTATTCGCCGTCGCGAGTCTGACCATCGAGAAGGGTGTAGCTGCCATTCTCCAGTTTAAGGGTAGCGTGATAACGCGACACCACCGGGTAATGTACCACAATATCATTGCCATTGCTGGTGCGTCCCAGATGCACGACCGGCTTGGTCAGGGGTACTGTCACCTGATGCCCCGGCCAGGAGACAATCAACTGCTTTTCGCTCAATTTGCTGCGGTCAGCTACCGCGACAGCCATCGGTTCCATGAGTTCAGCTCATCCTTATGCGCTCAGTTTACCCGGCCATCGTCTGCTAATCGTTACCAAAGACGTTACAAAAAAAGACCACAGAGGTACGTTGCGCGAAAACCTCTGTGGTCTGCCTCCAGAAGCGTTTTATCAAGATGCTATGGGTTGTAGTATTGAGAGAATTAGAGGCGTTGAAGTATCTTTATGATAGCTTCACACAAGTCAGAGGATAACCAGATATCAGGCCGACTCTTTAAGGCTTTGACCAGGTCAATGGCCTGCACCGGCGTAACAATTTGAGCTTGGGTAGCCGTCACCATAATCCCTAACGTGCCCTTAAGACCGATTGCAAGCCCAGCCATAGCAAAGTTCTGTTGAGCAAGTTGACGGGCGTCAAAATCATCAATCAATAACCAATCGGCTTGTTGCTCAATTGCCAGTTGAATACTTTCCGCTTCACCGGCATGGAGCGCCCCGGAATGAGCCAAGTGGACACTCTTTGGCTGGCGCACGACCAACTCACCCCGTTGATAAGCCTCGTTTAAGGCCAGGGCATCGGTAGCGTTCATAGCTAAACCCGCCGTAACTGCTTCCGTATAAACCGCCGGGCCGGTGATGACGGGTTGGTAAAGCCCACGCAGCAGGTCTAGAGCGTCAATTTTGGCCAGAGCCAACAGCGGGCCGGTGTCCGCAACAACGATCATAACTGCGTCGCCTGGTCAAGCGAAAGCTCTTCGGCTAACCAGACCGGATCAACTTTGGGGCTTAAGCCATAAGCGTAGGCCAGGGGTATGATTTGTCGAATTGACACGCCGGCCCGTTGGGCCGCGTAGGCCAGCGTCCCCTCACCCCGACGATAAGCTTCCAAAGCTTGACGAACTCGCCACTGCTGCAGCCCGATGGACAGAACTTCCGTCCGTGTCGCCGGATCTGGCGGCAAATCTTCGGCCAATTCTGCAGGGAGGGGGATAACCACATAAGTGGGTAAGGCAGCCATAGATAGGTACTCCTTTGTTTCAGCTTTGTGCGGGAGTATAGCACGGCGACAAATCGAAAGCAAGGCTGTTCCCACGATAAATCCCCGGGCCGCAAGTGGAACCGCGCCCGATGAATTGGGATTATTGGCAGCGTAAGAGTACTTGTGGCTAAGATAAGGATTGTTGCGCGAAAACCTCTGCGTCTGCCCCACAAAATCGCTTGTACTTATCGGCAAGTTCGAGTAAAATCCAGATCTACTTTAGGCCCAAGTTGCTGCTCTTCGGCAGGCTCAGGGCAGACTCTCAGAATAACCTCACTAACGCTATGATTTCTAACCAATTGCTACGCCGGTATGCCTCTATTTTCATTTTATCTACCATTTGTCTCACTGCCTTCAGCCTTATTGCCCTTCTCTCCGATCAAATCTTTGAACACCTCCCCCACTCCGAAGACGAAGTCGCCTATATTTTCCAGGCCAAAGTATTTGCCCAAAACCGGCTGGCCGCCCCCACCCCACCTTACCGCCAGGCCTTTTGGACGCCCTTTGTGGTGGATTACCAGGGGCAGCGCTTTGGCAAATATCCCCCCGGCTGGCCGTTCTTGTTGAGCTTCGGGATGCGGCTGAACGCGCCCTGGCTGGTCAATGCGCTCCTGGGGACGTTTACCCTGGCCCTGGTTGCCTGGCTGGGGCACTGTTTTTATAAAAAAGACCCCCGGTTTCTTAAAGAAACCGGGTATCTACATGGCTCATCCATCGGTCTATGGGCCGCCGGGCTGGGCCTGGTGACACCCGGCTTTCTGTTTTTGTCCAGCTCGCTGCTGTCGCACTCCGCGTCGTTGTTTTGGTCAACGCTGGCGTTGGTGGGGCTATTTTATACCTCCCACCAGCAATGGCTTTATGCTCTTCTAACCGGCTTCGCTCTTGGCGCCGCCTTCGTCACCCGGCCTTTTGCCGGGGTGGGGATAGGGCTGGCAGTGGGCATCTGGCTGATGGTTCTCAGCTTCCGGCGAGATCTCAAGGGTATGGCTTTACCGGGGGTGGTGATACTGGGGGGACTGCTTATCGCGGCGTTGGCGCCACTGTACGGGTGGGCCGTCACCGGCGATCCTTTTTTTAACGCTTACCTGCTGGTTTGGCCCTACGACCGGATTGGCTTTGGCCCGGATATTGGCCCCCATGGCTACAGCTTGGCGGACGCCATTTTCGTTAACACTCACCTCAAACTTACCGCGCTGGCCGCCGGCTTATTCGGCTGGCCAGGGTGGAGCAGCCTGCTGTTCCTGCCGATTCCTTTCCTGGCCCGGCGGGCCAACCGCTGGGATTGGCTGCTGTTGGGTTCGCTCCTGAGCCTGATTTTTGTCCACATTTTCTATTGGGCCTTTGGCGGCGCGGATGGCGGCTTTCCGAGATATTACTACGATGCGCTGCCGGCGTTGTTGCTGTTGACCGTGCGGGGGGTAAAGATTTCAGCAGACTCCCTCAACCATTGGCTGCTCTTGAAAAGGCCCACAACCGAGGCTGAAGCCGGTCTGAGAGAACAAAACCCGTTGGGCTGGTTTTTAGCTCGCAGAGCTTCGCCCTCTAAGCGTGGCGGCTTCAGTCCCGCGCCCGCGGCCCTTCAAGCCCTGGCTAACTGGCTGCCGGTTGGCTTGATTATCATTTTCACCGGCTACAACCTGATCTGGAACCTGCCCCCCCTCCTGGCCGCGCAAAAGGGCAAATACGGCATCACCGCCGCCCAACTCGAAGTTGTAGAGCAGGCCAACTTGACCACTCCGGCATTGGTGATTGTCAAAGAAGTAAAAAAGTGGAACGATTTCGCCGCGCCCTTTGCCGCCAACAGCCCCACCCTGGATGGGCCGGTTGTCTTCGCCAGCGACGAGGGAGCGCAGATGACGCAGAAGTTGCGGGAGCTATTTAAGGATCGAACCTGTTGGGAGTTGGCCGGGAAAAAGGTGAAGCCTTGTTCTCTGATAGACAGTAAACGGTAGATTATCCCCCCTGTCTACCGTCTACTGTCTACCGTAATAGGCTGCCGCACTTGGGGCAGGTTTGCCAGGTGGAAAAGACCTTGACATGACACTTGGCGCAAACCAACCGGGCGCCCTTAAGATCGCTGCCGCAAGCCAGGCAAATGGGGGCCGAAGCATTGACAATCCGCTCACAAGTGGGACAAACCTTACCGACCGGCTCTGTTAAAAGTAAGGCCGGCGAACCGGTCTGTTGCACGTAATTACCGGCCAGGATGTGCTGATACTGGTCCGACCCGCCCCAGTCCGTAATCTCTTTGGCCCGCACAATGGGAAAGGGATGGGTTTGTTGCAGCATCATATTGACTTTAAAAAGCTGTTCAATCAGGCCCTCGCCGGTGTCATTATACTCCTGAGCCTGCCGCATCACTTCATCCAAATTAAGCTCCGGCAAAATCTTCTTTGAGCCGCCGGCTAACTTGGCCAGGGCGCTGGCCATAACCGCCGGGTCCTGCACCACCAGCAGGCCCGCCCGATCACAAGAGAGTTCAGCTTTACGTTCCCATTCCAGGATAGCCAGTTGCAGCGGAAGTGTGGCTAACAGCCCCGTCCCGGCGGGCAAAAGGTTGTACAGCACTTCGGTTCCCAGATACCGCAAAATATAAGCCATCGTTTTGTAGAGCATGTGCTGGCATTTGACGTGGCCCAATTCATGCCCAATCACGGCTAACAACTCTTCTTCGGTCAGAAAATCAATCAGGCCGGCATACAAGATGATCTGGTATTTTTCAACCCCAAAAGCGATGGCATTAATCACATATTGGCTGCTGACGTAAAGATCAGGCAGTTCCGGCAAATCCAGGATAGCCGCCGCTTGCTCAAATTTTTGGTAGATGCTAGGGGCCTGGTTCGGTCCCAGCCGGATGGTGCTGGAAATACTCATCAGATACATCTGCTTTTCGAAGACCGAACTGGAAACCATTTTGATCAATGGAGCCAACAAAGGCACTTTTTGTAAATTGGCGGTCGCCTGTACATCCAGGGGGTGCTGGAAAGCCGCCGAACTGAGGTGAGGAAATTCACGCAGAGAGGGGTTCGTTTTAGCCATGACCATTCTATCATCTCCATTCTCAAATTATTATCAGTAGACTACTATAATTCATCTACCTGGAATTATACCCACCAACCGCTCATCGCTAAAACGATACCATAGACTTAGGAACGAGAATTAATTAACTTTCCTACTTGCTCCCGCTGGATTGCCAAATCCAGCGGTTTATAGCCCGGATTTGGCAAGCCGGGCTGAACGAAATGGGTAAGTTATTAAATCCACGATCCTTAAAATTCGGCGGTCTGCTGTCAGCGGTCAGTGGTCTGGCTTTACTCCTCCCACTTCTGTAAGGCGATACAGGCATTTTGGCCGCCAAAACCAAAGCCATTGACCAGGGCCACCTTCACCTCGGCCCGGCGCGGTTCGTTGGGCACGTAATCCAGGTCGCACTCAGGATCGGGCGTCTCCAGGTTGATGGTCGGGGGAATGAGGCCTTCACGCATGGCCTTAACGGCGGCAATCGCCGAAATGGCTCCTGCTGCGCCTAAAGTGTGCCCGGTCATACTCTTGATCGAGCTAATCGCCACATCGTAGGCTGCTTCGCCCAGAGCAGCCTTGATGGCTTTGGTTTCGACGGCGTCATTCATCGGCGTGCCGGTGCCGTGCGCGCCGATGTAATTCACCTGGCGCGGCTCCAGGCCGCCATCCAACAGAGCGCGCTGCATGGCTCGCGCCTGGCTGCTGCCGTCTTCACGGGGCGAGGAGATATGGAAAGCATCGCTGGTCAGGGCATACCCCTTCACCTCGGCCAGAATACGCGCCCCCCGCGCCTGGGCATGTTCCAACGACTCCAGGACCAACACCCCGGCCCCCTCTCCAACCACCGTGCCGTCCCGGTTGGCGTCAAAGGGAGTAATTGCTTTCTTGGGGGTGTCGCTACGGCGGGTAAGGGCCGTCAAGCGGCCAAAAGCGCCGACGGTCAGGGGGGTGATGGCGCTTTCGGTGCCGCCGGCCAGCATCACCTCGGCGTCGCCCCAGATAATCCGCCGCATACCTTCGCCAATGCCGGAAATGCCGGTGGCGCAGGCCGTCACCGAGGCATTAACCGGGCCGCGAATGTTGTAGTTGATGGCAATATAGCAGCCGGGCATGTTAATAAGCAAGGCCGGAATAGCCGCCGGATTGACTTTTTTAAGACCATGCTGCTCCAAGTTAAGCCGTTCTCCCTCAACCACGTCGGCCCCACCAATGGCGCTGCCAATCTCTACCCCAACTTGCACCGGGTCTTCCCGGCTCAAATCCAGGCCGGCGTCGGCCAGCGCCTCCTGTACGGCGGCCACAGCAAAATGCAAAAACGGGGCCATCCGCCGGGCGTCGCGTTTGTCCATATAGTTGGTCGCCTCAAAATCCCTCACAAAAGCAGCTATAGTACAAGGAAATCCCGTAACATCAAATTTAGTAATTGGCTCGACGCCACATTCGCCGCGCATCATAGCTGCCCAGGAAGAGGCAAGAGTATTACCCAAGGGGCTAACCATACCCATCCCGGTAATGACCACTCGCCGCCGCTTACCACTGCCATTCATAAACATGCTTTTTTTCCATCCTCCCTGGCTCATATCTCAGGCGTCTGGCGCCCAATGATAACCAAACATTCAAATTTAAAACACTTAGGGGTATTCTATAGATACGCCCACTGTTTAGCTAATTGACAAGCCAAATGGTTAAGGGTAAAATCAAATGAAGTTTTTGGTTTTTTGGGGGTATAACTTCTGTACTATCAGGAGGTGTTGGCATGTTGAAATTGACTCCCCGTCAACAAGCTTTTTTAGATAAACTCTTCGAACTCTACCGCGAATTTAAGGGGCCGGTCCACTATTCCATCGTAGCCGATAAGTTGGGTGTCAATAAGTTTTCAGCTTACGATATGCTCAAGGTGCTGGAGGAGAAAGGTGTGGCCGCCTCTGACTATATTTTAGGCGGCGACCAGACCGGTCCTGGGCGTTCGCAGGTCGTATTTTACCCCACTAATAAAGCCGCGCAATTTTTAACCCAGTTACGTGATGAAGTTCGCTATGGCAGTGATTGGTCCAGGGTGAAAGAGCGCATTTTGCACCAGTTGGAAGAAGCGCGCCAAACCAACCCGGCCGACGCGCTACGCGAGGCATTATCCAACCTGCCCGACACTAAAATTCCACTTAATTATTGCGCCGAGATGATCTCGGTTTTGCTCCTTAATATCGAACGGCTGCACAGCCAAAATTTGGTCCCGGCCCTCAACACCCTCACCCCTAAAGGGCAGGTGGGCCTGGGAGCATTAGCCGGTTTGAGCCTGGCTTTCTCCTTAACCAACCAGGCTGATGACACCAGCCTGACGGATAAACTCCTGACCCATACGCAGCGTTTCCAAAACCAATTGGCTGAAATGAGTGATGAAAGCATCGGCAAGCTCTGCGCTTTCCTCACCGACGCCGTGAAGGTGATTGAAATAAGTTCCGGGCAAAGCCAACCGGTAGCCCATTAAAGGTTAAAAGTTGCAGGTTGAATATTAAACCTTTAACCTTTAACTTTTAACATTCAACACTATATGATCCGAGTTGTTACCGACTCTACCAGCTACATTCCACCTGATCTCCTCAAAAGTTATAATATCTCGGTGACGCCGCTTAAGGTTCACTTTGGGCAAGAAGCTTATGATGAAATTACCGGCATCAGCAATCATAACTTCTACCGGCGGCTCACCACTACCTCCGAGTTTCCCACCACTTCACAGCCGGCCAGCGGCCGCTTTAAACAAGTTTTTCAAGACATTCTGAGGCAGGAACCGGCTGCCGAAATTTTAGTCCTGGCTATCAGCAGCAAACTTAGTGGAACCTACAATTCTGCCCTGGCTGCCGCCGAACAAATGCCGGAGGCCAGGATTACGGTATTTAATAGCCTCTCCGCGGCCATGGGCCTGGGCTTGATGGCTATTGCTGCCGCCGAGATGGCTCAGGCCGGCCACAGCCTAGGGGAAATTTTGGCCCGCCTGGAGCAAATGCGCCGGGATATCCGCATTGTCCTGTTTGTCGATACTTTGGAATATCTCAGGCGGGGGGGGCGCATTGGCCCGGCAGCCGCTTTTTTGGGCACCCTGCTCAACACCAAACCGATCCTGGCCATCATTGACGGGGCAATTCAACCTCTTGACCGGGTAAGGAGTAAGAAGAAAGCCATTGAGCGCCTGTTGGCCGAGTTGGAGAGCAGCCTGCCTGACCGGACTCAGCCCGTGCAGGCGGGGGTTATGCATGTTGCCGCCGAAGCGGACATGGAGAGTTTAGCCATGATGATGAAGGCCCGCTTCAACCTCGTCCGGCTTTATACTTCAGAGCTTGGCCCGGTCATCGGCGCGCACCTGGGGCCGGGCGCATTGGGCGCAGGCATTTGCCCCGAACCAAAGCCGTGAAACGTAATGCGGGAAAAATGGCTCACATTAATAACTCACAATTCGCAATTCACAATTTTTCAGTTCCTCACAACTTCTACGGTTTAACAGTGTTTATTTAAATGTCAAACGAGATGAACGAAGAGCAACTTATTGAGCGGGCCAAGACGGACCCGGAAGCCTTTGGCCAGCTTTACGAGTTGTATGTTGAAAAAATTTATAACTATATCTACTATCGGCTGGGCAATCATCACGAAGCCGAAGATTTGACGGCCAAAGTTTTCTACCGGGCGCTCAACCACATTTCTCACTACAATCATAAGGGAGCGCCTTTTGCCGCCTGGCTCTATCGTATTGCCCACAACCTGGTGGTCAATTGGCGGCGAGATAGCCAGCGCCGCCAGGTGGTCGCCCTGGAAAATTTAGATTTGAGCGGCAGCCGGCATGAGAATCCCCACTACGCCGCCGAGCAAGCTAACGAGCGCGAGCTTTTGTTGGCCGCTATCCAACATCTGCCCCGGGAGCGCCAGCAGTTGCTCATGCTGAAATTTGTCGAAAGAATGTCAAACGCCGAAATTGGCGAGGTGATGGGCCGCAGCGAGGGGGCGATTAAATCACTCTATCATCGTACCCTGGTTTCACTCAAAGAGTTGCTGGCCGAACACGAAAATTTAGTCAACGAAGCTAAATCTGACGAGCAAGAGATAACCATTCGTGATTAAAATTGTGACCGACTCCACCTGCGACCTGCCGCCGGACTGGCTGAACCGGTATCAAATCACGGTTGTACCGATGAACATCCAATTTGGGCTGGAAACTTTTCGAGAAGGGCACACTATTGACCCGGAGACTTTTTACCGGCGGATTAATCGGGCCGGGGCGCTGCCCACAACCTCGCAGCCGTCGGTGGGCGAATTTTGCGAACTCTACCAACGCCTGGCGGCCGATGGCAGCGACATCCTGTCCATCCACCTGACCAGCAAACTGAGCGGGACATGGCAGAGTGCGTTGATGGCCGCCCGCCAACTATCAGGTAGCTGCCGGGTTAGGGTGGTTGACAGCTTAAACGGCTCGCCCGGCCTGGGTTTGCTGGTGCGGGAGGCGGCGCAACTGGCCGAGGCCGGTTTAGCCATAGAGGAAATTGTCTCCAAGATAGAGGCTCGCCGGCCCCAGGTTAACATTTTTATTATGCTCAAGGATTTACGCTACGCCCGTATGAGCGGGCGCGTGGGCCGGGTACGAGAGGCGCTGGCTTCACTGCTCAACGTCAAGCCGATTATCGGCGTGGAGGACGGGGCGCTGATCCCGCTGGACCGGGTTCGCAGCCAGCACAAAGCCTTTGAGCGGATGGCGGCAATGGCGGCTGAAAATATAGGAGACGCCCCCGTTCACGTGGGTATGGTCCATGCCCTGGCTCCCGCCGAAGCCGAAACCCTGATGGCCCTGCTCCGCTCGCGCCTGAATTGCCAAGATACCTTTATCACCGATTTGTCTCTCTCTCTGGCCGTTCATTTTGGCCCCGGCACGGTGGGTTTTGCCGCCTACCCGGCGACTGTTTAAGGATAAATTATGAAGAGAAAAATGCTTAAAGACATTCTGGCCGCCCATGCCGATCACATGGTCACCGGTCAGGCCAAAGGCAAAGATTATCTCAATCTTTTGGCCGACCCCGAAGCGGAGTTAGGCCCGCTTCTGGAAGTGGCCGAACGGGTCAAATCAACCTTGAAGCCGATTAAACCGGCCCGGAAGTTTGAAAAAGATTTGAAGCGGGAACTCTTGACCACCGCCCACCTCCGCCAAACCGAAGGTTATGTCCCGCCCAACCCCTCGCGTGATTTATTGATTCTGGCCGCTATCCTCGGCTTCTTTATCTCACTGGCCGGCGTGCTGCTGGCCTTACGCTGGCGCAGTCAGCCCAATTTTGAGCCAGGCTTTGGGGATTAGGGTAAAAACCTTCCCAGAAGCCGGTTTAAAAGTTAGCTTCCGGGAAGGCAAACGGCCTTTAAGAAACACGTTCTAAGAGGTGCCGCCGATGCCATCGCCATATAGCCGGATTAGCGGCTGGGGTAAATACGCCCCGGCCAAAATCCTGACCAATTACGATTTAGAGCAAATAGTTAACACCAGCCACGACTGGATTGTCCAGCGTACCGGCATTCAGGAGCGCCGTATCGCCGCCGACGATGAAACCTCGACGACGATGGCCGCGGCCGCTTCACACCAGGCCCTGGCGGTAGCCGGGCTGGCCCCCACCGATTTGGACCTCATCATCGTCGCTACCTCCTCGCCCGATTACTTTGTGCCCGCCATTTCCAGTATGGTCCAGGCCAAACTGGGCGCAACCTGCCCTGCTTTTACCATAACCACAGGCTGTACCGGTTTTGTCTACAGCCTGGTGGTGGGGCATCAATTTATTGCCAACAACGCCTTTCAGCGCATCCTGATCATCGGCGTCGAGTTGATTAGCCGTTTTTTGGATTGGACCGACCGCAATACCTGCGTTCTTTTTGGCGATGGGGCCGGGGCCATCGTTTTGACTGCCAGCGACCAACCCGGCGGGGTGCTGGCCTTTGATCTTGGCTCAGATGGGGGCAAGGGGCAGCATTTGAAAATGGACGGCGGCGGCTCGGCCAGGCCGATGAGCCACGAAGTGATTGACCAGGGTCAAAATTTTTTGCGGATGAACGGGCCGGAGGTGTTCAGGTTTGCCAGCCGCGTTTTGCCTCACTCCACCCAGGCCGTGCTGCACAAGGCCAATCTACCGTTAGCAGAGCTTGACCTGCTCATCCCCCACCAGGCCAATGCCCGCATCATCGAGTCCGCGGTCAAGATACTGGGCATCGATCCTCAAAAAGTGTTTATCAACCTGCACAAATACGGCAATACCTCGGCAGCCTCTATTCCCCTGGCCCTGGTGGAAGCAATAGAAATGGAACGGGTTAAAGCCGGGGATAAGCTGGCCCTGGTCAGCTTTGGGGCCGGTCTCACCTGGGCCAGCGCGGTCGTACAGTGGAGTTAGGCACAAACTCGGCGTAAATACTCTACCAGTGTCCGCAGCGGGATGCCGGTGGCCCCCTTAGTCAAATAACTGCGCGGCGTTTGCTCCGGGCCGTTGCCGTATTCGGCGCTGCCGGCCATATCCAGTCCTTTTATTCGCTGTCATATCGCGAAAAACTCAAGACCCTGCCCAACCTGCCACCTTGCTACCTTGCTACCT
>CAZUNT010000078.1:0-30394 GCA_964622215.1 uncultured Caldilineaceae bacterium
ATGTCAGCGTGGCTGTTTGGGCATTGTCTGTCAAAGGGGATTATGTTATACTGAAGTTGTCTTTCACCTACCGTTTGAACTTCAGCTATACCATTCAGGAATCAAGTGACCCATGACAATGCCGCGCGACCTCAGCGGACAGACTTTAGGCCAGTACCGTATCGTCGAGCAAATCGGCCAGGGCGGTATGGCCTCGGTTTTTAAAGCCTATCAGCCCGGCCTGGAACGGCATGTAGCCTTGAAGGTGCTGCCGCCTTACGTGGCCTCGCAGCCGGGCTTTACCGAGCGGTTTTTGCGGGAGGCCAAGGCCATTGGCAATCTTCACCATCCCAATATCCTGCCGGTGTATGACTCCGGCCAGGATAAGGGTTACAGTTTTATTGCCATGCGCTACATCCCCCAGGCCACTACCTTGACCCATTTGATGAAACAGCCCCTTGCCCCACCCCAAATCGTCCACCTGGCCGCCCAAATTGCCGCCGCGCTCGATCACGCTCACCGGGCCGGCATCGTTCACCGGGATGTTAAACCCAGCAACATTCTGCTGGATGGAGATTGGGCCTTGTTGAGCGACTTCGGCCTGGCCAAGATGGTCGAGAATCCGTCCGAGTTGACCGGCACGGGCGTAGGGATTGGGACGCCGGCTTACATGTCGCCCGAACAGGCCAGGGGAGAAAAAGTTGACCATCGCACCGATATTTACGCCCTGGGCATTATCCTGTTCGAGATGCTGACCGGGCAGGTTCCCCACCAGGCCGAAACCCCGCTGGCCACTATTTTAAAGCGGATTAACGAACCCCTGCCCAGCCCGCGCAGCCTCAATCCTGCTATCTCACCGGCCGTGGAAAAGGCGCTGCTGACGGCCCTGGCGACCGCGCCCGTCGACCGCTTTAACAGCGCCGGGGAGTTTGTGGCCGCCTTACAGGCCGCTTTTACCAACAGCTCAGGCTCGACAGCGGCCCACATGGGAGAAGCTACGGTTGTTTCACCTCCGCCCGGAAGGGGTAGACTCGACCGGCCTGTGACTCAACCCGATGCCGCTGCCTCCAGACAAAAAGTTCCGGCCCAACCCGGCCGCAGAGCCATCAGTCTCCAGGAAGTGGTAGTCCTTGTTCTCCTGGCAGTGGTCACTCTGGCGGGCCTGTTCGGTATTTTCTTTTCTTTTATTCCCACCAACACCGGCCAAAATCTGACGATGGTGCCGAGTTGTTCTGGCATGGCCCTGGCCGGCCTGTCCAGTGCGGCCCTGGTTTGGCTGCGTAACAAAAACAGGCCAGCCTCGGCCTGGCTGGCGGTGGGGGTTATGCTCTGGTTTGCGGGGCTTAACATCCTGGGCTGGGGGGGCTTTGCCGCCCTGACTCCGGGGGATCATTCTACAGCGACCAATCTGGGTTACAGCGTAGCTTTCTGTTTTGGGCCGGGCGGCCTTATGGCCCTGGCCGGCTTGCTTCTCTATGGCTACGATTACCGGCAAAGGCGGAAAGAGCGGCCGGCCCAGGTTCAGGCCGGCGGGACGGCGGCCGGGGAGCCAGGCTGGACGGCTAAACTTAAGCAGGCGGCTGAATACCGCACTCACATTAACAAGTTGATCGCCCAGAAACGCCGCTCGGCCCTGGCCGATCAATTGACGCCTATTCCGGCCCGGCTGGAGCAGTGGGAAGCTCATTTGCGCCAATTGGTCGACAAACTGAGCAGCTTTGAAGCCAACCGTATCCTTCAGCGCGACCGGCACGACGTGCCGGCCGCTATTGCCCGCTTACAACGGCAGTTAGAAACAGAAACCAACGCCCAGATGCGGGCCCAACTGGCCGAAACCCTGGCCGGTTACCAGGCGCAGCAGCGCGAGTTGGACGCCCTGGCCGCCCTGATGCGCCGGATCGAGTTGGAAATCGAGGAGACGCTGGCCGAAATCGGCACCATCTACTCCCAGTTGCAGCTATTGGGCGCTAAAGAGGTTGATAGCAGCCGGGCCAAACGCCTCTCCACCGACATCGATAGCCAGGCCAACCGGCTGAACGATTTGCTGGCCGCTATGGACGAGGTTTACTCTGACGCCCAACGTGATTAATGGTGGATGGCCGGATCATTCGATCAAGCGAAAAGTTTCAACCGCTTTGGAAAATGGCTCTAAATTATTTTTAGCCAACTCCACCGGCATGGACAAAGTGATAACGTAAGCGGTTTTGCCCTCTAAGACCATGTATTGAACATTCGATATTTCTATGTTTCGCCCCAACCTGTCGACAATTTTGGCCGAGTAAGAGATTTTTGCCGCCTCAATATCGCCAAACGTTAGCTGTTCCTGTTTGACCGGTGAGGTTAAATCAAAAAATTGCTCTAACTGGGATACATTTAGAGAAGTATACTGCTCCAGAGTAAACTTAACCGGCAGTTCCTGCTTCAAGATATTAATTGTGGCCGGTACTACACTCTTCACGGACTCCTCATTTAAGTTGATGGCATAGAACTTCATGCCGGCAGCCACTAAATTCTGCATAAAACTACTGGAAAATATGCCCTTCAGGTTCTCATTTTGTTCCCCCATGGCCTCAAGAGCTTCAGGAAAATCCATTTTGTCCAGGTCAACCGGCTGCCAGTCTGAGGGTAAAACAACAGAGAAGTTCTCAGTTGGTAATTCGTACCGGGTCTCACCCGTTTCCAGTTTAGTCTCCACCATTGACACAGCCCCGGTAAGCGACGAGCTTGGCGTAGGGGTGTTGGTGGGTTTAGGCGTGGGGGTATTGGTGGGTTTAGGCGTAGGGGTATCGGTTGGTTCAGGCGTAGGGGTATTGGTCGGTTTAGGCGTATCGGTCGGTTCAGGCGTAGGGGTATTGGTGGGTGCGGCGGTTTGGGTAGCAGCAACGGCCGCCGCGATCGTGGCTTCGATATCAGGGGTAGGTGTACCGGCACAACTCGTTGCAACCAACGGCAGCAGCAAAGTGAGAACAGCTAATAGAAGTTTCATTTTTGGGTTCCTTTCAATAGTAGTATAGCATTACTTTTGACCACTTCTGAAGAAACACATAATGGAACACAGAGAACACGGAGAAGTCACAGAGTTCACAAAGAATCTCTGAGTTCTCTGTGTCTTCTTTGTGTTCTCTGTGTTAAAATCTTAAAATCCCATTGAGCGACCCCAGTACCTTCGAGGTAATTTAAGTCAAATTTCGAGAAATTTTTGACATAATATCGAGTTAAATAGGCCGAATATTCCAGTTATGCGATTGGTTTTTTGTGTACAGAAAAGTAATGATAGGGTCAATTTCTTTGTACTGGGCGCGTGGCAACTTCGAGCGCGGTGAGCCAGGCCAGGGCTTCCTCGGCGGTCTGGCCACACATTTCTTCGTTAGGGCGCAGCCGGACACAGACGCCGGGCCGTTCGGGCCGGCCGAACAGTCGGCAGCGATTATCGGGCGTCAGTTGAACACAACGCACGCCGGCCGGCTTGCCCTCCGGCATGCCGGGAATGGGCGAAGAAATCGACAGGGCAATACAACAAGCCCCGCAGCCTACTCGACATTTCATTTACGGCACACCTAAGCCGGTCAGAAAACAATCAAGGTCCTCCTCGGTGGTATGATCGGGCGGCAGCCGGTAACCATGAGGAGTGATTTGGTTTAGGGTTAAAAGGCTCATTGGCTCTTCTTCCACTCACCTGTGTCTAATTTCAGCCAGCCAATCATTTGGCGCAGCGACTCATAGGCGGCCAGGCGGGCCGCGTCTGTGCCGGCGGTTTCGGCTTTTTCGATGTGCTGCTCCATTTGCCGGAATACGAAGGGAGTCATAGCTAGCAGCGCCTCCGCCCCGGAGATGGTATACTTGACCAGGATATATCTAACCAGGCTAGGAACCGGGATGCCGGTGTCAATGCTCAAGTTTTCCAGGGTAGGCAGGGGATCGATCTCACTGTATTGGGCTACTTCGGCCTTAAAATTGGCGTGGGGATCGGTCTCATCCCAATGGTCACGATAAGGATATAGTTCCATGTCTTCCCTCTTGACTAAGCTTTGAGAATAGCCGCGCCGATGGCAGGCCACTGCCTCCACCAGCCGCCCAGGGTCCGAGTGCCCAGGATGGCCCAGGCTACCCCGGTTACCGGGTCGGTCCAGGCGAAACAGCCACTTGCCCCGGAGTGGCCAAAGGAGACCGGCGAAGCCTCGACCGGGGCCCAGTGAGGCGTTTTGTCGCCGCGCAGTTCCACGCCCAATCCCCAGGGGCAGCGCGGCCAGAGGAGCGGCTCAAACAGGCCGCCCTCCAGTCCGCCGCCGGTCTGATCGGTTATTGCCTCGGCCAACAGGGTGGGCGGCAGAAACCCCACCGGCGTACCGGCGAAGGCCCGCACCAAGCTAAGAGCGCCCCCAGCCGTCGTCACCAATCCTCCGTATGGCAGGGCGAGCGACCGCCAGAAGGCCGAGTTGTAAGGTTCTAACTCTGTCCCGGCGTGCTCGCCGAGTGCGCCGGTCAGCTTTGCCGGGGGGCGAGGCGGCTCGCTGCCCAGGTAGCCTTCAATTTCCAACGGCGTTAGCACCAGGTCGGCGAGCGCCGCCGCAAAGAGTTGGCCGGTCAGTTGCTCGACGACGACGGCCAGCAAACTGTAACCAACGTTGCTGTAAGTCACTCGTGTCCGGGGCGGGGCAGCGAGGGGCGTCGCCCGGCAGGCGCGGGCCAAAATGGGCCAGCTCAAACCGGCCCCATAGATCACTGCTCCTTCGGTCAGGTCATGGGGCAGGCCGCCGGTGTGGCAGAGCAGGCCACGTAAGGTGACGCCTTCGACTGCGGCAGCCGCATCCGGCACGTAGCGGGCCAGCGGATCGTCGAGCGCCAGCACCCCTGACGCGGCCAGGCGCAGCACGGCCAGGGCAGTGGCCAGCTTGGTAATGGAAGCCACTGGAGAGAGGGTGTCGGCGGCGAGAGGCTGACCGGCGGCGTCGGTCCCGATCACCAGGTACTCCGGGGGGTGGTTACCTGACGCTGCGGCAATCACCAGGCCCGGCACTTTCTGGGTAACCATGATTTCTTCGACTATCGGCTGCACAATAGACTGCCAGGGTGTATTGCCTGGCTGAACGATACTCATACAAGTTCCTCCTTATCCTGAGCCTTACGCTTATATTGCTTTCAAAATGTTCACACGCTTTTCTCCTAATCCGGCTGCCACCAGACCGGGCCGCCGGCGGGCTGCCCGTCGAAACCGGGCGAGTCGGTCAGCGCCTCAGGCGAGCTAAACGGGGTCAGGGCATAAATATCTGACTTCTCATCCTGCCCCACCGCTACTAACAAAGTGTATTGTCTGAACCAACTGGGATGAGCCTCAACCTCGTCGGCTTCGATAAACCGCTCTGCTGAGGTAGCAGTACCCTCCGGTGTGGTGACATAACTTTTTAGCCCTCCTTCCCGATCAGACAGAAAGAAGAGATACCCATCCGGGCCAAAATCAAGATCGAAGTAGGTGGACAGCAAGCTAGAACCGCCAATGGCCGGGTCGCGGTCGTCCGACGGGCGGGTGACAATGTCAGTTAAGGGTGGCTCGGCGGTAAGCGGGATATCGCCGGCAGGCGGCACGGTTAGCAGGTAAATATCGTTGCTGCCGCTGCGGTCGCTGGTGAAGACCAATCGCTGACTGTCGGGCAGCCAGGCCGGACGCCAATCGCCGCCGGGGTTGAAGGTCAGGCGGCGCTGATTTTGTCCATCCCGGTCCATCACATATAACTCAGGGTTGCCGTCTCGAGTGGACACAAAGGCAATACGGCGGCCATCAGGCGACCAGGCCGGCAGTAAATCATCCGCCGGGTCGTCGGTCAGTTGGCGCAGGTCACACTCGGTCTGGGGCGGCGGACACTCAGCCCGCAGGCTGAAAATCTCCCAGTTGCCGGTGCGGTTGCTTTGCAAAGCCAGCCGCGTCCAGGCCGGCGTCCAGGCCGGGTTTTCGTCCGCCGCCGGGTGGTTGGTTAGCCGCTGCACATCTCGACCCAATTCCTCCATCGTGTAAAGCTCGCGGTTGCCATCTCGCTCCGAGACAAAGGCCAGGCGGGGCGTCCAGGAGGTCCAGGTTTCGCCGCCGTCGGCGGAACGCTGAAAATCGACCACCAGGGTCCGGTCGGTGGCAAAGTCGGGCGAGAGGGATAGGGCGGTGACCTGCCCGGTAAGCACGGGAAAGGAACGCCAGGATTCCCCCCCGTCATCGCTGCGGTAAATTTCGGCCCGGATGGAGTTGCCGGCCGGAAGTAATTGGGCAAAAATCACATTGTCCTGCTCAAAACCGGGGGAACGGTACAGGCGGAGCCGGGTGGGTTGATCGTCCCCCTCTCCGGGCTGTGTCCAGGCCGGGGGGAAAGGAGCGACCGCAGCTACTCCTAACGCCTGCAGTTCGGCGGTGGAATGTACCGCAAGATGGTCCGGTCCAAAAAGGTACAAAGTAGCGCCGTCAGGCGAGAGGGCCAGGTCGGCAGGCACAGTGGCAGTGAAAGGTAAAAAACTCTGCAGAGACAGATCGCCGGCCCGTAGCACGGCCAGGCCGCGTTTAAGGCGCAGGTAAAGCCAGTCGTGGCTGGCGGCTATGGCAACGTCATCACTGATATATGGGAGTGATTTCTCAGTCAGGGTTTGGCCTTGCCGGTCAAAGGTGAAAAGTTTGGTAGAGCTGCCGTAGGGGATATGGGCGCCGGCTACCATCCCCGTATCGGCCATCACAACCGGGCGCGCCAGAAAGCCGTAAAACGCTTCGGTGCTGCCCACCCGGCTGATCTCGGTCAAGCTGTCGAGGTCGTACACATAGTAGCTTTCATTGTGGTGGCTGGAACCGCAGCTAGTGATCCGCCGCATGTACAGCAGGCGAGCGGTCGGGTCGGCGGCCAGGTCAACCGGGGTACAGTTGACCGGAATGGATTGCTGTGGCCGGCTCAAATCGGCCAGATCGTAGGCCAAAAGCTGCGCAGCCGGCGAGTCGGAAGCCAGGGAGGCAAGAATAAGACGGTGACCGGGGTCGAGGGCCATCGGCCCGGCATAGGGCAGGGTGACGGGCCCGCCAAAATCACCCCGGTCGAGGCGGAGAGTCTGGCGGGCAGCCTGGCTGCCCACAAAAACGTGATCTTGATCGGCCACCAGGTAGGTGGAGGCAGTATCTTTTTGGGCTGGGAAGAGGGGATCGGAGTGGTACAGCGGAAGCAGGTCGAGCGGATCGAGTTGAAAGAGAACGTTGGCGGCGTCGAGCACAAATACTGCCCCGTCAGGGCCGACCGTCCAGGCTCGCAGGGGGGGCACAGGCGGCAGTATTGGCCCGTCTACCGAAGATTTGATTTGGTCCAGCAGAGTCAAGGCCGGCTCGTAGGCAGGGTCAAGGGTTAACGCCTGGTGCAGTTCGGCCAGGATGGACGGCAGGGTGGGGTCATTGGGCGGGAGAAGCGCCTGCACCATCAGGTGATCCCACTTCCATCGAGCCAGTTGGGTATGCAACTCCGCCGAGTCAGGGCGCAAAACAATCGCCCGGGCCAGGGTTTGTTCGCTCAGGGCAGCGTAAGGGTCGTTACTCTCGGTGGGGAAACGATTGGTTACGGCAGCTTCGTAAGCCTGGGCTAAGGCCAATAAAGCTTCCACGTCATCAGGTTTAGCTTCGACGGCGGTCCGCGCTGCCATAATCCGCTCCCAGGTTTGGGGAACGAGGATATTGATAAACAGGTTATCCTGGGCCGTTGGTTCCAAATCAGTCCAATGCCAGCGCACTTCGTTATCCACAAACTGGCCGCCCGGCGTAGTTTGGTAACTGGCCCCGGCGTTGGTGCGATTCGGGCCTAGCAGTACATTTTCCTCGCCGGCCGGATAGGGCAGGCGGGCGATGATATCGACCGAGCCAATCGTATCGCGCCAGCCCGCGCCCGTCTCCAGGAGGTAATCGAAACGCGCGGCGGGTAGATAGCCGGTGGGCCGGGTCAGGTAAGACACCTCAAGGGTTACGTCCTGGCCGGCTGAAAAAGTTACCTCAAAAACAGCCCACTGGATTTCCGGGGCTTTAGGGCGGAGCAGTCCCAAAGTTGTGGCGGTAGGGGTAGGCTGCCCGTTTACTTTTACGGCAAATTCTTCCACTTGGGCCATCCTGTCAAAGCCGTTAGACGCTTCCAGGGGAAAGCGTACCGCCATTGTTTCATCGGTCTGGCCCAGGTTGCGCATGAGGAAGGTAGCGCTAACCTGGGCGGCGGCCCGGTCATCGGCCAGGTTGCGGCTATCGTCGTTGGGTTCGCTGGCCCGGATGTCGATGACGACTCGCTCGGCCAGCATCCGTACCTGGGTTGTTCCGGCCGGGCTGATACTGCTGCCGGGGGCCTGGTCCGGCGGGGCCACGTCGGCCAGGGCTGGCAGGGCCAGAGTGAGCATCAGCCAACCGGCCCACAGGAGAGAGACTAACTCCCCTCTCAAAAGGCTGGGTTGTAACCGGGTTACAGCAGCGAGACCGGAGCGGCGGTTTATGAACATCGTTCTCCACGAGGATAATAATGAAATACGAACTTATAATCTTTAAGAAAACAATCCGGTAATGAGGAGTGCGGAATTCATTCCGCTCCTATCTAAAAAGCAGACTAAAGTCTGCACTCCTTTTCTGAATTTTTAAATCTTCATCAGTCCGTACTTCAATTCCTATTTTACACGAGGAGCATACCATCAAACCGAGCTTTATTCAACTTGTCAGAATTTGTTAGTAAACCATATCACCGCGCACAAAGGCGGCAGTGCGGGGATCGGCGGGGGAATTAAAAAAGGTGGGAGTAGCGGCAATTTCCACCAGGCGGCCTTCCAGGAGCAGGGCGGTACGTTGAGCCAATCGCTTGGCTTGAAAAACGTTGTGAGTCACCAGCACGATGGTAGTGCCCCAGTCCTGGTTGACCTGGGTCACAATCTCTTCAATCAACTTAACATTATAGGGGTCCAGATTGGCCGTTGGCTCGTCCAGCAAGAGCACATCCGGCTGAATGACCAGGGCGCGGGCCAGGGCCACTCGCTGCGCCTCACCGCCGCTCAGGGTCCGGGCCGACTCATGGGCCAGCTTGCTCAAACCGACTCGCTCCAGGGCCTCGACCACCGCCTGCTCGATCATTTTTTTGTTTTGCCCGCGCACATGGAGGCCATAGGCTACATTAGCCGCTACGGAACGATTCAGTAAAACAGGATTTTGAAAAACTGTAGTCACGCGCCGGCGTATCTCCAGCGGGGGGATGCTGCCATTGAGGGGATTATTCTCAAAGGTTAGATAACCACCCGTGGGCTGCTCAAGAAAATTGAGCTGGCGCAGCAAGGTGCTTTTCCCCGCGCCGCTGGGGCCAACCAGGGCTAAAATTTCACCCTCATAAATTTCAAGGTGTTCTACTTGCAGGACGGCGCGGCTGTTGTAAATCTGGGTTAAGTTGTGGAGTTTGTAGATTACCTGACCTGTCATCAAAATTTCTCTACCGATTGATGTCTCGGCCTTGCAGGCGAGTCATCGTCAGATTAGCCATAAAAGATAATAGCAGCAAAATAATTCCCAGGGCAATGGCCAGGTCAAAATTGCCTTTCTGTGTTTCCAGGATGATGGCGCTGGTCAGGGTCCGGGTTTTGCCGGCGATATTACCGCCGGTCAGCATCACCGCACCGACTTCGGAAATGACTGCGCCAAAACCGGCGGCCATCGAGACAATCACCCCCACCCTGGCTTCCATCAAAATGGCTACGGTGGCCTGCCAGTTAGTAGCGCCCAGGGCACGCAGTTGCAGCCGCAGGTTGGGGTTAACGCCCATCACCGCCGCCATAGTAAAGCCGGCTACCAACGGAAAAGCAATAATGGTTTGGGCCACACTCATCGCCCTGGGGGTGAACAGCCAGCCCAACTGCCCAAAGGGGCCGCTGCGGGAAAACATCAAATAGACAAACAGACCGATGACTACCGGCGGAAAACCCATGCCGGTGTAGAGCAGGGCCATCACCAACCGGCGTCCGGGAAAGCGGGTTAACCCCAGGAATGCGCCCAGGGGGATGCCCACCAGGGCGCTAAAAAACAACGATACCCCGGCAATCAGCAACGATAACCCGATCACTTCATACAATGCCGGGTTGAAGCCAAAGATAAGCTCAACAGCCTGGATAAAACCTTGAAATAAGTCTTTCATAAGCCTAAACAACGGCTGGCAGCCGGCCACCGTAGAGTATGTCCCGATTTTTGGGTAATAGACCCTAAAGGTTTTCAAAACCTTTAGGGTCTCCCTAACCCTCCCCCTAGCAGGGGGAGGGAAGGGTGGGGGTCTGCGGTCTGCGGTCGGCCGTCAGCGGTCCTTACTACTTGGCGGCGTTCCAGGCGGCGGAATCCGGCACAAAGAGGGGTTGGCCGAATTTGTCCCTGCCGTAGGCATCAATGAGTTTTTGGGTTTCAAGTGAAGTTAGCCACTCCACAAAGGCGTGCGCCCCGGCGGCGTTGACAGCCGGGCACTTTTCCGGGTTGACTTCAATCACCCCGTAGGGGTTAAACAGGCGTGAGTCGCCCTCGGTCAAGATTTCCAACTCCGTACCTTCCAGCTTGCGGGCCAGGTAGGTAGCCCGGTCGCTGAGGGTGTAGGCCTGCTGCTCGTTGGCCAGGGTCAATACTGCGCCCATACCCTGTCCCACCGATTGGTACCAGTCGCCTTCGGGCCGTTTGTAGGGTTTGGCCGGGTCCACGTCGGCCGCTTCAATGAGGGTCAGCCCCGTCGCTTCCCAGATACTCTGCTCTTTGGTATGCGTGCCTGAGTTGTCGCCCCGGGAGATGAAGATACTTTGGGTTTCGGCAATCTTCTTGAAAGCCGCAGCGGCATCGGTCATGCCCTTAATACCGGCCGGGTCCGCGGCCGGGCCAAGGATGATAAAATCGTTGTACATGACATCCTGGCGGTTAATGCCGGCCCCGTCGTTAACAAAAGCATCCTCTTGCTTGCGGGCGTGAACCAGAACCACGTCGGCGTCGCAGTTGCGGCCCAGTTCGATGGACTGACCGGTGCCGACGGCGATCACTTCCACCTCAGCCCCATAGCGGGTGTTAAAATCGGGCAAGATGACATCTAACAGGCCCGAATCTTGAGTGCTGGTGGTGGTGGCCAGGACCAGCTTGCCCACCTGCTGGCCGGTCGGCTGGGCGGGCGCCGCGGCTACTTCCGGTGCAGCCAACTCGCGCTTTAAGAGGGTTTGAGCGTCGGCGGCGCTGGGGATGCATAACTTCCAGCCTATTTCGATAACGTCAGGGTTTTCAATTTTGGCAAAGGTGCTGTCTGCGGCATTTTTGGCGTTGGTGGCTGCGACAATGGCCGGATAGGCTAACACATCGCCATAGGCTTTCTCGGCCAGCTTCGACAGCCAATCATCCGCCTGAACCGTGACCTCCTGCTCGCAGGCCACGGCCTCCTGAGCCGGAGGCGCAGCCAGCGCCGCCGGAACCAGGCTGCTCAAAACCAACACGAATAGAACGGTGAGAAAGAGAAACTTTCGACTCGTTTTCATGGAGCAAAATCCTTTCTACTTGATTGAGTTAATATATCGTAATCAGTGACCAGTAACCTCCTTAACGGATGACTGTTCACTGTTTACTTTTTATCCCTGTTTACTCCACCCATTCTACCTGGCCCGTTTCGCGGACTTCGTAACCACCCAAGGCCAATACCTCTGCTTTGGCCGCAGGCGTGGTTAGCCAGTGGGCCAAAGCCCTAACTGCCGGGGAAACCCACACCTCGGCCGGAATGACCAGGTCGTACCGTTCCAGGGTCAAAGGGATAAAGTGCAGGCCATAGGCCAGGGCCGCCGCTTCAACGCCCAGTCCTACATCTGCCTGGCCTTCGACAATAAGTTGGGCTACCTCCGAGTGGGTTCGCGACTCCTGCTGATAGCCCTGAATCCGTTCCGGCTCAATCCCCAATTGATGCAAATGGGCATCCAGCCAGACCCGCGTCCCTGCGCCGCGTTGGCGATTGACAAAACGCAGCCCGGAACGAGCCAGGTCTTCCAGGTGAGTTATGAGGGCCGAATTAGCGGCTGAGGTGATGAACCCCAAACGGCGGTGGGCCAAGGTTAGCAGCGCTACTCGCTGCCCCGGCAGCAGGCGCCGGACAAAAGGAATATTGTAAGTATCACTCTCTTCATCCCAAAGATGGCTACCGGCCAGGTCGGCCTCACCCTCGGCCAGGGCCATCAGTCCCCGCAGGCTGCCCGCGAAGGTCAGTTGGGGCGTTTCCCCCGGCGCAAAATCGGCAAAACGAGCGGCAATAAGGGCCACGGCCGGATCGTGACTGCCGACAAAACGCAGGCGATGTTCGGATAGCGGCGCCGGCGTCTGGCTCAAGGCGCGCCAGCGGTCCAGGGCCAGGCGCACGGCCTGCTCCGCTTCGGCGGGGCTGTAGCCGGCCGTCAACACTTCCAGGAGAAAAGCTTCGGCCCGATGCACCAGGGCGGCCCGACGGAGGGATACATCCATTTTGGCCGGGAGGGTTGCTGCTACGTGGGTTCCCTGCCCAGGCCGGCAAATTACCAACCCTTGCTGGCCTAACTCGTCGTAGGCTCGCTGGATGGTGCCAATGGTGCAGTTCCAACGATCTGCCATCTCCCGAACCGAGGGCAGCCGGTCGCCGGGATGGAGGGTTTCGTTTAAGATCTCCTGGCGGATTGCCTCAACAATCTGGCGATAGAGAAAGGTCTTATCCATCAGACATCTCTACAATACGTCTTGTATCTTCCATTTTGTTCTTGGACAGCTATTTATCGTCTAAAAAAGTCCAGTGTATAGTTGAGGGGATTCAATTATACTATAGAGGCAAGCGGAGGACAAGATTGCTCCGGGATTTAACAATTATCATTATCTTAAACGTAATATCTATTGTCATAACCTCTCAGACGTGATAAAATCGAATCGTTCATATCCTAAACGATTTCAAGGCAGAATGTCGACCAAACGTTTTTCCAACCTCGTCGGCTTTGACGATGCCCCGTTCAAGCCTGATTACACCGGCCCGGTTAAGGTGGTGGGTACGGTGTTCACCGGTTTACAATTGACCGGAGTCCTCATCGGCGAAGTCGAAAAAGATGGGGCGGATGCAGCCGAAAAATTGGCCCGGCTGGTGGCCGGATCGCGCTTTGCCGAGCATGTGCAGTTGGTAATGCTGCAAGGTATTGCCCTGGCCGGGTTTAACGTGGTCGATGTTTTTGACCTGCACGAGCGGTTGAGATTGCCTGTGCTGGTGGTTTCGCGCAAATTACCCGACCTGGCCGCAGTTCGCAACGCACTGACCACGCGAGTTCGCGATGGCGGCCAAAAGTGGGCCTTGATCGAGCGGTTGGGGCTGCCGGAACCGGCGGGCCAGGTTTTTATCCAGCGAGTGGGGCTTACCCTCGAAGAAGCCACAACTGTCATCACCCGGTTTACGGTACACGGCCACATCCCCGAGCCGCTCCGTATTGCCCACCTTATTGCCGGCGCCCTGGTCAACGGCCAGAGCCGAGGCCGGACCTGAGCTTTTCCGCTGAGCCTAGAGGATTTTCAGCCCGTTCAGCAAGACGATCAGCACCAAGACCGGGGTAACAAATTTGATGACCCCAAAGAAAGCGCGGACAATGCGCTCGTTGGGCAGCGTTTCCTTATTGGTGAGAGCCTGCTTGACCTCGGCAAAACCCCACACCCAGCCCACAAACAGGCACATAAACAAGCCCCCTAAAGGTAACAGCACATTAGAGGTGGCAAAATCGTAAAGATCGAACATCGTCATACCGAACAGTTTAAAGTCGGCCAACAGGCTGTTTGAGAGGGCGGCAGTCGAGCCAATGATGGCTAACAAGAGCACCGTGCCAACCGTAGCTTTGAGGCGTGATACCCCTAACCGCTCATTCAAAAAAGCCACCGGCACTTCTAACAGGGAGAGCATCGCTCCGGTGGCGGCAATGGCGGTCAGGATAAAGAAAAGCACCATAAAGACATAGCCAAACGGCATCGAAGCAAACACAGCCGGAATGGTAATAAAGAGCAATGACGGTCCGGCGTTGGGTTCAAAACCAAAGGCAAAGACCGCCGGAAAAATGGCAATACCGGCCAGGATCGAAACGGTCAGGTCGGCCAGCATCACTTTGGCCGCGGTGGCCGAAATATCCTGATCATCTCGGAAATAACTGCCGTAGGTCATCATCGCCCCCATCCCGATAGAAAGCTTAAAAAAGGCCAGCCCCATCGCCGTGAGTAGGGTGGCAGCGGTCAACTTGGAGAAGTCGGGCCGAAACAGGAAGGTCAGACCCTCCATCGCGCCGGGTAGGGTCAGGCTGCGGATACCAATGATGACCAGCAACAGAAAGAGCAAGGGCATCAGCCGCTTGGTCGTTTTTTCGATGCCCCGAGAGACGCCGAGGATAATAATGACGCTGATGAGGGCTAACACCAGCCACTGCCACAGCAGTGATTGGAGGGGATCGGTAATGAGTTGATTAAAAGCCTGGCCGGTAACTTCCGGGTTAGTGGAGAGCAATCCACCGAAGGCGGCTTTGAAGATGTAAGCAAAAACCCAGGCGGCCACCTCGGTGTAGAAAGCCAGGATGAGAAAGGCTGATAAAACCCCCGCTGCGCCGATGAGCCACCACGGCGTGCCGGGGGCCAACTTGCGTAGGGAGGTTACAGCATCGGCTTTGGCCCGCCGTCCCAGCATAATTTCCGCAATCATCACCGGCAGCCCAACCAGGAGGGTACTGATCAAGTAAACAACAATAAAACTAGCTCCCCCATTGACGCCGGTGAGAAAGGGGAACTTCCAGATATTGCCCAGCCCGACGGCTGAACCTAAAGTGGCGGCAATAACACCTAAACCTGTTGTAAAGCCATCCCTGGAGATGAGAACACGTTCGTGGTTTTTGCTCGTAGTCGAAGTAGAGTTAAGCGTAGACATAAAGAAATAGAGCTCCTTAAGCTTCAAAAATTCACCGTTAAATTGTACCCCCAATAGATATTTCGTACAAACCTCATTTTCAGCGCAAGCTACAACGCTTCTAATTCCAGTACAGCCGCGCGCACGGCCTCGGCTGCGGTTTGCCAGCTCTCCCGGTCGTCGAGTTGCGCCTGGAGATAGAGCGGCTCACCAAACCGGACCTGGATCTGATAAGGGCGGGGAAAGATGGCCCCCTTGGGCATAGCCCGGATTGTTCCACTCAGGCGAACCGGGATCACCGGCATACCCGGAAAGGTGGCAATGAGCCGTCCAATTCCCCGGCGAAACGGCCCAACTGTACCATCGAGGCTGCGCGTCCCCTCCGGGTAGAGCACCAGGCCATAGCCCTCACGCAACGCCCTGATCGCATGGCGGAGAGGGTCCTCGCCTGGTACGGCATCTCGCGCCACCGGAATAGCATTAAACAGGGTGCGGGCGATGGCTTGCCAGGTTCCATGATTGAAGAAATAATCACGGGCTGCCCCGGCCAGAACCCGTGAGCGCAGGGGAGTAGGGAGGGTGCTGAATAAAATCGCTGTGTCGGCGTGGCTGGAGTGATTGGCGACCAGGATGAATGGCCCCTGGGTGGGCAGGTGTTCCCGGCCTATAATCTTGAGCCGGAAATAGAGGCGAACAAAGGCAATGAGGAGTGTTCTAACCAGGGGTGAAAAAGGGTAGTGACTGCTGTAAAGATCCATCCATGTATCCCCACGAGTGTAAAATCCCTAAAAGGCAGAGATAGTTCGTGGGTAATTATACTCAACACTGCTTAGTTAAAAATTTCCAGAACCGGCTTTCCGTCCCAATCGGCAGGAACAGGCAATTTAAGGGCATACAAAGCGGTGGCAGCAGTATCATAGGTGTTGATAGGGCTGGTTAGGGTTAGGCCTGGCCGAACTCCCGGCCCAACCGCCAGCCAGGGAATGGTCCGGTCTTCAGGAGAGTCATCCCCGTGTCTTAGGGCGTGGCCGCCGTGATCGGCAGTGACAATCAGCAGGGTGCTGTTCAGATATCCACCATGCTCAAGTACAGTTATAATCTCACCTATCATACTATCGGCAAAGGTGACAGCCTGTAATTGGTTGACCGACATCCAGCCATAGGTGTGCCCTACCCGGTCGGTGTCGGGAAAGTGAATAAATAGAACGTTGGGCAAGCCGCCCTGAATAAGCTCAACCGCCCGGTTCTTGACCTCTTCATCGTGGGTATCAACCCCAAAAAGCTGATCTACCGAGTTCGGCAAAACCAGATAATTCAACTTCTGCTTTCCAAAGGCCATGGCGGTGGTTAACCCGGCCTCATGAGCGAGACTCAATAGGGTGGGCCTGCTCAGGCCAGGCCAGCCAATATAAGGCACGCCCCAGGTAATGCCATGCTTCTCCAGGGTCACTCCGGTTAACATCGAGGCATGACTGGGCAAGGTTTCGCTCATTTTTACGGTTTGAGCGTTGGGGCTATAAGCTCCCTGGGCAATTAGACTATCCAGATGGGGGGCTTCGGCCGCCACGATAGCATCAGGCCGTAAGCCATCAATACTGATGACGACAACATGGCTGATTTGTGCTTGCGTCGGCGTTGGCGTTTCGGTTTGGGTCGGTACGGCTGTGGCTATGGGCGGACTGGTTGCCGTTGAGGTTGGGGTAGGCAATGGGGTTGGCGTATCGGTCGCTGTGGGGAGATAGATGACAACCTGGGTGGCGGTTGGCGTTGGCTCTGCGGGGAGGGTAGGTTCTGGCAGAAAGAAGGGGGTGGGGGCGTTGGATAGAGCGCGCGCCAGCCCCTGGTCGGGTTTTAAAACCCAGAAAGCTGAGATAGAGGTGACGCCAATACATTCCAGGGCCAGGATAACCAGCCAGATAAGCAGCAATTTTTTGGTAATTAACCCTTGCCGCCGGCGGCGGCGCGTTGGACCAAGTTTCTCCGACCGGTTCATCTGGATTTTCATATAATAATTTTATGTCGATAATAATTTATGTCAATAAATCCCTTCTAAAGTATCAAAGTGGTGGATTTGAGCAAAACTTGGCTGAATCATTAGAGGTTGGACTTGATACTTATGCAAAGTTCTGGTACAATGGGCTTAAGCTAATTCCCCCTTTTATAAAAGATTTAGCCGTCTAACCAGCGCCGTAGCACCTTCAAGATTAACAAATTTGAGTACATGCAAAAGCCAGAGCCAGACCTCAAACCCTAACTTTTAGCCATTAATCTAGCCATTTGGCGAAGTCTGCGTAAGGAGTAGACGATGAAAGACAGAATTGATAGCTTCCTTAAGTTCCTGGTAGCCGAAAAGGGTTATGCGGAGAATACGATTGCGGCTTATCAGAATGATTTAGGACAATTCCTTCGCCATGTTCAAAAAGTGAATGATAATGTAGAAAACTGGGCGCAGGTCAAAAGGAGTGTCATTGTTGAGTACATCGAGCGCCTTAAAAGCAGCGGTGGATATACCTCTTCGACGGTGGCTCGGAAGGTGGCTGCGATCAAATCTTTCTTTCACTTTCTAGTGGCGGAGGGCGACTTAAAAGAAGATCCTACCCTGACTCTGGATTCCCCCAAAGTTAAAAAACGCTTGCCTAAAGCCATTACCCCAACTGAAATTGACCGGTTGTTACAAGCCCCCGTAGGCCAGACCGGCCCTAAGGCTGAACGAGATTTGGCTTTGCTGGAGGTTCTCTATGCTTCTGGCATGCGTGTCACCGAACTGGTTTCTTTGAATGTCGCCGATATTGATTTTGATGGCCGCGAGGCTCGCATTAGAGTAAAAGGTAAAAAAGCAAACTCTAAAGAACGTGAGATCCCCCTCAGCGGATCGGCCCCAGAGGTCCTAAAAACTTACTTGAAGCATGGCCGGGAGCAGTTGATTCACGATCCCAATGAGGTGGCCCTGTTCCTCAACAATCGAGGGCAGCGCCTGACCCGGCAGGGGTTATGGCTGATTATCAAACATTACGTGGAAACTGTCGGTATCTCTGCTGAGGTTACGCCTCACACGCTCCGCCACTCTTTTGCCGCCCACAAGCTCAGTCAAGGCAAATCGTTGCAAGATATTCAAAAATTGTTGGGGCATGCCAATATTTCAACTACCCAGGTGTACGCTCACCTTACTCAAGAGGAAAAAGAAATACGTTAAGACCACTCTTGCCGGTAGGCGCTGGAACCCTCGACCCAAACTTCTGACTTTTGGATGCAGAGCGGATTACCGCAGCTCTGCATTTTTATTTTGTGACTAAGAAAAGTGATTGGACAGCATGGTTAATACGAAAGACCTTTTTACTTATGCCGAAATTAAGCAAACTGCCGATTTTATTCAAAGCCGAATCCGGCGCCAACCCAAAATCGGCCTGATCCTAGGTTCCGGCCTTAGCCCGCTTGCCGCTGAGGTTGAGGAAGCCGATCAGATTCCTTATCAAGAGATTCCCAATTTTCCGGTTTCTGGCGTGCCTGGGCATGCCGGCAAGTTAGTAATAGGCCGATTGGCGGGTAAAACGGTGCTGGTGATGCAAGGCCGCACCCATTTTTACGAAGGGTATTCGATGGCGCACGTGACCCTGCCGGTGCGGGCGATGCAGCTTTTGGGCATCCAAACATTGGTGGTTACAAATGCGGCCGGCGGACTTAACCAGAACTTCAAACCGGGTGATTTGATGTTGATTACCGACCACATCAACCTGGTCGGTATGGGGGGTAGTACCCCCCTGCGCGGCCCCAATCTGGACGACTTTGGCCCGCGTTTTCCCAGCATGACCCGCGCCTATGACCGTGATTTAATCGCGGTGGCTCGGAAGGTGGCGGCAGATCAAAATTTGACCTTACGAGAAGGAGTCTATATCGGCTTGTCCGGGCCTACTTTTGAAACGCCGGCTGAAAATCGTTTTCTGCGGCTCCTGGGCGCGGATGCAGTGGGTATGTCAACCGTTTCAGAAGTGACCGTAGCCAAACACGGCGGCATGCGAGTGCTGGGGCTTAGTAGTATTACCAATATATCCATCCTGGATACCGGTTCAGAGGCCCAAACCACTCATGAAGAAGTCCTGGAAACCGGCAAAATTATCGTCCCTAAATTAATGGCCTTGCTGCGGGGCATTTTGGCGGCCATTGAATCTTAATCCAAAAGCGCCCCGCTTTTTTGCCCTTAACGGATATACACTCTAAAATATATGCCTTTGTATCTCTGAGAATAAATAACCCCTTATGCTCGAATTCCTCAGGCCGATTACTCTATTCGATACATGGCTGTATATTGGTTTAGGGTTGGCGGCCCTTTTCTTTCTGAGAATTATTTGGCTCGCGCGCAAAGATAGAACGCGCTCTATTTTTACCCTGGAGCGAGAGACCGCCAACACGCGTATGACGCGAGCCTTTATTGGCCTTATGATCGTTTTGGCCCTGGCTATGGGTGTTTATTACTTAAGCGCCCTCACACCGACGATTGTTCCTCCTGCTCCCGATACGCCTACCCCCACCCCGCTCCTGGTTCTGCCAGACACACCTACCCCACCCCCCTTACTTCCTACGCCAACCCCCTCCCCCACGCCGACGGCTACACCCCTGCCCCAAATCGAGGTGGAACCTACCTTTACCCCGCTACCCAATATTGCGCCGGCCCCGGTTCAGGCAGCCAACTGCCCCAACCCCGGGGTGCAAATCACTCAACCCGGCAACGGCGCTCATGTGGTCGGAGTTATCCAAATCAGCGGTGTGGCGAGCATTGACAACTTCGACTATTACAAGTTTGAGTTTCGCGCTCCCGGCGGCGATTGGTCCTTTGTCGAGCGGTATAGCAACCCCGTCAGCGGCGGCGTTCTCGGTTCCTGGAACTCTGATACGGCCGCCCCCGGCGAATATGAATTCAGACTGGTGGTGGTTGACACCATCGGCAATTACCCCGAACCCTGCGTCATTCGTCTTGTCGTGGATTAAACACATGACATTTCGACGAAAAAATGATACAATGCCCCTATCTTTTTTAGCCTAGAGTAGTGATGGCCAACTATCCCGAACTCATTTACTGGTTAGCTTTAATCAACGCGAGCAGCCTGAAACTCAACCTGGTCAAACCGATCATCCAGCAGTGGTGTTTTGTGGAGCGGCGCTCCCTGGCTGAGTTGTTTGATATGTCACCCCTGGAGTGGTCAACTCGCTTTGGCCTGTCGGATGAGGACGCGGAGCGGGCCGGGCGCACTCGTGATAAATTGCCCCAGCAGGCGGCTGCCGTAGATCAGTGGCGGTTGCAGAAGATCGAGCCGCTCATTCGCACCGACCCCCGTTACCCGCGGCGACTCGTTCACACTTTGCCTGCGGCTAAACAACCGCTGATTTTGTGGGCGCGTGGAGCGCTCAACTTGCTCAACGAACCGGGGGTAGCCGTCTTGGGCAGCCAAAATCCTGATGCTGCCACCGGCAAATTGCTCGACGAGTTGCTGCGCACCCTGCTCGCCGAAAATATCGGCCTGGTCAGCGGCTATGGGCGCGGACTGGACCGGGCTACCTTTGAAACCATGCTCACCATCGATAAGGGCTGGTCTGTGACCGTGTTGCCTATGGGCCTGAACGCCTTTGCCAAATCCACCTCCAAATTGGAGGCGGCAGTGACCGGCGGGAAAGTCGTGCTGGTCAGCCCCTTTGCCCCCGACACCCCCTTTCAAGACAAGCTGGCCGAAGCCCGCAACTTATTGATTGACCACCTGGCCCTGGCTTTGCTCATTCCCCAGGCCGACGAGGACACCAAAGAAAGAGCCGTGACCGCCCTGGAACGGGGTCTGCCTGTCTTTGTCGGCCTGACCGACACCACCGGCAACCGAGACCTGATTGACCAGGGCGCGCTGCTGCTGACCGACCCCGGCGAAGTGGTCGAGATGGTGCAGCAGGCCATGATTGACGACGTCCTCTTTGACGAGGAAGAAACGCCCCCCGCTGTAGCTGCCCCGGCTGCGCCTCTCCCTCAACCCCCCACTCCAGCCCTGCTAGACTCCCATGACGATTTTGCCTTACATGGGGAAGAAATTGAACCCATCGACAGCGACGAAGCCCTGGAAATCTTATCGCTCGGCGGCAACGTGCCCGAGATTTTGCGCCAGCGGTTGCAGAAACCGGACCAGGATAAAAAAGAGAAGGACAAATAGTGGATTAGGCCGCTAAAAGGAATGGAACTGAAATGAATACATGCTTATTATTGGAACAATGAGAAAATCGAGGGATACCGGCAGGAGGCTATTACTATATACCAGGCCCTGTACCCGGCCAATAAAGTTCTGGCCAACAGGTTGTCTGAGAAAATTGAGCAATACAAGCATTTTTTGAGAGAAACCTGAAAGTAACAAAAAGCCCACCGGCAAATGTAGCGGTGGGCATCGTTTTTTTTCAAGTACGCCCGATCTTCATTGACCGGGCCAACCAACAGGCCGGATGCGTACACCCGGCTAAGTAGGGAAATCAAATCCCTTTTACTAATCATCCAACATGGTTAGTAAAACGACCAATTTTTATCACAAATCAGCCGAATAGACAAATCACACCGATCAGTTTTTTGGGTTCTACTCCTGTCCAAATCGTTTCAGGTCGTCAGGACCGTCCTTCATCGCGGCCGGCTTGTCGCCCTGGACCATTACCCGCACCTGCTCAACCACTTCGGGGTTGGCCAGGGTAGTTATATCCCCCACATTCATATTATTGGAAACGGCAGCCAGAACGCGGCGCATGATCTTGCCGGAGCGGGTTTTGGGCATATCCGGCACGATAAAAACGTTTTTGGGCCGGGCGATTTTGCCGATAGTGTTGGTAATGGCGTCCTCGACCTTCTGCTGAATATCCTTGCTCGGACTAACGCCCGGCTTGAGCGAGACATAAATATCCGGTACCCGGCCTTTGAGTTCATCCACCCGAGGCACAACCGCCGCTTCGGCCACTTCCGGCACAACCAGGCAGGCAGATTCCAACTCCTTGGTACCCAGGCGGTGCCCGGCTACGTTGATCACGTCGTCAATGCGGCCCAGGATGCGGTAGTAGCCGTCTTGGGACTGCATGGCCGCGTCGCCGGGCAAGTAGGGCCAGTCGCGCCAGTCTTGGCTGTTGGGATTCTTGTTATAACGGGCAAAATAGGTGGACACATAACGATTGCGGTCGCCCCAGATAGTCTGGAAGATACCCGGCCAGGGGTTCCGAATACAGAGATTGCCGGCTTTGTTGGAGCCGGGGGGAACCTCATTGCCCTGATCGTCGTAAATAACCGGGTGAATGCCGGGCATAGCGGGACCGGCGCTGCCCGGTTTCATGGGCTGTAAGGCCGGCATGGTGGTGCAGAGGAAACCGCCGGTTTCAGTTTGCCACCAGGTATCCACAATCGCCGCTTCATCTTTGCCGACCACATGATAGTACCAGCGCCACACTTCCGGCTCAATCGGCTCGCCCACAGTGGTCATGTGTTTGAAGTGGTAATTGTACTTCTGCGGCTCGTCGGGGCCGGCTTTGCGCAGCATGCGGATCGTAGTGGGTGCGGTGTGGAAGATATTGACATTCAACTGCTCGGCGATGCGCCAGGCCCGTCCGGCGTCGGGGTAAGTGGGCACGCCTTCAAACATAACACTGGTAGCAGCCAGCGCCAGCGGTCCATAGACGATGTAGGAGTGGCCGGTAATCCAGCCAATATCGGCCATACACCAGTATACATCTTCAGGGTGAATATCCTGGACAAACTTGGAGGTCGCCGTAACATAGGCCAGGTAGCCGCCGGTGCCGTGCTGGCAGCCCTTGGGCCGGCCCGTAGTGCCGCTGGTGTACATCAGGAAGAGCGGCGCTTCGGCGGGCATCGACACAGGCTCGACCCGCTGGCCCCGGTAATTCTTGAGCAGGTCTTGCACCACAAAATCACGATCCTCGACCAGTGGCGTCTTGGCCGAATATTCGCCGGGATACCGCTGCCAGACCAACACTTTTTCGACGGTGTGGCCCTCTTCGTCGGCGACCCGCACCGCTTCGTCGGCCTTATCTTTATGCTCCAGCAGGTTGCCGCTGCGGTGGTAAGCATCCATTGTAATCAGCACCCGGCTGGTGGAGTCGGCAATACGCTCCCCGCAGGCCCGTCCACTGAACCCGGCAAACACGACCGAGTGAATTACGCCAAGCCGGGCGCAAGCCAGCATCGTCACCGGCAGTTCCGGCGTCATCGGCATGTGGATAGTGACCCGGTCGCCCGCCTCGAGGCCGCAGAAATCGCGCAGCAGGGCGGCCATCTCGTTGACCCTGACATAAAGCTCCTGGTAGGTGAGGACCAGGTGGGCTTCAGCTTCCGGCTCCGGTACAAAAATGAGCGCGGCTTTATTGCGGTATTGTTTCAGGTGGCGATCAACGCAGTTGTAGGAGGCGTTGAGCTTGCCCCCCACAAACCATTTCCAGCATGGGGCGTCGCCGGTGTCAAGCGTGGTATGCCAATCTTGATCCCAGTGGAGCAAATCGGCATATTCTTTAAAACACTCGGGGAAATTCTCCAAACTAAACCGTTCGTACATACTCGGATCAATCATATTGGCCTGGGCAATGAACTGGGTTGAGGGATGAAAATATTCCTCTTCCTGCCAGTGAACCGCAATTTGAGCTTCACTAACATCCAGACTCTCTTTTTCTTTGTAACTCATAGACTCTGACCTCCTGCATTGGGTTGTATTAAATTTTGATTATATGATGCGGACTGTGGACGTGTGGTTAAAACTTACTTAGGGCGACACGATTAATCATAATAATTTCAACGGCTCTTGCAAATCAACCCCGTTGCAAATTATGACATTTACTACTGGCTTTGACCCGATGAATTGGGTATACTATTTTCGAGGAGATGACCGATGGTTTACGAAGACGCGAGTAACAAGCTAGCCGAACTCAAGCGGGCCTATCCCGAAAAGTTTGTCTCGGAGAATAGAATCTTTAAGCAGATTCACCGGGGCGACCGGATTTTTATCAGCACCGGCTGCGGCCATCCCCAGTACCTAATGCAGGCGTTGGCCAATTACCTGGCCTCCCACCCTGGCGATTTATTCGACGCCGAAGTTTTCCAGATGTGGAGCCTGGGTATGGTTCCTTACGCCAATGAAACGTTCCGGCGTCATTTTCGGCACAACTCCTTTTTTATGGGCGATACAACCCGCGAGGCCGTCAATCAGGGCCTGGCCGATTACACGCCGATCTTTTTATCCCAGACGCCCAACCTGTTCTACCGTAAGCTCTTGCCTATCGACGTGGCGCTCATTCAAACATCACCCCCCGATAAACACGGTTATATGAGCCTGGGCGTCAGCGTGGATATTACCAAAGCGGCGGTCGAGACGGCAGCCCGGGTGATTGCCCAGGTAAATACCTGCATGCCCCGCATTCACGGCGATGGATTCATTCACCTCAAAGAGGTGGATTTCATCATTCCCCACGACGAACCTCTCTTGGAGTATCGAGTTGAGGTTGACGACGAGGTAGTCCAGCAAATTGGCAAGTATGCCGCTCGCCTGATTGAAGATGGAGATACCATTCAGGTTGGCTACGGGAGTACGCCCAACGCCATTTTGCCTCACCTGGGCGACAAAAAACACCTGGGTGTTCATACCGAGTTACTGACCGATGGCTTGGTGGTTTTGATGAAGGCAGGGGTGATTGATAACAGCCAAAAAACTGCTAACCGGGGGCGGGCGGTCGCCACGTTTTGTATGGGTAACCAGGAAACCTACGACTATCTCCATGATAATCCCACCATTGAATTTAGAACCGCCGATTATACTAATAACCCCCTGGTCATTGCCCGGCACGACCACATGACCGCTATCAACAGCGCCCTGGAGATCGATTTGACCGGGCAGGTGACGGCCGAAACGATTGGCCGGACCTTTTTCCGGGGCATTGGCGGGCATGCCGATTTTATGCGTGGGGCGGTTTTGGCCCGTAACGGCAAAACGATTATCACCGTACCGTCCACCGCCCTGGACGATACTGTTTCCAGAATTGTGCCTTCTCTCAACGAGGGGGCGGGCGTTACCCTCAATCGGGGCGATATTCATTACGTTGTGACCGAGTACGGCATCGCCTACCTGCACGGTCGAAACGTTAGAGAGCGGGCCATGGAATTGATCGCCATTGCTCATCCCAAATTCAGGCCCTGGTTGATTGAAGAGGCCAAAAAACGTAACCTGATTTACCGTGATCAGGCTTTTATCCCCGGCAAAAAAGGCGAGTATCCGGCCGAACTGGAAACCTATCGCACCACCAAAACCGGGGAAGAAATCTTCTTGAGGCCGGCCAAAATCAGTGACGAGCCTCTTATCAAAGATTTTTTCCACGGCTGCTCCGACGAGAGTCTTTACAGCCGCTTTATGTCGGTGTTGAAGAGTATGCCCCACGAACGCTTACAAGAGTTTTCAGTGATCGACTATACCCGCGACATGGTCATCCTGGCTATCTTCAAAGAAGGCGAGGAAAAAGAAGTGGTGGTTGGCGTGGGGCAATATAGCATTGACGAAACCTCTCATACCGCCGATGCGGCCTTCGCCGTCCGAGACCAGTACCAGGGCCGGGGCATTGGTACGGTTCTGCTCTCCTACTTAACTTATCTGGCCCAGAAACGTGGCCTGCTCGGTTTCACCGCCGACGTACTGTTTGACAATGTGAGCATGCAGCGCGTATTTGAGAAAATGGGTTATGATATGAAAAAGAGTTTCGACGGCGGGATATATAAGCTGAAGATGATGTTCAAGTAAGTGTGAATTGTCAACAATGAATTAAGAACGGTGAAGAGCAAGACTTCCTGTTCATTCACCATTGGCTATTCACAATTCACAATTTGCTCAGGGTAGCTGGAAATCCGCTATCACCGGGGCATGATCCGACTCGGGGAAATCCACCCCACCGCCAAATGCCCCGGATTCGTCGTGAAGAACCTCGTTGTGTATTTCGGCGCCCTGGTAAAAAGTCAAAAGCGACCGGGAGACCAGGATATGATCCAGCATGTTGCCTTTACCCAGGTGCAGTAAGGTAAACCGCGAGGGTTCGGGCACCGATAGCTCACACGGAACCATAATGCGCGACACCAGGGCCGGGTTGCCGGTATCTTCCACCTGCCCCCGAATGGCGCTAACCGGCACGTCGTTGATGTCGGCATTAAAATCGCCGCACACCACCACAAAAACCTGCTCGTCGGGGAGGGCGGTCTCAAAAATCTGGTCAATCAGCATCCGCACTTCCAGCGCCTGCCCCACCCGTTTCATCGACGAAATAAAATATCCTTCCGCCCAACCCGCTACAGTGCGCCAGACGTCTCGGCTCAAAATTTGTCCGGAAATGGGGGTAGGTATCTTCGACTTGAGGTGGATATTGATGACATGCAGTTTGCGCCCCTGCCCTAGGTCGAGGATCACGTAAAGAATGGGCCGTTCCCAGCCCACCTCTTTGGCTTCTGTCTCCGCCGGGATCGCCGTTACTTTGCGATAAACAGGTTCGAGCGCCAATTTGTTCTTCATCTGCTGTTTGGCGATAATAGGGAAACGGCTGAGTACCACCAAATTACGCTCGTCGTAGGGCTGGCCGCTGGCGATGGCGGTATGGGCCACCTGGTAGGCCGCATAGGGGGTGTCTTGGCACAACTTTTCCAGCGCCAGCAGCCGGCGCGGCTGGCCTGTTTGTTCCTGCCCATTGATTTCCTGCAAACACACCACGTCAGCCCGCAGCCTGAACAACTGGGGCCGCAGGATGGCAATCCGCTCCGCCAGCGAGGGCCGGTCCCCGGGTTTATCGTCCAAGTTCTCAATATTGAACGTGGCAATCCGCAATGATGTAGTCATTTTTTTCCCTCCCTTTCTTAATTGATAAATTTTCTTCTTCCGGCTATATTGTACCACGAAAAATGAGGAGTGTCTTAATGAATCTTTCAGAAACTCACCTGCGCTGGTTCCGGCTGCGCCGTTCCGGGCTGACGCAGCCATTTACTTCCCCTGAAGAGGCTGCCAGCGCTCTGGCCGGGATCCAGGCCCAGATTTTGCCGGCGGCGGCCCTGTCGCTGTGGAATCGGACGGTTGGCCTCACCTACGCAGCTTTTGATAAGCTGCTGCACCAAAAACGCTCCCTGGTCAAACTGTGGGGGCAGCGCCATACCCTCCATCTTTACCCCAGCCAGGAGTGGCCCCTCATCCACGGGGCGCTGGCCGGCCAACCGACCTGGTGGGAACGGCAGGCGACGAAAAACGGCGCCGACCTGGCGACTTACCGGGCGACTATCGTTCAGTTGGCCGAACTCCTGCGCCAACGTGGTACCCTCAGTCGAAGTGATTTACGGCCGTCCGGCCTGGTTCTGGACGAGGCGTACCTCTCGTCGTGGGGTGGTATTTTTGCCAATTTGGTGCGGGCAGGTTATGCCTGCCACGCCGGGCAGGATGGCAACGAAGGGCGTTTTGCCCACCGCGAATACTGGCTGCCAGACCTGGTGTGGAATCCCCCGGCATCTCTGGAGGCCAATGCCGAACTGACTCGCCGCTATTTACGAGCTTACGGCCCGGCCGCGGTGCAGGATTTGGCCTATTGGCGGGGGGCCAGGGTGGGCGACGCTCGCCGCTGGCTAGCCGCACTTGGCGACGAGGTGGCTGAGGTCGAAGCTGAAGGTCAAACCCTGCTGGCCCTTCGCGCCGACACGGACGCGCTTTATGAAACGCCGCCGGAACGGGCCGCCTGGCCGGTACGGCTGCTCTACCGTTTCGACCCATTGCTGCTGGGGATCAAGGATAAAAGCTGGCTGGTCGATCCGGCCTGCTACAGCCGGGTCTGGCGTCCGGCCGGGCATATCGAAGGAACCATTCTGGAACATGGCCGCCTCGCCGGCACATGGCGATACGACCGGCAGGGCAGCGGGCTGGTGGTGACCGTCTTTCCATTTACGCCATTCCCGGAGCATGTGCGGACGGCAGTAGAGCGTCACGCCGCCGGGGTGGCTGAGTTTTTTGGGCTGCCTTTGGCAGAGTGGCGAATGGCCCCAACAACTTAATATCAAAAATCGTAACGCTCCTGGTAACGATAAACAGACGATCGTCAGCTAAACTACGACCAAAATGATTTAAAGCTATTTTTAAAGGAGCTGCTACGAGCTAACGTACACCACCAGAGATGAAAATTCTTTCGGCGGTCGGCAGTCAGCCGTCGGCGGTCTATTTACGAAGGAGCGTTTTCCGATGCAACCCAATAAACTTTTTGTCAGTTTAACTATCCTGGTCTTGGCGCTGCTGCTAGGCGCTTGCGGCTCGGCTGCTGCCGCCACCACTATTGCCTCCCAGGCCAACATTCCCCAAATTACCATCACCGCCACTGATTATGCCTTTGAAGGCCCGGCTCAAATCGAAGGGGGCCTGGTTTCGATCACCCTGGTCAACAAAGGTAAAGAGCCGCATCACGCCCAACTGGCCCGGCTCAACGACGGGGTGACGATGGAGCAGTTCCAGGCTGCCCTGCAACAAAGTCCTGAAGCGGCTCTGCCGTTGGTCGCTCTGACCGGCGGCCCCAGCGTCGTCGACTCAGGGGGGAGTCAAGAAGTTGTGGTTGATTTAGCGCCTGGTCATTACGTCTGGTTGTGCTTTGTGGCCGACCATGAAGGTGTGCCCCATTTGGCCCATGGGATGATCTCCACCATGGAAGTAGTCGAGAATACCAAACAGGCCGCTGCGCCGGAAATCAAAGCCGATGTGACCATTAAATTACTTGATTTCTCCTTTATTATGCCGCCCGAAGTCAAAGCGGGCCACCATGTCTGGAAAATAGTCAATGAAGGCCAACAACCCCATGAAATTACCATCATCAAGCTGGCTGAAGGCAAGACGATGGCGGATGTGGGCGCCTTTATGCAATCACCCAACGGCGCGCCGCCTTTTACAGATGCCGGCGGCTTCCAGGCGATTGCTTCCGGTCAGTCCGGCTGGCTCAACCTCAACCTGCAGCCCGGTAACTATGTCGCCCTGTGCCACGTTCCCGACCCGGCTTCCGGCCACGCCCACACGGAGTTGGGTATGGTCATGCCCTTCAGCGTGAAGTAAGCGTTACTTTCAAGGAAATTAACCGATGTTTGCAAATTGATAGACCACCCTGTGAAGTAACAACTGCAGAATAACTTTCTACAAGTGGGCCGATCAAGGAATCGGCCCACTGTTGTTTCTCCAGGTCCATCATCTTTTTGGATTATGATTCTCTGATTATTGCTTGTATTTTTTGACAAAGTGAGATTTGTTATTTAACATAAAATCATCCAAAAATCATCCGGGTTTCTCTTTATAGTTAGTAACGAGAGGGAAGGCTCCCACTCCTTTTTCAATTTAAGTAAATGATAGGGGTTTGTTAGGCAGAACGTGAAGCCAAGTTTGGTTCAAAGAGCCTGATTTCATTGGCCAAGTTTTCCAGTGTGTCTAAAATGGGCACAGTGGCAACTTATAACAGCGTATATTGATAGAACTTGGTATCAACGCTCATTATCGGAAATTGGGTGGGTAGGTCGGCTTGCGCTAATTCTGTAAATCCGTTCTTTTCATAAAAGCGATGAGCCGCCAGAAATTTAGCGGTTGTTCCCAGATAAATCTGGTCTATCTGCTGGCTTTTGGCCCAATCGAGAAGTGTCGTGAGCAGCAGTTTCGCCGTCCCATAAACCGGGCCACGAAACTCTCGCTGGACAAACATCTTGCGGAGAGCCGCTTGACCAGACCCAATATCCAGCAAAGCAATTGAACCAACCACCGTTTGCTGATGTAAAGCTATCCAGAAATTCCCCTTACCGGTCTGGTAAAAGTGAGGAATATCGTGGAGATCAGGTTGATCTTGAGCCGTGATAGCCAGCCCAAATTCTTCCCGCTGGATCGAAACAATTAGGGTAATCACCGAGGGTGTATATTCAGGTGTAAACGGAATGATCGAAATAGGTCCATCTTGAGAAGTCATAAATTTGGTAGTCCTTTGTTTCAGGTACTTTTACTTAAACTAAACTTTTCAGTGAAGTTAAACGGTTTTATCAAGCTGTTCCCCGCAAAACGGGCAATAGCTGATTCCAATACCATATGGAAAACACTCCATACCTATCTTTTTTTCTCTTGCGCCTCGTACCTTATCTTTGACCATCTGCGCAGTTATAACTGCGTGTCTATCTGTGTCCTATTCATCGGTGACAACTTAATTTCGTGTTTTGTCAAGGGGTAAAAGCTTAAAAATTCAGCCCTTCTATGTCCCAAACTGGCCTCTTTTGGCTCCGTAGCCCGACGCTAAAGCATCGGGCTGAAAGAGCAAAGGGTGCTAAAGCGCCCTAAAAGGCTTGAAAAGAGGGCAATTTAGCCCGGTAGGGCTTCGCTCTTTCAGCACGACGGCTTCAGCCTCGTGCTTGGCGGCCCAGATCACGTGGCTTTTGCCCTAAAAATGAGGCTTTTTATAATTTGACAAAATCTGAAATCTCTTAAGTTGTC
>CAZUNT010000079.1:0-30176 GCA_964622215.1 uncultured Caldilineaceae bacterium
TCATCACCCGCGACAATGTTGATACCCCTGAAGCCCAGGGCGCTATCTACAAGAGCCAGTAAGTATCTAATTTAAAGTCTATCCAAAAACCTGACAGGTCTTCAAGACCTGTCAGGTTTGAAGTCGACTTGATAGGTTTTCAAGACCTGTCAGGTTTGAAGTTGGGGTTTGATGAAAATCAAACCAACACAATTACAGGAGTAACATGGAAACTTCGGAAGTCTCTGCCTCACCTGCGCCGCCGTTGTCCACCGGACGTCGTGTGATTCAAACTGTCGGCCAGGCCTGGGCTTGGTTTTTTCTGGCCATCCTGCTGGTGTTCTTCTCCCTGACCGGGGAAGGTTTTCTCTCTGTTTTCAACCTGCAGAGTATCCTGGCCAATATGGCCATCTTGCTGCTTATGGCCCTGGGCCAAACCTTCGTGATCCTTTTGGCCGGCATTGACCTGTCGACCGGTTTTGTGATGGGGATGGCCTCAGTGGTTGGCGCTCTGGTGATGTCGAGCGTCGCCCAGACGCAGCCAATGCCTGTGGCCGTGCTTGTTGGGGCAGTGGCTGCTGTGGCCTCCGGCCTGGTTGCCGGCCTGATCAACGGCTTGCTGATCGCCAGGCTGAATGTGCCGCCCTTTATTGCGACTCTGGGCATGTTTAGTATCGCTCGTGGTGTCGGCTTTGTCATGTCCGGCGGTATGCCCCAGCCCATTTTTGTCGAGAATCTGGGCCAGCTCGGAAACGGTTATTTGCTGTACTATCATCCGGAGGCTGGTATCTCTTTTCTGAACCAACCCGCCGGCCTGACCGCCACGCAGTTACGCGACGCGATCGGCATCTTACCCCACCCGGTAACTTTTTGTATCATCTTTCTGATCATCTTCTACTGGGTATTGTCTCGAACAAAGTTTGGCCTGTACACCTACGCCATTGGCGGCAACAAAGAAGCCTCGCTGCGGGCCGGTATTCCGGTGCAGCGCCATACCGTTAATATCTACATGTTGTCGGCCGGGATGGCCGCTGTTGCCGGCCTGATGTATAACGTACGTTTTACCAATGGCGCGGCCAATGCCGGCGAAGCTTTGGTGATCACTTCGATTGCCGCCGTGTTCATTGGCGGCGCTTCGATGTTCGGCGGTGAGGGCACCATCATCGGGACGCTGATTGGCTCCCTGATCATCTCCGTTATCACTAATGGCTTCGTTATCCTGGGCATCAACGCCTTCTGGCAGTATATCGCCGTCGGCATTGTGATCATTCTGACTGTCCTGGTAGACCAGGCTAAAGCAAGATTGTTAGATTAGGAGATTGACCCTTATGACTGAACAGCAGCCTCTCTTAAAAACCGTTGACTTGCACAAGCATTTCGGCGGCCTGGTCGCCGTGGATAAGGTGAGCCTGGAGGTCTATCCCGGTGAAGTCGTCGGCGTGGTGGGCGACAACGGCGCCGGCAAGTCTACCCTGATCAAGATGATCTCCGGGGTCTATCACCCGGACGGCGGCAAAGTTTTCCTGGCCGGTGAGGAGGTCCACTTCGACACGCCCAAGGAGGCCCGCCGGCAGGGCATCGAAACCATCTACCAGGATTTGGCCCTGTGCGAGAACCTGGACGCGACGGTTAACATCTTTCTGGGCCGCGAGCCGATGCGGCGGCAGTTGGGCTTCCTCAACGTGGTGGACCGGAAGCATATGCTGGTGGAATCGGAGAACGTCCTGAACCAGCTCGACATCCATATTCCTAAGTTACAGCGCCCGATGCGCCAGATGTCGGGCGGCCAGCGCCAGGCTGTGGCCATTGCCCGGGCCGTTTATTGGAATGCGCGCCTGATGATTATGGACGAACCCACAGCCGCCCTGGCCGTGGCCGAACAGCGCAAGGTGCTGGACTTATGCCACACGCTGCGCGACCGGGGTGTCCCGGTCATCATCATCAGCCACAACATGCACGACGTGTTTGCCGTAGCTGACCGTATCATCGTCATGCGACGTGGCAAAAAGGTCGGCGAACTGATGGCCAAAACTACCACCACCGACGAAGTCGTCAGCCTGATGGTAGGCAGCGCCGCCACCGCAAATTAGCCCGGACTGATGGATATTACCCTCGGCCTGGATTTAGGCACAACTAACTGTAAAGTACTGGCGCTGGATATCCAGGGTCAACTGATAGCCAGCGCCACTGCGCCCACGCCGGTTCATCCCCACTCGACCGACCCTAGCAGCCCAGAATATGACGCGGTGGCTTTGTGGAAATTGAGCGCCCGCCTGATCCACGACGTGATGGCTCAATTAACGCCTGAGCAGCGGGTGGCCGGCCTGGCCGTAACGAGTATGGGCGAGGCCGGCGTCCTGATAGATGCGGCTGGACAGCCATTGTTCCCTATCCTCACCTGGCACGACCGCCGCACTCAACCCTGGAAGGAATGGTGGAGCGCCCGTTTGACCCCGGCCGAGATTTACGGGATCACCGGCCTGCCGCTTGACCATATCTACTCGGTCAACAAAATCCTGTGGCAACGCGAGCAAAACCCGCCGGCTTTTAGCCGCGCCCGGACCTGGCTGTGCTTGGCCGACTGGGTGACGTTTTGCTTGACCGGCGAGCGTACAACCAGCTTCAGCCAAGCCTCCCGGACCATGCTGTTTGACGTCAAGGCCCGCGCCTGGTCAGATGACCTGCTGCGCCTGGCCGGTCTCGACCCCGGCCTGATGCCCCCGGCCCTACCTAGCGGATACGTCGTCGGCCAGGTGACGACCAGCGCGGCGGGCGCGACCGGTTTGCCGGCAGGCACGCCTGTCGTTACCGGCGGTCACGACCATATCTGCGCGGCATTGGCCGCGGGGGTGGTCGCCCCCGGCCCGGTGTTGGACTCGGCGGGTACAGCCGAAGCTATTCTGTTCCCGCTGGATGCTCCGATTTTGACCGAAACCGCCGCCGCCGCCGGGGTATGCTGCGGCTGCCACACCGTCCGCGATCGCTACTATCTGGTCGGCGGGGTGATGAGCGGAGCGGTGACCGGCTGGCTGGGGCGGCTGTTAGGGGGCGACGCTTCAGCCGATACCCTGGCCCGGCTAATGGATGAGGCTATGTCCGCGCCGCCGATGTCTAACGGGGTGTGGTTTCTGCCTTACCTGGGCGGCAGCGGCCCGCCTGACCGTGACCCGGATGCCTGGGGGGCGTGGCTGGGTTTACGCTTGAAACACAACCGGGCGGATATGATGCGGGCGGCGATGGAGGGCCTGGCCTTTGCCGTGCGCTACCTGCTGGAAGGATTGCAGCGGGTAACCGCTTCACCGGTCACCGAACTGCGCGCGGTGGGCGGGGGAAGCCGGCATCCCTGGTGGCAAAGCCTCAAGGCCGATGTGATGGGCTTGCCTGTCGAGGTGCCGGCCATAACAGATGTCACGGCTCAAGGCGCGGCCTTGCTGGCGGGTATCGGCGCGGGCCTTTACCGTGACGCAGCCGAAGCGTCGGCCCGGGCCTATCACCAGACCAGGCGTTTTGAGCCAGACCCGGCTCGCTATGCCAGATACGACCGGGCTTATCATGAGGTGTACCTGAAACTGTACCCGACATTGCAGGGCCTGCCGTTGTCTGAACAATGATTAGGAATTTGAAAGGATTATGATATGACAAAAAAAGAATTGACAATTGGTAAATTTCGAGGAATACAGCAGATTTCGACCGAGCGCGGCCTGTTCACCATGCTGGCGCTGGATCATCAGGAATCATTCCGTAAAGGCATCAACGCAGATGCTCCTAATAGCGTTCCCTATGCGCAGATAGTGAACATCAAGTTGGATATTATCGCCACGCTTTCCCCTCATAGCAGCGCCCTGCTGACCGACCTGCGCTACGGTGTGGCTCAAGGCATCGCCGCATGCGCGTTGCCGGGACGCACCGGCCTACTGGTGACGTTGGAACAATCGCCCGGCTACGGTCCCAACGAAACGATTGCCCGCAAGACAACGCTCGTGCGCGGCTGGAATGTGGCCAAGATTCGCCGTATGGGCGCATCCGCGGTCAAGCTGTTGGTGTACTACCACCCGCAATCACAGACAGCCGGCTTCCAGGAAGACCTGGTCCGCCAGATAGCCGCCGACTGCCGGGAACACGATATTCCCCTGGTCCTCGAAGTGCTGACGCACCCCATCGAGCCGGGCCAGGCCAAAGAGTCGCCGGAATTTGCCGCCACGCGCCCTGGGGTTGTCATCGAATCGGCGCGGCGGCTGGGACGCCTGGGTGCAGATGTGTATAAGGCCGAGTTTCCGGCCGATATGAAACACGAATCTGACCAGGCCAAGATGCTCGGTTGGTGCCAGGAACTGACCGAGGCTGTCACCGTCCCCTGGGTGGTGCTCAGCGCGGCCGTGAATCACGAAACGTTTTGCCGCCAGGTCGAAATCTCGGGCCGGGGTGGAGCTTCCGGTTTCCTGGCGGGTCGTTCCATCTGGAAGGAAGCCCTGAACTTGCCGGCCGGCGCCCGCCAGGAATTTTTGGCCGGTGATGCTACCCGCCGTCTGGACGAACTCACCGCCATCACCAACCAGTACAGTCATCCGTGGACCGAGTGGTACCAGGCCACCGTGGCTGAAGGCTGGTACGAGCAGCACTAACTAATGGATATCACTCATAGAGCGTAAGCTGCTATGTATTTGAGCACTCCCTCCCCTCCTCGAAGGGAGGGAGTGCTGTCTTAATAAAGCCCCTAACGGAGCAAGTGCGATGGAATATTATGGAGGCATCGAAGCTGGCGGCACCAAGTTTGTCTGTATGGTCGGCCGCGGACCGCAAGAGATTCGAGCGGAGGTGCGTTTTCCGACCACTACCAGCCCGGCTGAAACCATTGCCCGAGCCGTGGCTTTCTTTAAACAACAGGCGCAAGCGGTAAACTTGGTGGCCATGGGGGTTGGTTCATTCGGACCGGTAGACCTGGACCCAGCTTCCCCAACCTTCGGCTATATTACCAACACCGCCAAGCCGGGCTGGCCGAACACAAACATCGTGGGGCTGCTGCAAGCAGAACTCGGCCTGCCGGTTGTGATTGATACCGATGTGAATGTCGCTGCGTTTGGTGAATATCGGTGGGGCGCTGCCCAGGCGCTTGACCCTAGCCTCTACCTGACGATTGGAACCGGCATTGGCGGGGGGGCGGTTTGCGGCGGGAAACCTTTGCACGGGCTGATGCACCCAGAGATGGGACACATGCTTGTTCCTCACGAGCGTAACCTGGACCCATTTGCCGGGGTCTGCCCGTTTCACGGCGACTGTCTGGAGGGACTGGCCTCCGGCCCGGCGATGAATGAGCGCTGGGGGCAACCCTCCGAGACTCTCCCGGACGATCACCCGGCCTGGGACCTTGAAGCGTTTTACCTGGCCTCGGCGCTGGTAAATTTGACCCTGATCTGCTCGCCTCGCCGGATTGTCCTGGGGGGAGGTGTGATGCAGCGTGAAACACTATTTCCTCGGGTATGGGGCAAAACCCAACAATTCCTGAAGGGATATATCCAATCCCCCCAGATTATCGAAGCAATTGACCGGTATATTGTCCCGCCGGCCCTGGGGAATCAGGCCGGGGTACTCGGCGCAATCGCCTTGGCCATGGATTCCCACCATAAGTTTGTCCATTCAACTACGTGAGTTATTTTGAGTCTGAAGAATAATCGATGTATACAATGCTTAAACTCCCTCAACCGACAACCCTGATGAAAATTCTGGCGGCGCACAAACACGGACAAGCGGTAGGTCTTTACAGTATTTGTTCGGCCCATCCTTTTGTGCTGGAAGCCAGCGTGCAGCAGGCGATCAAGGACGAATCGCCTTTACTTATCGAATCGACCTCTAACCAGGTGAATCAGGAGGGCGGATATACGGGTATGACCCCGGCCGACTTCCATGATTACGTCGAGAGTATCACCGCCAAATTCAACTTTCCCAGAGAGCGGTTGATCTTGGGCGGCGACCATCTCGGCCCCAATGCCTGGCAGCACGAACCCACCGACCGGGCGATGGCTAAAGCGCGGGTTCTGATTCGGGACTGTGTGCGGGCCGGCTACACCAAGATTCATCTGGATGCCAGCATGAAGCTCGCCGATGACGACCCCACCTTGCCCCTGGACAAAGCCATTTCGGCTGAGCGAGCCGCCGATTTATGCGCTGAGGCCGAGGCGGCTTATGCGGAGCGGGGTTCAAATCAGCCTGCCCCCTGCTATGTCATCGGCACGGAGGTTCCGTTACCAGGCGGGGCGCAGGAACGGGAAGAGGAACTGGTTGTAACGACTGTGGAAGCCGCCCGGGAGACGATTGAACTCACCCGAGCTGCTTTCAAGCGGCGCAAATTGGACGCAGCCTGGCGGCGGGTCATTGCCTTGGTGGTTCAACCGGGCGTCGAGTTTGGCGATCACTCCCTGTTTGAATACAAGCGCGAAGCCGCCGCTCCACTCGCCCGTTTTATCGAGGCGGATGAACAGCTTATCTTCGAGGCCCATTCCACTGATTACCAAACTCGTGAGGCGCTGCGGGCCATGGTGGAAGATCACTTTGCCATTTTGAAGGTCGGTCCGGCCGTTACCACTGCCTTTCGTGAGGCTGTTTTTGCGCTGGCTATGATCGAAACAGAATGGCTCTCGAAGCGAAAAGGGGTTCAATTATCAAATCTGGTCCAGGTGCTCGACAACACGATGTTAGCCTATCCTGCTTATTGGCAAAAATACTATGCCGGACCTGAACCTTACCTTCAATTCGCCCGAAAATACAGTTTCAGTGACCGCTTGCGCTATTACTGGTCTGATCCGGATGTACAGTCAGCTTTAGCCCGCTTGATTGACAATTTACAGCAGCATCCTGCACCCTTGACGCTGTTGAGCCAGTTTTTACCCGTTCAGTACGAGCGGGTGAGGGCCAAGCTCTTAACCAACACCCCCACCGAATTGATCTACGATAAAATTGCTGCCGTGGTGGCTGATTACGCCTATGCGTGTGATTTTGGAAACAGGGGAAACTGATTTGTAAATTAATCGGCTATTGCCCCAATATTTTTTCCAAGTTGAGGATGATTTTTGGCGTGTTTGTGGTATAATATGGGTGGAGTAAAAAGTATATACCGAGCCAGGGGGGATGCCCGAACCAGACGCCGGGATTTCATCTCCTTTTAAAACCGCCAGTAACGCCGCTTCATTAAATGGGCGGCGTTTTTTGTTGTTTCATCGGCCGGCACGAAAAGCGGCGCTCCCTTGAAAAGGTGAACTATAAACTGTGAGCTTGTATCAAGATGGTGCGGCAGCTTATCTATCCAATAACAGAATTACCACTCCCCTTGAAATGCCAGATTCTCTCTTTTCTCAGAATGACCTGGCCAGAAGGCTTTATCAGCGAAGATCAAATCCGCGAGTGGGATTCTCATCAGGAGAATCACCCGCTTCATTTCGTTCTGGTTGACGGCGGCTTCCTCATCAGCCATGCGGAGGTGGTGTGGAAATATCTTACCCACGCCGGAGTAACCTATAAAGCCTATGGTCTGGCCGGAGTTTTCACCCATCCCGCCTGGCGCGAACAAGGTTACGGCGGGCAGATTGTCAACGCTGGAACAGCTTACATTAAAAATAGTGATGCCGATATCGGTATGCTTTGGTGCGCTCCCTGTCTAAAACGTTTCTATACTGCCAGTGGCTGGATAGGGATGGAAAAATCCAAAACCTTAATTGGGCCACCGGAAGCGCCCCTCGTTTATGGCTTACTGTTGATGATGTTATTCTTATCCCAGAAAGGGCAGATCGGTCGGCCTTCTTTTGAAAACGGCTCCATCTATTTTGGAACCGGTGCTTGGTGAAACGCAGGTATTTATATCCAATTTCTCAAGGATGTGAAAAATGACGGACCTAAAAGCCGCCTTGTCGAAACTCAACCAAAACCTCAATATTCTCCAGGAGCGAGAAGCCAAGTATGGCGGTAGTACCCCCCTCGAACTCCTCAACCAGATCAACGATCACAAACAAGCCATCGACCTGACCCGGCAAGCCATCACCGGCGAACTGAGGGAGATCGACTGGCACGAGGCCCTCAAACCCCTGTTGCTGGCCTGCCGGGACGGCCAGGTGGTCACCATCCAGGCCGAAACCTACATCGCCGGCGACCAGATCATCACCCACATCTACGAAGCGCCGCCACCGTCGTTGTCGCCAGCGGAGGCCAAAGAACGACATGATCTGGGCATTCTGCTTAACAAAGTCAGAACCTTCTGGATCGAGGGGGTGCTGGAAAAATCCATTCACACCATCGCCCTGATCGATCTGGGCAAAGAGACCCAGGCCGAGGCGGTGGCCCACGCCTGGGAACAGGTGCTGGAGCTGCCTGACCAGAGCCGCCAAACCCTGCCGCCCGGCAAGAAGATCAGCCACATCTTCGACGAGATGAACCGCGCCCTGCTCATCCTGGGATCGCCCGGTTCGGGTAAGACCATCACCTTGCTCCAACTGGCCCGCGATCTCATTATGCAGTTTGAACAGGATGAAAGTTTTACCCAACCGGTGCCGGTAGTGTTCAACCTCTCCACCTGGCACAAGGGGCAGCCGTTGATTGAGTGGCTGGTAACTGAGTTATCCACCAAATATCAGATACCCAAGCGGATTGGGCGGCCCTGGTTGGAGAAGCAGCGCCTTTTGCCATTGTTGGATGGGTTGGATGAGGTCAAGTTTGAGGAACGAGCCGCCTGCGTGGAGGCCATCAACCAATTTGGGGAAGAGTTTGGGTTGTCCGGGCTGGTGGTGTGCAGCCGGTTGGAGGAGTACACCTGCCTACCGGTGCGGCTCAAGTTGAACGGGGCCATCCGGCTGCAACCGCTGACGTTGGAGCAGGTGTATGATTATCTGGAAAGCGCCGGTTCCAAACTGGAGGCACTGCGCATGGCCTTGCAAGTGGATGACAGCCTGCAAACACTAGCTCAAACCCCGCTGACACTCGGCATTATGACCCTGGCTTACCAGAATATGTCGCCGGAAGCACTGACCGACCAGGCCCACGAGACCCTGAAAACCCGACATCAACATCTATTGGACACCTACATCGAGCGGATGTTCCAACGCAAGGGACAGAGCCGCAAATATTCGGATGAACAGACCAAAGCCTGGCTGACCTGGCTGGCGCAGGGAATGATGAAGCACAACCAGGGTATCTTTTTGATCGAGCAATTGCAGCCGAGTTGGTTATCAAACCGGATGTGGACTTGGGTCTATGTGCTGGGTTCTCGCCTAATCGGCGGACTGCTCGGTGGGTTGACATTTGGATTGATGGTGGCGGTAAGTGGTATCCATATTTTGAGGCTCGATGAATTGCTGATGCCTGGCCTGGGTGTTTGGCTATTGTTTAGTCTGGTTTTGGGCTTATCTCTGGGCCTGATTGATGGAATCCGGTTCGAATATAGAGCAAAAAACGTTACCGACCCGCCGCGCTGGCACCAAGGTTTAGACATGGTGGCGGTAGGACTGATCCTTGGGCTGGCGAGCGGTTTGTTTCTGACTCAATTTTTTGGACTTTTTGGCGGGCTCACGGGTGGACTGCTCATTGGGTTCTTGAGTGGGGTGTTGCTCGGCCTGAGAGGCAGGCGGCAAAGCTTAACATACGATATTCAAACTGTTGAAGCCTTAAGCTGGTCGTGGGAGAAAGCTCTCAAAATTGTCCCTGTGGGTTTGGTTGGCGGGTTCATTTTCGGGCTGACCCTTGTCCCAATCGTTGAGCTAAATGATGAATTGGCAACAAGCATGCAACGTGGATCAATTGCCGCCATGTTCGGGAAATTGGGTTTTGGTCTCAGTCTGGCATTGTCTGGAGCGCTATTTTGGGGATTAGTAGCCATCCTTTTTGGTGGGCTTAATAGTAAAATCGTCGAAAGCAAAACAATCCCCAATCAGGGTATTTTGCTGTCGGTCAGAAATGCCTTATTGACCAGCCTGGGGTTTGGGCTAATTCTGGGGTTGTTCGGCGATCTGCTTTTTGGGCTAATGTTTGGATGGGGGAACGGTGTCGATATTGGGCTAGCCTTCGGAGTCGGCTTTCCGATCTGGGGTTTTGTCTGGTTCGGCGGCCTCGATACTATCCAACACTACACCCTGCGTCTCATCCTGTGGTCCAGAGGCCACACGCCCCTTAATTACATCGGCTTCCTCAATTATGCCGCCGAGCGCATCTTCCTGCAAAAAGTAGGCGGAGGTTATATCTTCATCCATCGGCTGCTGCTGGAGCATTTCGCGGCTATGAATGAAATGGTGAAAAAGGTATGAAGCGTAGAGTGTTACAGAAGAGGTTACGGATGGAGTGCGAACTCGATCATCTTACCCTTCACTACCAAACTTTTGGCCAAGGTCAGCCCATCCTCTTGCTTCATGGCGCTCCTCTGGATCACCGCGCTTTGCTTGGCTGTATGGAACCACTCTTCAAAAAACGGCCGGGCTGGCTCCGTATCTACCCGGATTTGCCCGGTATGGGCCGAACCCAAGGGGGCCACTGGATCACTTCGACGGATCAAATGGTGGCAGTTTTCTTCGAATTTATCGACCGGGTGATTCCAGGACAGAACTTTACCCTGGTGGGTCACTCGTATGCCGGCTATTTGGCCCGAGGAATCATCTCTCACCGGCGCGAAGCGATAAATGGTCTATTCTTGTTGGCTCCGTGGATCAAATATCAGCGCCAAGATCGAAATGTTCCAGAAAAAGTAACCCTGGTCGAAGATGCGGCGCTGTTGGCGCAGTTGGACCCAACCGAAGCAGCAGATTTTGCCTTCGGCGCAGTGGTCCAAAATCGAAAGAACTGGGAGAGATTTCGTAACGAATGGCTACCAGGTATTAACGCTCACGACCCCCACTTCTTGGCCCAACTTCTCGCTCATTCGGCCGGCTCGATTGATGAAGATACCCTATCCGCACCCTTTTGTAAACCTACCTTAATCCTGACGGGGAAACAAGACCACATTTCCGGTTATCGAGACCCGTGGACTATTTTGGAGAATTACCCCCGCGCCACGTTTGTTGCCCTGGACCGAGCCGGGCATCGGTTACAAATAGAGCAAGAAGCCGTGTTCAACGCCTTGGTGAACGAATGGCTTGATCGAGTGGAAGAAAGTATAGGGTAACATTATAAATAACTGTAAGGATCAACGAAATGTTGCACCAAATGCCGCCACCGATTGTTTTGTTTAGCAACAATCTCTGAGTGTAGTCGCCAGACAAGTGTTAGATAAGGAGGTTAGAAAGATGAAATCTGTATTTAGGTTGACTTTATCGTTTTTGGCTATTTGTTTGTTGCTGGCAGTATGGTTGCCCTCTGCCGTACTCTACGCCCAGGGGGAGGATGACCCCGGTCCCCCGGCTGAACCGGTTAAGCTCATTTTTATCCATCATTCCTGCGGTGAAAACTGGCTCGGCGACGACAACGGCGGCCTGGGGCGCGCTCTGAGCGAGAACAATTACTTTGTCAGCGATACCAATTATGGTTGGGGACCGGACGCTATTGGCGACCGCACCGACATTGTTAATTGGCCGGAATGGTTCCGCGGCCCGGACAGCGAGCGTTACCTGACCACGCTCTACACCGAAAACGGCCAGAACGCCGCTTACACCCGCACCCAGGCCGATCCGGGCGGCGAGAACGAGATTATTATGTTCAAGTCCTGCTTCCCCAACTCCTACCTGGAAGGCAGCCCGGACGACCCACCCGCACCTGGAGAGGGGCTGACGGTCGGTAATGCCAAATATATCTACAATGACCTGCTGGAATATTTTGCCACCCGGCCCGACAAACTATTCGTCGTCGTCACTGCTCCACCGGTGCAAGACCCCTCTTTGGCCGACAATGCCCGCACCTTTAACACCTGGCTGGTCGAAAATTGGCTGGCCGAGAACAACTATCCTTACCCCAATGTGGCCGTATTTGATTTTTACAACGTGCTGACCGGCCCGAACAATCATCACCGTTATCACAACGGCGCGGTTGAATATGTCACCGATCAGGGTGAGAACACTTCGTTCTATCCCTCCGCTCCTGACGATGACCACCCCCTGGCCGAGGGCAACCAAAAGGCCGCCGCCGAATTTGTGCCGCTGCTCAACGTGTTCTATCACCGCTGGCAGGCCGGCGCACCCACTGCGCCTCCTGCCGCCGCCGAAGCCGCCGCGCCGATTCCTACGCCTACGGCAGAAACCGAAGCTGCCGCCTCGCCGACCCCGGCCGAGGTAGAGTCCGCGGCTGCTCCGGCCTCCACCCCGGCCGGGAATTGGCTCGATAACTTCGAGGCCGGTCCTCCCGCCGGTTCCGATGGCTGGCAAACCTTCTTCGACGAAGCCACCGATACCAGGATAACGTGCGCCCCGGATGACAGCGCCGCCTACAACAGCACCGCCGCCTTAAGAATCGATTTCGATGTGGCCGCCGGGAGTTGGAGCGGCTGCTCTCTCATCTATCAAACGCCCCAGGATTGGCAAGCCGGCGAGGGCCTGGCTTTCTACCTGCATGCCGACCAGCCTGGCCGGCCCTTCAGCATTGCCGCTTATGGCGGCGTACCGGATAACCTGACCACCTTTGTCTACTTTATGGAGACGCCGCCGGAAAGCGAGGATGGTTGGGCGCGCATCGAGCTTCCCTGGAGCGAAATCCGGCGGGCCGAATGGGAAGCGGAGGGCCGCGCCCCCTTTGATCCAAGCCATGCCGTTGGCCTCGCCTTTGGCTTTGACGGCCTGGAGAATGACCGTCACACCGGCACGGTCTGGATAGATGACATCCAGTTAGTGGAGACGGTTGTTGCCGCCGCGCCCACGCCGGAGCCGGCTGCTGCCGCGCCGACCGAGGAACCTACTACCCCACCCGAACCACCCACCGCCACATCCGAACCAACGGCCATACCAACCGAACAACCCGCTCCACCAACCGAACAACTCGCCGTGCGGACTGTCCCGCCCACCGTCACCCCGACTCCAACCCCTGCACCTGCGGCCGGGGGGAAATTCTGCGGCGGAGTCGCGGCCTTGCCGTTGGCGCTGGTAGGGTTGGTATGGCTGCGGAAACGGTGGCTGCTATGATTTTCGTTAAACCGGTTCGGTCTTTAATTTAGCCGCAAATTCTTTTCTGAACTTGCGAATTTTGGGATCAATAACCACCCGACAGTAAGATTGATAGGGGTTGTTACGGTAATAGTCCTGGTGATAGGTTTCGGCCGGGTAAAAATTGCGAAACGGAACGATCTCCGTAACAATCGGATCAGGCCACAGACCGGAGGTTTCAGTTTCTTGTTTGGATTTTTCGGCGATGGTTTTTTGCGCCTCGTCATGATAGAAAATGGCGGAGCGATATTGCGGGCCGACATCCGCGCCCTGCTGGTTCAAAGTTGTGGGGTCGTGGGTACGCCAGAAGACGTAGAGCAAATCCTCAAAGGAGATGACTTCGGGTTCAAAGGTGATTTGGATTACTTCGGCGTGGCCCGTTGTGCCGGTGCAAACCTGCTTATAGGTAGGATGGTCAACCGTACCTCCAGCGTACCCAGATACAACTTGTTGCACCCCCTTCAATTCTTGAAAGACTGCTTCCACGCACCAAAAGCAGCCAGCCCCCAGAGTGGCTAATTCCAATTTATCGGACATTTGGCCTCCTATTGCCTCTAGATCAAGGATAGCTGAACAGTAAAGTTTTTGCCGAAATTTGCGTATACTATATCGTAGCTTGAGCCGGAAATAAGTCAACCAACACTCTTTATCTTTTGACTCGTTCGATATAAAGGGAACTTTTTTCATCTGGAATACGTCTATGTAATAACCTCAGTTCGGGATAAGGGAATAGGACACAGATTTACACAGATTTCACAGATTATGTCAAAAAGATAAAAGGAAAAATCTGTGTTTATCTGTGAAATCTGTGTCCGATTAAAATTTTGCTGATTATCCCGAACAGGTTAATAAACAAATAATGTCTTGCATCTGTTCATTAACAACCAAACAATGAAGTAGGAGGTAATTATGAGTAAATACTTTCGTTTCCTGGTCGGGTTGCTCTTGGCCTTGGGGATGACCCATACAGCTCTGGCTCAAGAAGGACCTATTACCCCCCAGCATACCGATCCCACCTGGCAGGTAACGTATTGGAATAACCCAACTCTCTCCGGCCCACCCGCCACCCAATTTTCTGATTCTAACCTGGACCACAGTTGGGGTATGGGTTCCCCTGCTCCCGGCGTCAATGCCGACCAGTTCTCAGCCCGCTGGTTGCGCTATATTGATGTGCCCCCCGCCACCTACTATATCTCGGTTACAGCCGACGATGGTATTCGGGTGTGGGTAGACGATGAATTGTTGATTGATCAGTGGCGGGAGCAAGGTGCAACTACGTATACCGCCCAAAAATACCTGGGATCGGGACATCACTTGGTCCGGATAGAGTATTTTGAAAGTTATGGTGAGGCTGTCATCCGGTTCTCATGGTCGCAGACCCCACCATCTCCCCAACCTCCCCAACCCATTTATAACTGGCGGGGTGAGTATTATAACAACAAGTCGCTGAGTGGCCCCCCGGTTGTGGTCCGGGATGAGTCAAGAATTGATTTCAATTGGGGTGGTGGCTCTCCCGCGCCGGGGGTAGACGCCGACGGTTTCTCGGCTCGCTGGAGCCAGTCGGTCAATTTACAGCCCGGCAACTATCACTTTATTATGACCGTTGACGATGGGGCGCGCCTGTTTGTCAACGGCCACACCTTGATTGACGCCTGGAAAGATCAGTCTCCCCGGACCTACACCGGCGATATTTACCTGCCGGGCGGTTCAATTATGATCCAAATGGAATATTACGAGAATGTGGGCGGGGCGCAGGCGCAACTGTCCTGGACTTCAGGCAGCACGCCGCCCCCCCCTCCACCGCCATCCCCGCCTGCCGACGCGTTTGGCCTGGTGGCTGCTTACAGATTGAATGTTCGCTCCGGACCTGGCCTAAATTATCCAGTGCTGGCCTTGTTGTATCGAGGTGAGGAAGTTCGCTTGCTGGGACGTAATTACGCGGGCACATGGCTCAAGGTAGAAGCCTCTTACAATTTCCGGGGCTGGGTTTCTGGCTACTATATCCGGAGTAATGTCCCGCTTTATAATTTGTCGGTGATTCAATACTGATTCTCAGTAGACCGCAGCACATCCTTGCGATACACGTTTCAGGGTGCTGCGGTCTACTGATTTTACAGCAAAGGTGAGGCTAACCGGAAGATAGAGTCGCGCACGCGGCCCAGTAGATTGCTTTGTTTGTATAATTTGACATCAAATTTAGAACAGTGGTCTAGGTCGTTGAGGAAATCCTGAGCTAACGATTGGGCCGTGTTTTGGTCATAAACAACCAGGTTTAATTCGTAATTGATGGTAAAACTGCGGATATCCATATTGGCCGAACCGGTGGAGCAGAGGACCGAGTCGACATTGATCGTTTTGGCATGGAAATAATCACCCTGATAGTAAAATATCTGCACCCCGGCTTCGGCCATATTCTGAGCATAGGTGTACCCAGCCCGGTAAGCAAAGCCGCCATCCGGCCCGTCCGGGGCCAGCATCACTTTCACGTCAACGCCGGATCGCGCGGCTCCGCTCAGCGCCTCGGCCAGGCTGTCGTCCAGGATGAAGAAGGGCGACTGGATATAAATATGGTCCTTTGCGGCGGTAATTAACGCAAAGTAGAGTTGCCGGATGGCTTTCCACTGTGAGTCTGGGCCGGAAGTGACGATTTGGAGGGGCAGGTAGCCCGGCGTTTCGACCAGGGGAGGAAAATAGGCGGGGTCAAATAGTTGCTCTCCGGTTGTGTTATACCACTGGATGATAAAACTGGACTGCAGCCCCCACACCGCCTGACCGGTAAAGCGGGCATGGGTATCACGCCAGCCGGTGAAATCTCCCCACTCCGGCCCCTTGAGGTAAGTTTCGGCCATATTCAGGCCGCCTGTGTAGCCAATCAGTCCGTCAATTACGACGATTTTACGATGGTTGCGATAGCTAATGGTGTGAATGAAATACCAGGGGGAATAGGGGACCATTTTAACCCCCCCGGTCTTCATCTCGCGCACATAGCGGCGATGCAGCATATAGTAACTACCCACTGGATCATACAACAGCCGGATCTCAACCCCCTCTTTGACCTTGTCGAGTAAAATCTGCTTAATCTCCTGCATCAAGGCATCAGAACCCCACTCGTAGTATTCCAGGTGGATCGAGTGTTGGGCCGCTTTTAGATCCCCCATTAGGCGGGGATATTTTTGGTCGCCGTTTTGTAAGATTTCCAAGTTGTTACAAGGATAGAGTGGGGTTCTCCCGTTACGGCGAAGCAGCTCCAGCACGCGCCCATAAACCTGTGGCCCGGCCTGTTTGAGCCGGTCAATCTCTTCATCTTGCTTCGCCGCCACCTCGGCCAGATGTTCATTGCTTGTGATGATATGGCGCAGTTCCTGCCGCAGTAACTTATTCTTCCGGCTGAAGGCGCGGTAATCACGGCCAAACATAAAATAGATCACCACCCCCAGGATAGGGAGAGCGTAGAAAAGCAGCAACCAGGAGAAGGTCAGCCGGGGGCTGCGGTTTTCCAGCACCATAAAAACTGCTACGATAATGGCATATAAGGCCACGAACAAGTAAACCAGGAAGTAAAGTGTCAACAGGATATTTGGAATTTGATTAAAATAATGGTCAATCATTGGCGGCAGTGTTCCCGTAGCACTTACCCAAAAACATCGGTCAGGGTGACAGTTTGGCCGGGTGAGATAATTAAGGTTTTGACTTCCGGAGCCAATTGGGCGGCATATCGCACAAAATCGTGGGGGGGATGAGTCAGGTAACGCGGCCTGAATCTGTTGAGGCCCAGCGGATGCAAACTCCCCCAATGAATGGGGATAGCCAGGCGAGGCCGCAGCAAAGGCAGGGTTTGGGCCGCCCGCAGTGGATCCATGTGCCCTTTGCCTAAAAATGGTCCCCAGCCCCACACCGGCAGCAAGGACACGTCAAGCCGGGCGGCCAGGTTGGTCATTTCTGGGAAAAGATCGGTGTCGCCCGCGAAGTAAATAGAGTAATCCGCCTCGATAATAAACCCCAAACAATCAGCCGCCGGGCCGAGTGGATAACGCTGCCGAGAATGTCGGGCGTAAGTGGCTCTGATTGTTAACCCTTTGACGGCAACAGCTTCACCAACAGCAATTTCTTCCACCCGGTGAAACCCCTGCTTCTGCAGCCATCGTCCCGCTCCGACAGGCACGATGAGCGGGGTAGCCGGTCCCAACAGGTGCAATGAGGGAAGGTCGAGGTGGTCAAAGTGGAGATGAGACAGAAGGACGGCATCCAGGGGAGAGGCGCTCAGCAGACGGTCGGGGGGATGGCGATGACGCAGTATAGTCACTCGACTCCGCAAAATAGGGTCGGTCATCAGCCGCACCCCCTCCGATTCAAACAGCAGTGTGGCGTGGCCCAGGAAGGTTAGTCGGGAAGGGATCGGCGGAGTCACTTGAACTTTATGCCCTACCGGCCAGCGCCCCAAAGATAATCCAGCTAATGAACGCCATAAATTCCTCCCTGTTAGTTTTGCTATTTTTACTGAATTATAAACGTATCAGGATTTAAAAGAAAACAATTATGGGAAAAATTAGCTGTAAGCTCACTTAATTGCCCTGTTTATCTATTAGGTGTGGGCAGCCCAAGAATCTCGCCTAAAGTGACAACGATACTATTTGTCCCTCTCATGTCTTTTGCTACTATCATGACCTTTTTCCAATTATCCACCATTTTATCCTGGTTTTGTAGATTTGGAGCTTTGGCTAGCTCGCTGACAATTAGCGCCAAATAACCCGTTGTATCAAATTTGTCTTTGTAGTCAATTTCAGACGAGTTGGCGATGAGATTTTGAACGGTCGTCAATAATGATTTTATGGTGGAGCCGCCAGGGTGGTTGACTTGTTTTTCATTAACAAACGTCTGGAATTTTTCGGTCAAAGGTTTAATTTGCTCATCACTCTGGCTCAACCTGGCCTCTTTTTCCTCAAGGCCGGTGTAACCTTCAGACAACCTAAGCGTTTGTATCTCAAGCTGGGAAGCTGTCTTTTGTAATTCTTGATAAAGTTCTTGCAGACTCTCGGGGATACCCTGGATACTCGAATCCATCTCCTGCCTGAGTTTCCGCATCTGTTCGGTTAATTCGTCAGGAGAGAAGTATTTGGCGTTTGCTTCAAGCCATTTGATCTTTTCGTCCATTTCAGCCTGGGCTTTGTGGGTGAACTCTTCAGATACCACTCGAAAGGCGCCGTGCATTATCTGAATTCTTTGCCCCAGGAGGTTAAGTTGGACCTCGACCATCTGCCGATTAAGTTCGATTTTCTCCTTGTGAATTTTTGAGAGTTGTTCATTAAGCGCCTCTTCGCTTTTAGCTTGAGCAATGGTCCGCTCTATCCGATGCATGGCCGTTTGCGCTTCATGTTCTTCTTGTTTGATTAAAGCTTCATCCTGGATGCTGCGGCGTTCTTGATCGCGTCTTACAATTTCTTCTAACTTTTGGGCAGTATTAGGCTCAATATCATAAACAGCCATTCTTCTCCCTACTTCTTCAATTTGATTAGCTCCCAGCGTCAGGTAAGTTAGAATGCCAAATACCACAGCATGAGAGGCAGCCCCATAACCACGTCCATAAGCTAGAAATAAAGAAGCGTAGAGCATCGCTGAGATTAAGGAAAGTCGTAAGGCTGAAAAACTACCAGGGATAAAACTATTTATAACCCACAACACCCCAACAACGATAATTGCTCCAACGATGACAACGACAGCTTCTTCTTGAGAGGTTATTTGAATGACAATGCTGGTCGTATGGCGAATAGCGGTATTGTTATCATTGCCGGGAGGGAGAATACTATGCCAGGCGACAGCAAAGATCATCATTGGCAAAAAGGTGGAGGCATAAAGCTGAACCCATCTGAAAGGTTTCACCACCACGTTAGTTTTTAAGGTTTGGGAACTGTTATGAGCTTGATAAGCAATGAAAGGCACAAAGGAAAGCGACCAGACGACAAATACCCACATCACGATATTGGAAAAAAGGGTCAGCAGCAGGGCAATGGTCGAACCTAAATCTGATGGAAAGGGGAAAAAATAAGACAGCGCCGGCCTGCCAGAAAATGCATTTGTAACCGTTCCGACAAAAACAGTGCCGGCAAAACCTAAAACGGACAATAGAATGGTGATTTGGGCAAATGCGGGTAAATGTGACAATATATTTTGTTGCCGCTCTTGTAAAAGTCTAAGGAGACTCTCTTGGATAACTTGTGATTTCTGGGAACTCATCGTCAATTTCCTGGTGCAAAATATGTTTAGCAGCTACTTTTAGGTGAGGTGGTGTTGTTAATATAATTCGGATTGAGTTAGTGCGCATCAGGCTGGAAGGCGAATTACCAGTACAACTGTAGATGGATCAGGCAGATAGACTCTATCCGTCTAGAGATTGACTACCAATTAGGTTGCCTAAGACGATGATCCCGTTGTTTCCTGGGCCATAAAGTTCACCGTCACCATTACCCCATCTGTGACGCTGAGTACCCCCAAAATGGAGGGCGGTTCGAAACCAAAATCCTGCATCAACAGGTTGGTTGTGGCTGTGCCGGTGAAGGTATGACCATCCAGGCGGGCAACCACGTCAAAAGTCACCGGCTTGGTGACCTCTCGAATGGTCATATCACCTGTGATTTTGAAAGGAATATCTTGACCCTCGACGGCGTTGGCCGGAAAATTCTCGATAGCCGTGGCGGTGAACTCGGCCAGGGGGTAGGTGTTCGATTCTAGCCATTGCTCGCGGATACGCTGATCCCGGCGAGCCTCATCGCTGGTCAGGGTACGCAGGTCTACGCCGAACTGATTGTCGGCTAATTGGACCTGGTTGCCGTTAATATTCAGTTGAAATTCACCCTCGATGGCATTGGTGCGGCCAATCGCATTGACCAGCCCAACGGGGCGATTAAAAAATTCCTCAGATACCTGGTAGGAAGCTTCCGATTGTTCGGGGACAAGGCGGAACGTGCGCAAACTGGACGCTGGCTCTGCTGCTTCCGGTTCAGTTGTAGCCGCGCCGGTAGTTTCTTGGGTGGCTACCTCTGCGGTGGCGGTTGGCTCTGCGGTGACAACCGGAGCCGGTGTATCAGTCGGCGGGGGGGTATTGGTTGGCGCGGCAGTTTCACCAACCGATTGCGGCGCGGATTGTTGCTCAGTTGCCGTAGTGCAGCCAGCTAAAACACCCCCCAGGATGACTACCATCAGTATAGTTGAAATAAAACGCGACATCATTTGACCTTCTTCTCCTTGTTATTAGATTTAATGGGTTGGAATTAAATATCCAGAACTAAAGTTAAATGCAGCGGTCGGATCATACCGCAGATAATATAGGATTAAGTTAAAAATACCCTGAGAAAAGCCTTTGAGTCTATGGTGTTTGTCCGACTGTGGAGGGAATGATAAAATCATATTGATTAATTTTCATCAGGAAGGCCCATGTCTCTTACAGAATTGAATGTTGTTGATCCCAAAAACTCGTTGCTTACCTTTAGCTTGCCCGTCAGAAGCTGGTTTGAGGAAACCTTCGGCCAGCCAACCCCACCCCAAGCCCAAGGGTGGCCGGCGATCCAACGCGGTGAGCATACGTTAATCCTGGCCCCCACCGGTTCCGGCAAAACATTGGCTGCATTTCTATGGGGAATTGATCAATTCTACCGCGAATGGGCCGGGCGTCCGGCTGACGAACCGGATGACAAAAAGAGCGCCCTGCCCCTCCGCCTGGTCTACATCTCACCGTTGAAGGCGCTGAATAACGATATCCAGCGCAACCTGCGCGCTCCTCTGACCGGGATCCGCCAGCGAGCCAGGCAAGAGCATTTCGACATCCCCACCATTGAAGTCGCCGTTCGCTCCGGCGATACGCCCCAACGCGAACGCCAGGCTATGCTGCGCACCCCACCCCAGATTCTCATCACCACCCCGGAATCTTTCTACTTGCTGCTGACCAGCCCCAAAGCGCGGGAGATGTTTCGCACCGTCCGCACCGTCATCGTGGACGAAATTCACACCCTGGCCGGCAACAAGCGTGGCGTCCACCTCTCCCTTTGCCTGGAACGGCTTCAGCATTTTGCCGCCCAGCCTATCCAACGGATTGGTTTATCGGCTACCATCCAGCCGTTGAACGAAGTCGCCCGCTTCCTGGGGGGCAACGACTGGGTCGAGGTATCATCACAAACCTCCGGTGTATCGCCGACGACAAAAATGCCTTTCGGTAGTCAGCAGTCGGCGGCCGGCGATCTGTTTTTGGAGGAGAAAACCGGCAGAATCTTACAGCCCCGGCCCGTGACCATCGTCGAGGCCGGTTATAAAAAGGCGCTTGATCTGCGGGTCGAAACCGTAGTGGAGGATTTTCGCTCCCTGCCCGGCGACTCCATCTGGCCGGCGGTCGTCGCCCATGTCAGCGAATTGATCCGGCAGCACCAGACCACCCTGATCTTTGCCAACAACCGCCGCTTGGCCGAGCGCACCGCCGACTGGCTCAACGAGCAGTTCGCTGCCGAAGCGGCCGGCCAAGCCTCCGGCATGATCGCCGGTGGGGTGGCTAAGGGTATTGGCATAATGGCGGCCGGAACCGGAGGCCATACCAACCCCATTCGCGCTCACCACGGCAGTATGGCCAAAGAAACCCGCCTGGAAATGGAACGCGACCTCAAGGCCGGCCGGTTGCCGGCCCTGGTAGGGACCTCGTCGCTAGAACTCGGCATTGATATCGGCTCGGTTGACCTGGTGGTGCAACTCCAATCGCCCAAGTCCGTGGCCCAGGGGTTACAGCGGGTGGGGCGTTCCGGTCACCTCGTCGGCCAGACCAGCGCCGGCCGTATCTTTCCTACCCACCGCGAGGATGTTATGGAAGCCGCCGCCATTGCCGGGGGGATGCTCCGAGGTGAAGTCGAGCCGACCTATACCCCTCGCAACGCCCTGGATGTGCTGGCCCAGCAGATTGTGGCCATGGTTTCGGTGGAAACCTGGGAGGTCGAGGCGCTGTTTGACCTGATTCGCTGCACCTACGCCTATCAAGAGCTGACCCCGCGCGTTTTCCAGGCCGTCCTGGAGATGTTGGCCGGCCGTTATGCCAATCAGACCCGGCGGGAACTGCGGCCTCGCCTGGCCTGGGACCCGGTCAATAATAAAATGGCTGCTCTGCCCGGCGCACGCTTGCTGGCCTTGACCAACGGCGGCACAATCACCGACCGGGGCAGTTTTGGCGCTTACCTGGGCGACGGCAAAACCAAGCTGGGTGAGTTGGACGAAGAGTTTGTCTACGAGACGCGGGTGGGCGATACCCTGATGCTCGGCTCACAAGTCTGGCGGGTGCTGGAAATTACCGACGACAAAGTAATGGTGGCCGAGGCGGCCGGCGTCACCCCACGAATGCCTTTCTGGCGCGGTGATTATCCCTGGCGGCCCTATGAATTGGGGCGAAAGGTGGGCGCTTTCCGGCGCGCTGTAGCCGAGCGGCTGCACGAGGTGCAGGCCAGGCTGGAATTGGCCGAGTTCAGAGACATTCAGGAAAAACGTGATACTCCGGCAGTCCAGGAGGTATTGACCTGGCTGCAAAAGTTGTATGCCCTGGATAGCAACTCGGCCTGGCACGTGTTGTTCTATGTAGCCGGCCAGTTGGATAAGGCCGGGGCCATTTCATCGGATCGGACCGTGCTGGTTGAGGTCTTCGACGACGCGATGGGCGACCCGCGCCTGGTAGTCCATTCCCCCTTTGGCGGGCGGGTCAACGGACCGTGGGGTTTGGCCCTGGCCAGCATGCTGCGAGAACGCAGCGGCATCAACGTCGAGGTGCAGACTAACGACGACGGCATCCTGCTGCGCTGCCCGGAGGCGGAGGCCGAATTTCCGCTTGATCTCGTTTCGGCGCTGGGGCCGGCAGAGGCCCGCGAGCGTATCTTACGAGAGCTGCCCGATTCGGCGGTCTTTGGGGCGCAATTCCGCCAGAATACGGCCCGCGCCCTGCTGTTGCCTGGCCTGCGGGGGGGAAAGCGCACTCCTTTCTGGCTACAGCGACTGCGGGCGAAAGACCTGCTGGAAACCGTACGCCGTTTTGACGATTTTCCTATCGTCGCCGAAACCTACCGGGACTGCTTGCAGGACGTGCTCGACCTGCCCCACCTGGAAGAGGTGCTATCCAACATTCAAACAGGCGACATCCAGGTTATCCTGGTCGAGTCGCTGACGCCTTCGCCGGTGGCGCAAAGCCTGTTGTGGGATTTCGTCAGCGTCTACATGTACGAGTGGGATACTCCCCGGGCCGAGCGCCAGTTGCAAACCCTGGCCGCCAGTCGGGAACTGCTGCAAGATTTGCTCCAGGGGATTAATCTGGCGGAGTTGCTCCGGCCTGAAGCCATCCAGGAGGTGCATGCGCGTTTGCAGCACACCAGCCCCATCGCCCAGGCCCGGACGGCGGAGGAACTGGCCGTTTTACTCCAACAATTGGGCGATCTCACCTCAGTGGAACTGGCCGAACGGGCTATGGTAGACCCATCCGGTTGGATCGCTCAACTAGCCGGGTCAGGCCGGATTGTAGAACTGGCTATCCCAACCAGCCGGGGCCTGGCCCGGCGGTGGGTGGCGGCTGAATATACGCCGGAATATGAGGCGGCTTTTAGATATCAAGAAACCGCAGAGGTTTCGGAAACCTCTGCGCTCTTAGCGGGGGATGAAGCCCGCCGCCGGATTCTGGAACGCTGGCTGGCCCAGGCCGGCCCGGTCACACTCCCGGCGATCACCGCCCGCTATGACTTCCCGGCCGATTGGCTGCAAAGCGAACTCGACCGGTTAGTGACCGCCCGCCACCTGGCCTCCGGCCGCTTTACCCCGGCCGGTGGACCAGCCGAAGCTGAGAATGAATTTGTCGACCGGCGCACGCTGGAGCAGATACATCGCCGCACCTTGACCCTCTTGCGCCGAGAAGTGCAGCCCGTGCCCTTCTCCGTTTATGCCGATTTTCTGGCCCGCTGGCAGCATCTCTACCCGGCGGACCGGCTCGCCGGTCCAGGGGCGCTGCGACAGGTGTTGCAGCAGTTGCGGGCCGCCCCCATTGTCGGCCGGGTGTGGGAGCGTGATGTTTTGCCGCTGCGGCTGACCCGCTACGAACCGGCGGAATTGGCGGCCTTGAGCCAGAGCGGCGAGTTGATCTGGATCGGTTCGGGCGGGATCGACCCCCGGCGGGGGCGAATTCGTTTGCTGTTTCGGGGGGAGGGCGATGTGTTTTTGGAGCCGGTTCCAGACGATTTGACCAGCCTGAGCGAGCCGGCCCGCGCTATCTACAATTTCCTCAAAAGTGAAGGGGCTGTCTTTCTGGCCGATATTCGGGCTGCGCTCAATCTGGCAACCGAGGCGGCTGAAATGGCTCTGGTCGAGCTGGTTATGGCCGGATTGGTCACTAATGACAACATGGCAGTGATGCGGCACCTGGTTCAGCAGGTCGGAAGTAGAACGGCTGTGGAGCGCCCCCCCTTTAGCTCCCTGGAAGCACAGTTGGCCGAACGTATGGGACCGCGCCCGGCGCGAGCGGAGGGGTTACGCCGTCCCAGCCGGAGCGAGTACCAATCGGCCAAGCGCCGAGTGCGAGAGCGGTTGAGCCAGGCCGACGAGCCACGACGTCAGCCTTTTGAGGAAGGGCGCTGGACTCTGGTGCATCGTTTTGGGGTGTTGGGCAAAACGGTATTGCCCGACGAACGAGCCGCCCAACAGGCCCGCCAATTGCTGGCTCGTTATGGCGTTGTCACTCATACCAGCCTGGATAACGAGATGGGCCGCTGGGAGTGGACTTCCATTTACCAGCAGTTACAGCGGTTGGAATTACGCGGCGAGGTCCGGCGGGGCTATTTTGTGCAGGGTTTGCCGGGAGTGCAATTTGCCCTGCCGGAGGTAGTCGAGCGGCTGCGGGCCGGCCGGGGGGAGATCGGGGAAAGTACCGACGGCGAGAGCCTGGTAGTCCTCAACGCGGCCGACCCGGCCAACTTGTACGGCCCGGCCCTGGAGCAAGCCCCGCAGATAACCGGCGGCGATCCCTTAACTTTCTCTCGTCTACCTTCGACCTGGTTAGTGCAGGAGCGCGGCCTGCCTGCGCTTGTCGCCGAGAATACCGGGGCTAATCTCACCACCCTGCAAGGAGCCGACGAGGCGCTCATCCAACGGGCGCTGGCGGTGTTGTTGGAGCATTTAAGCCGCTTCGAGCGGCGGGTGACGGTTGAAACCTGGAACAACCGGCCGGTGTTGGGGAGTTCCGGCCAGCCGCTCCTCGAAGCGGCCGGCTTTTACCGAGATTATCCGGGAATGACCTGGCAGCGAAGGGGTCATTAATAACTTCAACTCGTTTGGAACACACCCAAATGAGACATCATCTGAGCGCGCGGATCGTGGTTGGCCTGGAGGACACGGCAGCAAATTTGGAGAACCAGGTCGGGGTCGTCAATACCGGCAGGCATACGCCCCGAACCAGGGGAAATGCCTTGTTTGGCCAGGTAAGCCAAAATCCCATCTACCTGGATTTGAGCTTGAGGCAGATTTTCTCGTTCCAGTAAAACGCGGGCCAACCCGGCCTGGGGTTCAAGGGCCAGGTGGAACTGGCCCAACTTGTGCCGCAAAACAATGGTCTGCTGGTAGGCAACCGTAGCTTCGTCCAACCGGCCTAAACCGGTCAAGACATGGCCCAGGCTAGTCAGGGTGTAGGCTTGATGGGGGCGGGCATCAATGTTCTGGGCGATACGGAAGCCTTGCCAGCAATAGTCCAGGGCAAGCTGTCGCTCTTCCAAGCAGGAGTAGACCAGCCCGAGTTGGACCAAAGCTTTGCTTTCCCCCCGGTTATAGCCAGTCTCCCGCCGGATTTTTAGCGCCCGCTCCAGGTAACTTATGGCCTGGGCATAATCGCTGTGCCGCCTGTGCCAGACCCCCAAGCTGTGATAGTTTTGGGACTCACCGGTACGGCAGCCTATCCGCAGGAAAAGCTGCAAACTCTGCCGGAAGAGCGTTATCGCAGCCTCATCGCCCCTATCAGAAGCAATCAAGCCCAAATCGTGCGTGGCAAAACCCTGGCCAAAGTAATCACCTATTTCAACGAAGATTTGCCGGGCTTGCTCGCAGATGGTCTGGGCCTGATCGTGCTGGCCTAATTGGCGATAGAAACGCCACAGGTTGCAGAGGAGCCAGCCCTCACCCCGCCGGTCATTAATCTCCCGGTAGATGGCCAGACATTGCTCCCACTCGGCTTTAGCCAGGGCAAAATCGCCCAACGGCAGATAGGCTGTGCCCAGGTTAAAGTGCGCCCAGCCCTCACCCCGCCGATTGCCACTTTCACGGCAAACAGTCAACGCCTGGGCCAAATAAGCTTTGGCCTGGTGGAATTCGCCTGTTTCCACACAGGCATAACCGAGACCGTTGAGAGCGTAGCCTTGGTTTGATTTGTCGTCCAACTCCTGGAAGAGATACCAGGCCCGCTCAAAGTAATTCCTGTCCTCAGCCTTGCCACTGCGATACCAGGAGGCTAAACCCAGGTCAAATAAAGCTTTTGCTTCAATTTGGCGAGACTGGATGGCCCGGGCCAGGGTGATACTTTGCTGAAAGTAAGCCTGGGCCTCTTTAAATTGCCCCAATTTAATATGTAAATCACCCAGACTGTATAAAATCATAGCCAGGCTGATTTTGTTGCTGCGGCTTTTTGCGGCTCGATAGGCTCGCCGGAGGTGCTGCTCGTCTAACTGATATAACCCCCGTGTTTCCAGATAGGGGTGGAAGGCGTTGGCTCCCCGAATTAGCAGGTTACTTAGATTGGCCTTATAGGCGATTTCAAGAGCCGTTAAAATATTGGTGAATTCTGGCTCCTGGGCCTCATGTTGCATCAGATGTGTTTCTACATACTGGACAAAATAATTAACCAATCTTTCGGTTGCTTTGGTATTGACCCTCTGCAGAGCGGCATAATCGGCAATGGTTTGATGGAGGGTATAACGATCCGGGGCTGCACTCTCCACCAGGCTATGGTCAACCAGGGTGTCGAGCACGCTGACCGGGGCAGCCATTACGGCCAGAGCGGCGGCTTCGGAGAAGGTGTTAGGCTTGGGCGGGAAAAGCGATAGATCCAGCAGGGCTTGATGGGCTGTCTCGTCCAGGGAGGTCTGGCTGAGGCCAATGGTCGCTTGCAGAGACAGGGGTATATCAATGGGTAGGGTGGGGGATGTCTCCAGCGGCGATTGGGGTTGGGCCAACTGCAAACGGGCTTCGGTGGCTTGCAGCCTGGTCATAGCTTCGTGTAAGCGCCGGGTTTGGGCGCTGTAGCTCTGTTTGCGCAGATAACTGCCCATCAAGATCAGGGCCAGGGGCAGGCCGCCTACGGATTGAACCAAGATTTGGGCTTCGCCTGGCTCGGCTTCAACGACGCGGGGGGACAATTGCGCCAGCAGGTTCAAGCCCTGGGCCAGATCAAGCTCGCGGATGACACTAACTTTTTCACCGGCAAAATCCAGGGCCACGTTGGCCAGGCGGGTAGTGACCAGGTGAGCGCAATTGGGGCCGCCGACCTTAAAAGCCAGGGCGGCCTCGATCTCCCAGGCATCATCGATAATCAGCAACATCCGGCGCAGGCCAATGGCTGCATGGATGGCGGCGGCGCGGTCGGCCAAATGAGAGCAATTAGCCACGACCTCGGCTGATACCCCTACGGCGGCGGCCCAGATGCCCAGCGCGGCCAGCACATCAGGCTGGCGGCCCAGTCCGGTCCAGAGGATACCATCGTAAAAATGGCTCAGAACCTCCGGGTCGTGAGCCAGTTCAATGGCCAGCGTCGTTTTACCCACCCCCGGCAGGCCGTTGAGCGCTGTCAGGGCCCTATCTTCGCCGTTGAGCAAGCGTTGTTTAAGTTCAGCCAGCAGGTCGGCGCGGCCAATCAGCTTATGCGCCGGTCGGGGGGGGGCCAAAAACGGAACCCGGCTGGCGGCATGGCCGTTCTTCGGTTCAGACGCCTGGCCCTGCTGTTCCTCTTCCCACTTGTGCAAAATATCGGCCAGCATGGCCAAGGCTCGTTTTTGCTCGGTATAGTAGGTGCCTTTTGATACATGCAGTTGTGCGGCGACCCAGTCAGGGTTGCGGCCCTGTACGCATTGCTCATCCAGGATAATGTAGGGCCGCCACTTTTTTTGCTCAGGTTCAGGCGGGCCGGCATCGGGTTTGAGGTTTTCCAACGCGGTCTGCAATACTTCGCGCAAAGCCAGGCCGCGACCGGCGGGGGTTTGGGTGTAACCGGCGACGCGGTGTCGTTCCTTGACAATATTCAGGTTAGCCAGGGGGTGGCAGCCCAATGCTTTAAGCGAGGTCCAGTCTTTGAATACCTGGCGAATCGCCTTTTCATTCGGCATGTCGGCTTGAGGTTTATCCAAATTTACGGTTGCCTCACTTTTTTCAGAATTTTTCTAAACTTTTTCTGAACTTTCTCCAGCTTAACCCCCATATAATGAGGATTGTCCCGGCAGGGGGACTTGTGAAAATACCTGGGCCTGGTGACTGCCCGGGTTCGTTTTTCTCTCACCCGGCTATGTGGAGGTGTGATCCCTCACCACGCCTCTACATAGTCCCCCTATTGGCTAGGGGTAGTTAGCTCAACTTATCGAGCATTATACTATAACTCGATGAGCTAAAACAATAAAGGAGGTGTCGAGCAGGGTTCAACTACACTCAAAAATGCCACAAAATTTCTTTTTGCTTAACGTATTTTATTAAACTTACAAAGGAGTAGATTTTTAAAATGTTTAATATTGTCAGTTTAATCGCAGCTTTTGGCGGTGGAATTTTGGGCGCAGCCTTCGGCGCGCTACCCGCCTTTATATTTGTCGGCTTCCTGGTTTTGGTGGGGGTAGCTATTCAGGCTGCCGGGGGCGGAAGCGACTGGTTTGGGACGATTGCCTTTGGCATATTTGGGCCTCACGTGGGGGGCTTTGCGGCTGGGGTTGCTGCCGCCGCTTATGCCGCCAACAAAGGAAAATTGGCGAACGGGAAAGATATAGGCGTAGGTTTAATGGGTTTGAATAGCCCTGATGTTTTGCTGGTAGGCGGAATTTTTGGGTTAGTTGGTTATGTTATCAACTGGGTTTTTAGCCTGGTAGGGTTTCCCTGGACCGACACGGTTGCCTTGACGGTAGTGACCTCGGCTATTATTGCCCGGTTGATTTGGGGCAAAACCGGCGTTTTTGGTAAAGTGGCGGGCGGGCAAAGCCGCTATGCTCCCAATGAAGCCACCCAGTGGCTGCCCTGGGCAAACGACCCGCTCCAACTCCTGGTCATTGGCCTGGGCGTGGGCATCATGTCATCGGCCTTTGTCCTGGCTCTACCTGACAAGGGTGGCGCTCTTTTAGCGTTTGGTTTATCTGCCGCCAGCCTGGTCCTGCTCCAATTTGGCGCTAAAATTCCGGTTACTCACCATATCTCTTTGTGCGCGGCGGTGGCAGCCGGAGCCAGTGGAAGCCTTGTTTGGGGGGCTTTGTTTGGGGTGTTGGCGGCCTTTTGGGGTGTATTTATAGCGAACACCCTTTTAGTTCACGGTGATACCTTTATTGACCCTCCGGCATCCACTATAGCTCCCTTAACCAGCCTTTCGCTGGCGTTAGCGGCTTTGGGCGTTTATCAAATGATCCCGTTGTTTTAAGCCGGCCTATTAATCCAGCCTAACCATAAACTCTTGTTCTGACCGGCCTCCAGGTTTTTCCCTATCCGGGATGCCGGTCAGAATTTTTAAACCGGGATCTGCTCGATGAAAATTGAAGATATTCGACAGATTCTTATTGTTGGGGCGGGCACGATGGGCCTGGAGATTGGTTTGCAGTGTGCCCGCTACGGTTATGAGGTGGTATTGTACGACCTTTGGCATACTGGATGGGGTGGGCCTGGATACGGCCTGGCATATCGTGGTTTATTGGGCCAGGACACTGGGCGCCCCCCAACTGCAAAAGAACGCCGAGTTCATAAAGCAGTACGTGGATCAGGGTTATTTAGGGGTCAAAAGCGGGCGCGGCTTTTACACCTACCCTGACCCGGCTTTCGGGCGGCCGAAATTTTTGACCGGTATTTAACGAACTCCCTAGAAAATAGTAAACAGTAGTCAGTAGTCAG
>CAZUNT010000080.1:0-29951 GCA_964622215.1 uncultured Caldilineaceae bacterium
TGACCGTACTCTTGCCCCGAACCCGTTCGTAGGCTTGCTGCATGTCCCGGAGATAAACGGCTAAGATCAAAACTACCCCTGAGATCAACCCGATCACAAGCCAGCGTAGACTTCTTTTTAACATTTTGTTCTCCTTAAAAAACGGGTTAGAAAGTTGGCAGGTTGGGAGGGTTTTCTTTTCGAGAAGCTCGAGCCAAGCGGGACCAACCTCCAATCACTGCCAGGAGGAAGCTGACCATCAGCCACAGTCCGATAAAAAGATTAGAAACAGGCACAAAAAGGTTGCCTCGAATTTCATCTAAGCTCCAAACCGGGCTTGTAGCTACTGACCTCATTATAAAATCAACCGGGAGGAAGTCAATAAAGTACGGTTATCTTTTTACAGAATGTTTACCCTCAGACAAAAATCAGACCTACTCATACAGCCAGCAGGCCACCTTCTGTCCGTTTTGCTCAAAAAAGGGCGGCCGTTCATGCTCGCACACCGATCCCTTTTTAACAAAACAGCGGGTGTGAAAGGGACAGCCGGCGGGCGGATCGATGGGGCTGGGTACGGCGCCGGTCAGTATGATCCGCTCGCGGCGGGCCGTCTTGTCAACCACGGGGATGGCGGCTAGCAGCGCCTGGGTGTAGGGATGAAGGGGGTTGGCAAACAGTGTTTGGGTAGCCGCCTCTTCAACGATCTGGCCGAGGTACATGACCGCGACCCGGTCGCTCAGGTAGTAGATCACGCTCAAATCATGAGCGATAAAGAGGTAAGTCAGGTGATACTCCTGCTGAAGCTCTTCCAGCAGGTTAATCACCTGGGCCTGGATGGAAACGTCGAGCGATGATACCGGCTCGTCGGCGACGATAAATTGGGGCTGTATGGCCAGGGTGCGGGCAATCCCGATTCGCTGGCGCTGACCGCCGGAGAACTGGTGGGGATAGGCGTCGATGTGATGCTCGCTCAAGCCAACCCGTTTCAGCATGCGTAATGTTTCAACCTCGCGAGTCCGGGCAGTGGAAATACCCCGGTGACACAGGGCTACGCCGATGATGTCCCGCACGGTTTTGCGTGGATTGAGTGATGAGTACGGGTTCTGGAAAATGATCTGGGTGAGCCGGGAGAAACTAAGTGGAGAAGTTTGCGCCTGGTCCAAGGTCCCATCGTCGGGCTGGCTCACGGTGGCCGACTCGTCAAACAAGAGCTGACTGGTCAGAGGGGCAGTCGAACGTTCACGGGGCAGCATAATCCGGTCGCCGGTCACAGGTTGACCCCGGAAGAAAAGCTGGCCGGCCGTTGGTTCGTAGAGGCGGGCCATTACTCGTCCCAGCGTCGTTTTGCCACAGCCGCTCTCACCCACCAGGCCAACGGTTTCACCCGGCCAGATCTTTAGGCTCACCCCGTCGACGGCCTTAACCAGGTGATCCCGCTGCCGAGTTAACAGCCGGGCTAACAGGCTGGATCGGATCGGGAAATACTTTTTGATCTCCCTGGCCTCGATGAGAGGGACAGCAGTTGGGTGTGTTACGGGCTGATCTGTTGTCGCGGCTGTATCCACAGCTACATAGGGTAATAGGGGTTGGGTGTTACTTATCATCCACGCTCCTCAGACACACTATAACTCGTCCCGGCTCTCTTCCTCCGGGGTATACCGTTCGCCGTCCTCGTAGAGAATACAGCGGGCGTAATGGCCCGGCGTAACCGCCCGCAGGCGCAGGTCGGCTTGCCCACACTCCGGTTGGGCGATGGGGCAGCGAGGGGCAAAAGCGCAGCCGGCCGGCAGATCGATCAAATCGGGCACGTTGCCGGGGATAGGCTGGATGGCCTGGTCCTTGCCGGTCAGGCGGGGGATACAGGCCAGCAGGCCCCGGGTATAGGGATGTTTTGGCTCTTCGATGACCTGGTCGGTGGGGCCGCGTTCGACGACCCGGCCGGCGTACATCACGGCAATGTTATGGCAGAACTCGGCCGCCAGGCCCAGGTTGTGGGTCACCAACATGATGCTGGTGCCATGGCTATGGTTGATCCGGCTCATCAGGTCGACAATCTGGGCCTGGATGGTGACATCCAGGGCCGTGGTCGGCTCGTCGGCCAGGAGAATGGCCGGTTCATTGACCAGGCCAATGGCGATGAGCACCCGCTGCTGCATCCCCCCGGAGAACTGGTGAGGGTAGGCCTGGTAACGGGTTTCGGGCGCGGGAATACCCACCTCGGCCATCACTTCCAACGCTCGTTTTTTTTCCAAGTTTCGCCGGACCCCATCCAGGGGCCAGGGTAAAGCGGCCGATGGACCTTTGACGATCCCATGCAGGCGGAGTGCCTCGCGGATCTGCTCGCCGACGGGAAACACCGGGTTCAGGGTACTCAGTGGGTCTTGAAAGATCATCGCAATTTCTTTACCCCGGATGTCCCGCATCGCCCGCTGCGGCAGGTCACGCAGGTTACGCCCCTGGAAAATGACCTCGCCCTCGGCAATCCGGCCCGGTCGGGCAATCAGCCGCAGGATCGAGAGCAACACCGTACTTTTGCCGCTGCCCGACTCGCCGACGATGCCCAGGATTTCCCCTTTACCCAGGCGCAGGTTGATCCGGTTAATAGCCGTCACCGGGCCGCGCCGGGTGGGAAAAACGGTAGTAAGATTTTTGAGTTGAAGTAACGGCGGCTTGTTTTGGTTCATCCGATCCTTTCACTCTACCTTCAATCTTGGGTCGAGGATATCACGCAGCCCTTCGCCAAAAACATTGAGCGAGAGGACCAGCAGCAGAATAGCCAGGCCGGGTAAGGTCGAAACCCACCAGGCGGTCAGCATCACGTTGCGGCCCTCGGCCACCATCGAACCCCAGGCCGGTGTGGGCGGCTGGATACCCAGGCCGAGGAAGCTGAGCGAGGCCTCGGTAACGATAAAAAAGCCCATCCGTAGCGTCGCCACAACAAAAATCGACTGGATAATGTTGGGCAGGATTTCGGCGGCCATGATAGCCGGGTGGCTGCGACCGAGGGCGCGAGCCGCCTCGACGTACTCCTTCGTCTTTTCGGCCATCATCTCCCCGCGGACCAGCCGGTAGAACTCGACCCAGCCCTTAAAGGTCAGGGCCATAATCAGGTTGGCGAAACCCGGCCCGCTAAAGGCCATGACGCCGATGGCAAAGATGAGAAAAGGGAAGGCCATCAGCAGGTCGGCAAAACGAGATAACCAGGTATCCAGCCAGCCCCGGTAATAACCGGCCAGGGCGCCGAGGACGGTACCAACCAGGACCGAGATGCTTACCGTCAGCACGCCGACCAGCAGTGAGATACGCGTGCCGAAAATGATCCGGGTGAGTAAATCCCGGCCTTGGGCATCGGTACCCAGGAGAAACGCCGGCCTCCCCGCCGCCGCCCAGGCCGGCGGCAGGAGGCGCTGGCGCAGACTGCCTACCTCTGGGTTGTGGACGGTAAATTGTGGGGCGAAGAGGGCGGTCAAGATAAACAGCAGCACGATAACCCCGCCCAGTAAGGCAATAGGATGCCGGCTTAGCTCACCCAGGAAGCCGGTCAGGTTCCGCCGCCACAAGTTCAGCCGGATTTGCCAGGAGTACCAGGGGGAGACGGGTTCAATAGAAGGAGCTACATTCATTCAACCATTCCTCTTTGAGGGGGACTGGAGGGGGCGAAGTTCCCTCCAGTCCCCCCTTTCACATCGTTATCTTCGGATTGAGATACGTATACATCACATCCACCACCAGGTTCGCCGTCACAAAGGTGAAGGCGTAAACCATCACCGCCCCCTGAACCAGGGGAAAATCCCGGTTGAAGATGGCCTCGACCACCAGCCGGCCCAGGCCAGGCCAGCCAAAGACGGCTTCGACGATCATGTTACCTCCCAGCAGGACACCTACTTGCAGGCCGACGACGGTGACAGTTGGGATCAGGGCGTTGCGAAGCGCATGCTTCAGGACAACGTAGCTCTCCGGCGCGCCTTTGGCCCGGGCCAGTTTAACATAGTCAGCCCGCAGGATTTCCAGCATACTCGATCGGAGTACTCGGGCGACAATGGCGGCTACAGCCGCTCCCAGAGTAAGCGAGGGCAGGAGCAGGTGTTTGAAGCTGCTCCATAAGGCCGGCCAGTTACCGGTCAGCAGGCTATCTAGCAGGTAAAAACCGGTGATGGCCTCCAGCCTGATGTCTGAGGCAATCCGTCCTTGGACCGGCAGCCACTTGAGATAAACCGAAAAGAAGAGGATAAAAATGAGGCCCAGCCAGAAATTTGGCATAGAGATACCGACAAAGGCGCTGGCCATACTGAGGCGGTCCAACAGCGAGTTTTGCTGGACCGCCGAGATGATACCGATGGGCAGGGCAATGGCCAGGGCAAACAGCAAGGCGCCCAGCGCCAGTTCAATCGTCGCCGGCAGCCGGTCGGCGATGAGGCTGGTTACCGGCTGTTTTTTGATGTAGGAAAAACCCAGGTCGCCGCGTATCGCATCGCCAAGGAAGTACCACAACTGGGTGACAATCGGCTCGTCCAGGTGAAATTCGTGGCGTAGATTTTCGATCTCGCCGGTCGAAATCGCCCCACCCTGGCCCATCATAATATCGACCGGGTCGCCGGGAGTAAGGCGCATGAAGATAAAAACGATGACGGCCACGCCGAGCATAATCGGGATGGTATACAGGACCCGCTCCAGGATTTTGACGGCTTTCATATTACTGCGCAGTTAAACAAACATCGTGCAGGTTGATCCGGCCGTCTGAAGCTGGCTCCCAATTTTGAACTCGCTCCGAAGCGGCCTCGGCCACCTCCGGCAGGATCAGGAAAACGGCCGGAGCATCATCGTAGACGATCTGCTGGGCCTCGTCGTAAATTTCCTGGCGTTTGACCGAGTCGGCCTCCGTCTCGCCGGCTTTGATCAGTTCATCCACCCGGGCGTTGCTGTAGCACATAAGGTTGCCCCGACCGTAAGGCTGGCCCTCAATAAAGGTATGCCACTTGGCCTCAAAATGCCCGACCGGGTCGAAAGCCGAGTCACCCCAATCGTCCAGGAAAGCCTGGCGCTCGCAGGCCAGGAGCTGGTCTTTAACGACGCTGTACTCCCAGAAGCGGACATTGACATCAAGCCCAATCTCCCGGAACATACCGGCGACCGCCTCGGCCAGGGTTCGCCAGTCTTCCAGGGTGTCAATGGTGAAGGTGAAGGGCTGGCCGTTTTTATCGAGCATCCCATCGCCGTCGCTGTCACTCCAGCCGGCCTCGGCCAACAGGGACAGGGCTTTATCGGGATCGTAGGCGTAAGGTTTCAACGCCTTGTTAACAAACCCGTTAAACGGCGACAGTGGACCCGGCAGGGCCACGGCCCGGCCACCGTAAACAGCCTCGATGATCAAATCCTTATCGACGGCATAGTTAAGCGCCTGGCGAACATTGATGTCCTGGAACAGGGGGGCCTTGACATTTAGTTGCAGCCACTGCGGTTCGGTGCCGGGGGCCGTTTTCACCTGGATGCCCGGCGTCTGCTGAAGGGTTTCGACCAGTTCGGCCGGGACGGATTGAATGATATCCACCTCGCCAGCCAGCAGGGCCGCTACGCGGGTAGACGCCTCAGGGATAACCCGAAAAACCACCTTGTCGACGCAGGCTGGGCCAACCGGCTCGAGGTCGGGCGCGCCGCCCCAGTAGCCGGCAAAACGCTCCAGGGTTATCTGGTCGTCCAACTGGCCCTCAACAAACTTAAAGGGGCCGCCGCCAATTGGCCGGCCGATGAAGCCCTGGGTGCCGGTCTGTTCCAGGTACGCTTTAGGGACAATCTGTTGGTGGACCAGGAGCTGCATGGCCGGGGGCCAGACGCCGCTGAAATTAAACTTAACCGTGTAATCGTCCACCTTTTCGACTGATTCCAGGGGTGCAATCAGGCCCTTGCGGGGGGAAGTGTGGGCTTCTGGGTAGTCAATAGCATTTTCTTGAATAATACGGTTGAAGGTGTAAACCACATCGTCGGCCGTCATCTCGCTGCCATCGTGGAACTTGACACCCTGGCGGAGCTTAACTTGCAGGGTCTTATCGTCCAACCAGTCAGTTGTCTCGGCCAGTTCCAGGTGAACGCCGTTGCGGGTATCCCGGGTGACCAGGCCATCAAATATATTCCGGAGCAGAGTCTCCGACTGGCGGCTGCGGTGATCGGCCGGGTCCAGGGAGTCGGGGGCCTCGGCCAGGGCCACGACGAGGGCCTGACGGCCCGGTTGAGGCGTAGCGGTAACGACCACCTCCTTCTCGACCTGGACTTCAACGGTTTGAACCACCTCGACTGTTTCGACTACCTTCACCGTTTCCGGCGTGGGCGCAGAACCACACCCGGCCGCCAGTCCACCCAGGGCGATCAACAGGATCACCCCTACTATAGTACACCATTGATGCCGATTGTTCATAGTATCTTTCCTCGTATCTTTCCTCTACACTTTGTTTTGTGGCCGGTTGGCCTTGATCCCCCCGGTGCCTCAACACAGCCATGAGATAGCCGGGGTACGGTACTTCACGGGACAGTTATGGGTCCCTTCCGAAGTGCGACTACTCAGCTTGTCGGACACGTAGCCTTTTGGGACACACCTCCTTTCGGCAACAGGAGATTTCTTTAACATTCTCAGCGTTGTAGCTGAGGCCGTACTTACCCTCTACCCGACGATAAGCCAGCGGCATGTTGGGGTTTTTGAGGATAGTTTGTTTCAGCCGCCGGGTATGCTCTTCGTCTATCTGGCGAAGAAGGGATTATCTGGCATTGGAGTAAAAGTCGGTAGTGGTTTCACCGATGCCAAAGGCCAGAACACTACCCGGGCCGGGCTAGTCACGGTAGCCTTTGACCAGCAGGTTAGTACCCCAGAAGGCCACCCGAGGGGGAAGTAAACTTTATTTTAGCTTATCATCAAATGGGCCGGCCTGTCAGGTAACAAAGGTTGATTTTTTGAGTTTATTTTGAGGAAAGAGCGAGAGTGGGGAGAGAATGCCTCGTCTATTCTTTGACATCATTTCTCTTGGGGAGCATGTTTGGCCGCTCTAGCTTTAAATGACAATCCGGCTAAAATGAGCCATAATTCAAGCGCATTCCGCAGCGGCATTGGCTGAGGTTGTTGGCACTTTTTGAGGAGTGTTCACGAGCCTATGGCACGCCACCGATAATGAAAATGTCTTTCGGCGGTCGGCGGTCTGCCGTTAGCGGTCTATTTTCTAATGAGTTCATCACCAAGGAGGTGGAGCGATATGAAACCAAGCCTACGGGTCAAGCTGGCCGTGAGCAACATCCTACCTATCGTGCTGCTGGCGCCATTCCTCAGCCTCTATCTTTTTTATTCCCTGGAAGAGCTTTTCTCCCAAACCCTGCTGCAACAACTCACCTTTCAGGCTCGCCTGCTGTTGGAACAGGTTCAACAGCAGCCAGAATTAATCGAGGATAGCCTGGCGGCGCAATATTTTCTGACGAAGGTGGGAGGGTTGACCGATGCACGGGTGGTGCTGTTGTCGAAAGAAGGCGCCGTTCTAGCCTCGAACCGGGCTGAGGATGCGGGTCGCCTGGGACAACCATACCGGGACACCGCTGTGACCCAGGCGCTGCGAGGAGAGCCAACGCAGGGGGTTGGTCCCGGCTTCAGCACCGAAGTAGCTTATGTGGTGCTGCCTTTACAGCGTGATAATGTGACCGCCGGCGCGTTGCGGGTGTCCTACGAAGTGGCTTATCTGCGCTCGGCTTTTGGACAGTTGCAATGGGTTATCCTGGAAGGAATGGCCGTGACGGTCCTACTCGGCCTCGGCCTGGGCCTCGGCCTGGCGACAACCATCGCCCGGCCCCTGCGTGAATTGACCGCACGAGTTCGGGATATTGCCAGGGGTGATTATCAGGCGCGAGCAACCTTGCGCAGCGGTGATGAAATCGGCGTTCTGACCCAAAGCTTCAACCAGATGGCCGCCCGGCTCGAAGAGGCCGAGCAAACCCGCGCCCGCCAACTGGCGGCGATTGCCCACGAATTGACCCGGCCGCTGGCCGGGATGCGGGCTGCGGTGGAAACACTCCACGAGGATACCGAGGCTGATATCGAAATCCGGGAAGCCTTGTTTACCGGCGTCGAAGAAGAGTTGGCCCGGCTCGAACGGCTGGTTGACACCCTCCATAGCCGGTACCAGCAGGTGCTTCGACCTATGCACTTGCGTCAAACCGACATTTCACTCGAACGGGTTATTCAGGCCAGCGTGGCCAATTTTGAGTCTATCGCCACTCACCTGGGCGTTACTTTGGCGGTCGAAATACCGCGCAGCCTGCCGCGGCTGTACGCGGACGAGGATCGCTTAATTCAGGTATTGACCAATCTGCTGGACAATGCGCTCAAGTTCACCCCCCGTGGGGGACAGGTCACTGTACAGGCCGTTGAGCAGCCCGATGCTGTGCGGATGCGTGTGGCGGATACGGGGGTGGGCATTGCCCCCCAGGAGCTGCCCCACGTCTTTCAACAGTTCTATCGAGGTAGTGAGTCGCGCCCGCCTGAAAAACGGGGCATGGGCCTGGGGCTGGCTATTTGCCGGGAAATCATTACGGCACACGGCGGGCAAATCTGGGTTGAAAGTGAACCGGACCGGGGCACATGCTTCACTTTTACTTTGCCTATTTCTTTAGGAAAGCTTTAGGTTTTCTTTAGCTCAACTTGAGGTAAGCGAGGTTATTTTTAGGTATCCTCAAGGTGAGAACCCTGAATTGGCAGAGTATTTTATCTGTCGTCTGTATTACCGAGGTTAGCCTGATGGATCCAATTACAGTGGTGTTGTCAGTCTTCGTCGTCGCCATCGGCCTGTTGATTGTAGGGGGTGTATTCGCCGAACCCATCGCCGCCTTTATTCACCGCCGTTTTTCAAGCTTCTCTTACGAGGGTGATACCTTCATGATGTGGGGAGGTTTGCTGCTGGCTGCTTTTGTGCTGGGGTTACTGGTTATGTACGTCCTGTTGCGGTGATAAACCGCAGCTAGCCGGTTGTCCTGAGTCAACTGGTCTGAGTAAAAGTGACATTCCGGCTACAATGAGTCATAATTGAGATGTGTCTTGCGCTTAAGTTGGTTAAAGTTATAGCGATTCGCCTCCCGTCGGGGATGGGTTTACTTTTTTGAGCATGGCAAAAATATTGGTTGTAGACGACGATGCGCTACTCCGGCGCAGCCTCAAACACCGGCTTGAACGTGAAGGGTATACGGCGGTCACGGTCGAGACCGGCGAAGAAGCCTTGACCATTGCTCGCAGCGACCCGCCCGACCTGATCCTGCTGGATATTGGCCTGCCTGAACGCGACGGCCTGGACATCGCCCGGACGCTGCACCGTGAACTGAAGGCGCCTATCATTTTTCTGACCGGCCGCCGCCAGGAAAACGATATTGTCATCGGTTTGGAACTTGGGGCTGAGGATTACGTGACCAAACCGTTTGGGATGCGGGAATTGCTGGCCCGTATCCGGGTGGTCCTGCGCCGGGTAGCCCGAGAGCCAGTTCAGGGAGTAGTGGATGAACCGCTGGCAGCCGGCGAGGTCTGGCTCGACCCTGCCGGGCGTGAAGTGCGGGTGCGGGGGCAGCCGGTTGACCTGCCGCCCAAAGAATTTGAACTCCTGCGCCTGCTGCTGGCCAATGCCGGCACAGTTCTGACCACCAATTATCTCCTCGATGCCGTTTGGGGTGAAGAATTTGCCGGCGCTGTGCAGGTGCTCTACGTGCATATCGGCTGGCTGCGAGAACATATTGAGGTAAACCCCCGTCGTCCCCAATACATTCAAACGGTGCGGGGAGTAGGCTACAAATTTGTAGCTCCAGAGTCTGAACCAAGATAAGCCGCTTCGTAAGCAGGAGAAGAACATGAAACACCAAGAAGGATTGTTGCTCACCGGCATCTTGGGCTTGGGAATTTGTTGCCAGTGGCTGGCCTGGCGCTTAAAAATCCCGGCGATCCTGCCACTGCTGGTAACAGGTTTCTTGTTAGGGCCGGTGATCGGTCTACTTCATCCCCAAGCTCTGCTTGGCGATCTGTTTTTTCCTGTGGTTTCTCTGGCCGTAGCCGTGATTCTCTTTGAAGGGGCCTTAACTCTGCGCTGGCGAGAGGTGCGCCATATAGCCAACATGGTGCGCAATCTCATCACAGTTGGAGCCGTCATCACCTGGTTAGGTGGAGCATTAGCTGCTCGTCTGATCATTGGGCTACCCTGGGCCCTGGCCATCCTGTTTGGCGCTTTGATCGTAGTCACTGGGCCTACCGTCATTGCTCCCCTGCTGCGTAATGTCCGCCCTATCCCCAACCTGGCTTCTATCTTGAGATGGGAAGGCATCTTGATTGACCCCATTGGGGCCTTACTGGCCGTCTTGGTCTTTGATTTTATTGTAGCGGAGGGATCGTTAGGTGAGTTGAGTGGCCGGGTAGTGACCGAATTTCTGCGGGTTGTCTTGATCGGGACAGGAACCGGGCTACTGGGTGGCTATCTGGTGGCTTTCTTAATGAAACAGTACCTGGCGCCAGACTATCTGCGTGATGTGGTTGTTCTGGCGATTGTGACCGGCGTCTTTACGGTGTCTGACTTTCTGGAAACTGAGTCGGGATTATTAGCGGTCACGGCGATGGGGATTCTCCTGGCTAATCTTGACCTGGTCCAACTCCGGCAGATCTGGCATTTCAAAGAAAAGCTCAGTATCTTGTTGATCTCAAGCCTGTTTATCGTATTAGCAGCGAATATCTCTCCGGCCGACATGTCTGCCCTGGACTGGCGGAGTCTGATCCTGCTGGCTGCGGTGATTTTGGTGCTGCGGCCCCTCAGCGTTCAGGTGAGCGCGTTGGGGAGTGCATTGAGCCGCAAGGAGCGGCTCTTTCTGTCCTGGATTGCTCCGCGGGGTATTGTCGCTGCGGCGGTTTCCTCTCTGTTTGCGTTTCGCCTACAAGACCTGGGCTACCCTGAGGCGCGCTTGCTCGTCTCCTTGACTTTTCTGATCATCGTTGGGACGGTAGTGCTGCAAGGCAGCACGGCCAAAGTGATTGCTCGTTGGCTGGGCGTAGCCGAGGCCGAGCCAAAGGGCTTTCTGATGATGGGCGCCCACCCATTTGCTCAGTTGCTAGGGCTGGCGCTACAAGCAGAAGGCTTTACCGTCCGGCTGGTAGATAGTAATTGGGGGAATGTGCAACAGGCGCGTTTGCAAGGCCTGGATGTTTACTACGGCAATATCCTGGCCGAGTTTACCGAAAACGATTTTGACCTGTCAGGGCTGGGCCGTTTGTTAGCCCTGACCAGCAATGACGAAGCCAATGCCCTGGCCTGTTTGCACTTGCAGGACGAATTTGGTTCGTCCGAAGTGTATCAACTGCCGCCAAAGTCATGGGATCAGGCGAAGAAAAGAGCGCCTAGTCGCCATCGGTTGGGCCGCTTATTTCCTACCCCCTATACCACTTACGAGAAGTTAGCCATCATGGTACACCAGGGAGGATCCCAGATCAAGAAGACGGGGTTGACCGAGCAGTTCACCTATGCTGATTATTGTGCCTTGTATGATGACAGTTTTATTCCACTTCTGGCGTTCAAAGGCAGACAGATCCTTATCGCTACCTCAGACACTATATTTGAGCCGCAACCCGGCTGGACCTTGGTCAGCCTGGCGCTGAACCAGCAACCCCGTGAGGTCACCTTGCTGCCCGCCATTGCAGAAGGAAGTTAAAGTATCTCAATCCAGGTCACGATAACACCGGGAAAATGAGGCTATGATGGATAAGGTGATAAGGTATCTCGGCCGGCAATCCAGGTTATTTGTGATCATATCAAGCTTTGCAACGGTGCTGTTATTGGGTGGGCTGGATTATCTGACCGGCCCGGAAATCTTTGTCCCCATTTTTTATTTAATCCCCGTGTTGCCGGCGGCCTGGTTTGGGGGAGGTTGGGCCGGGGTTGGAATCTCTGTCGCCAGCGCCTTGACCGGGCTAAACCTTGACCTGGTCTTAAGGTCTTATTCACATCCGGCGATACCCTATTGGAACGCACTGGTCCGATTGGGCTTCTTTTTAATCGCCACCTATACCCTGACAAATTTACAGGCTGCTCGACGTCTCCGCGAGGAATTACAATACTTTATCGTGCATGACTTGGGAGTGCCCTTGGGCGGTATCATCCTGGCGCTGGGTACATTACAGCGGGAGATCCAGGAGAAGAACCTTTCTCAGCAATGGTTAGTCAAAAATGCAATGGCCTCAAGCCAATGGATGGCAACGCTCATCAATTCCTTGCTGGATTTAGCCCGTCTCGAAAACCGACAAATGCCCTTGCAAATTACTGAGGTCAAGGTTAAGGAACTGATGGGTCTTTCGTTAGAGCAAGTAGCCTTACGGGCGGAACAGAATCAGATCACCCTGGCCTCTGAATTAAGTGTAAACACAGAAACCATTTATGTTGACCATGAGTTAACTGTGCGGATTTTGGTTAATCTCCTGGGTAACGCTATCAAGTTTAGTCCAGCGGGGTCAATTGTTACCATCCGGGTCGCCCCGGTGGAGACAGACATGCTGGCCTTCAGCATTACCGACCAGGGGCCGGGCATTTCGGAAAAATGGGTTGGCAAAGTATTTGACAAATTCGTCCAGGTTCAGGCTCGCCGGGCGGGTGCTCCCGTTGGCAGCGGCCTGGGCCTGACTTTTTGCCAGTTAGCCGTGAATGTTCAGGGCGGCCACATTTCGTTGGAGAGTAGCCCTGGCCATGGCACAACCGTGACCTTCACTCTACCCACTACGATGCGACCATCAATCGAGACCCAACCTGGTTTACCTCCAAGGAGGACGATAATTTAGAAATATTTAATGATTTGGTAGGGCTTGTTGTGTTGCAACAAGCCCTTTTTCTTTAGGAAATCTTTAGGTTTTCTTTAGCTCAACTTGAGGTAAAGGCGCTCATTTTCGGCTAAACTGACCTTTAGCTCTGAATAATGAAGTCTTAGATGACAAACATAGCTAATGATTCAAAGTGACCTATCAAAAGGAGGAAGGTCTTTGGAATTAAAATACACATTAGACAATCCACAGAGAGGTCAGGAAGATTGACTTGAGCGCAGGTTCTACCGCTGCTGATGAACGTCGCTTGCTAGTAGCTGACTTGAATGGCGTTCTGGTCGGGGGCGCTGAAGAAGGACGACAACGCCTGCATCAGACGTTGCAACGGGGGCGTGGGTCAACTTTGCTGGTTTACTTTTCAGGACAGGATCGGTCTACCCAACTCAAACATATCGAGCAAAATGAATTATTGTGGCCCGATTATGTCATCTCGTCCGTAGGCACCGAAATTCATCGTCTGCCGGGTGAGTACCCGGTGGATGAATGGTTCCGGTACGTTCAGGTTGGGTTTACTCGGCAGGCAATTGTAGATTTTTTGGCCGCAATCTATCCACAGCTGGGGTTGCAAGCGCCAGAACATCAAACCCTTTTAAAAGTGAGCTATAATTTCAAGAATGCCCCACCAGAAGTGTTAGATGAGCTCCGCCTAGTTCTGCTTGAAGCGCAGTTGCCGGTCAAGCTGGTTTACTCTTTTGAACTTTACCTAGATATTATCCCGGAGCGGGCCGGGATTGGCCCGGCCGTCCAATTCTTGGCTAATTCCCTGGTCTTATCGCCCAACCAAGTTTTTGTAGGTGGACACAGTGGTAATCACATTGATCTTTTTCAGTATGGCTTTCATGGTATTGTGGTTAGTAATGCCACCCGCAGGCTGAAGGAGGCAGTTCAACTCCAGGCTTACTTTAGCCACGCCGCCCATGCCGAGGGGTTACTTGAGGGCCTTGAACATTATCACTTTTTTGGCCCTCCGCCGGTATCGGCTCCCCCTGATCTAACCCGGCAAGCTCTGGAGCAAGCAATCCATTCACTGCACCGCAATATCACTCCCATGGGTTTCTCGGCGGCCAGCCTGGTAGACAATGCGCTTACCGAGAGTGACTCCAACTATTTTGCTGTCTGGAGTCGGGATGGCATCAAAACCGGGTTATGGGGTTTAGGCCTGAATGATCCGGATCTGACCGCCTGTTTTCGACGCACCCTGGAATTGTTGGCCAAACACCAGACTGAGAGCGGTCAAATTCCGGCCAATGTTCAGATCAAGACTGGTCAACCCGATTACGGCGGCATCGGCGATATCGCCTCGATCGACTCGGTCCTCTGGTTTGTGATTGGGGGGTGTCGTTATACGGCTTATACCGGCGACCGGACTTTTCTAGCCGACCTCTATCCTCATCTTAAACGGGCCATGCAGTGGCTCACAGCCCACGACTCCAACCACTGTGGTCTGATTGAGATTCCTGAATCGTCAGATTGGATGGACCTCTTTCCCCGCTCTTATAATGTGCTCTACGACGAAGTACTGTGGTACCTGGCCTGCCGTGATTTCAGCGTTGTCGCGGCAGTGATGAGTGAAAACGCCTTGGCTTATCTGGAATTAACTACCCGGATTCGCCATAAGATTCTCCGGCAGTTTTGGCCCACAGCCCAAAAGCTATCGGATGCCCGCGAGTCATTTGCCGAGACACAGTTTAGCCTTGGTAATGCGAAGTACCTGCTGGCGCAGATTAGCCCGTTTGGTTTCTCCTGGCGCTGCGATGTCTATGCCAATTTATTGGCTGCGCTAGTTGGGCTACTAGACGACCATCAGGCGGAACAACTCTTTCACTTTTTGTGGGGGGTGGGAGCCAATGCCCCGTACCCGGTCAAATGTCTCTACCCCACTATTCACTCAGGAGCCGGCGATTGGAAGGATTATTTTGTGACTAACTTCCTCAACTTACCTGACCATTATCACAATGGTGGCATTTGGCCCTTTATCGGCGGGCTGTGGGTACGCTTTCTGGCCCAACTTGGTCGCATCGAACTGGCTCACCAGGAATTGAAAGCCCTGGCCGAAGCCTGCCGTTTGGGTCTCTACCAGGAGTGGGAGTTTAATGAGTGGCTCCATGGCCAGACCGGGCGGCCAATGGGTAAAGCTCACCAGGCCTGGAGTGCGGCCAGTTATATTGCTGCTTATCAGGCGCTCCACCACGAGCAGGTTGCCGCCGATTTTGAGCCGCTGACGGAAAGCATGTTTGGTCCAAATGAGGAGAAAAAATGACTCGGCTAAAGCGATGGCTATTTGTCTCGGATGTAGATGACACTTTGCTGGGCGATAAAATTGCCTTACGCCAATTGGCCCAAACGTTGCAGGTTCAGCCTCATCTGATTACCGCTTACAACTCCAGTCGTCCCTGTGCCAGCCTGCGTCAGACCCTGGCCCAGGTCGTTTGTCTACCTTTTCCCAACTATCTAATTGGTGCGTTGGGAACGGAAATCCAAAATGGTGTTACAGGCAAAATGATCGAGCGCTATAACCAGTTACTTGATCGGACCTGCTTTAAGCAGGACAAACGGTTGTGGGATCGAGAACGGATTGTGATCTTACTGAACGAGCTGGGTTTGACCGCCCACCCGGCCGAATTTCAAACACCTTTTAAGGTTAGTTATGATCTGCCTGATCCGGCTATGTTGACCCAAGTTTTTAACTGTCTGGCCACAACCAACCTGGAAGTTAAAGCAATTTATTCGAGCAACAAAAATCTAGATATAATCCCACAGGGGGCGGGCAAAGGCAGTGCCATCGATTACTTGCGCCGGCAATTAGATATTTCGCCAGACCGGGTCGTGGTGGCCGGCGACTCCGGTAATGACCTGGAAATGTTTGTCGCGCCCTACAAAGGGATAATTGTTGCCAACGCCACCGCCGAGCTTAAACAAAAGCAAGGCGACCACATCTATCATGCCCAAGCCACCCATGCCGCTGGCGTGTTGGAGGGCTTGCGCTTCTGGCGCGTGATTTAACCGCAATACTTTCGTCTCAGGAGATAAGTATTATGAATCAACCCAATTCTATTTTTATGCTCTCGCTACATGGCTATGTTAGCGCCGAACCGGAACTGGGCAAACCCGACACTGGCGGCCAGGTGGTCTATGTGTTGGAGTTGGCCAAGCGTTTTAGCCGGCTGGGCTACCGGGTGGACTTGGCTACCCGACGTTTTGAAGATCAGCCCGAATTTGATGAGGTCAACGAAAACTTTCGAGTCTGGCGCATTCCCTTTGGCGGCAAAAAGTTTATTCGCAAAGAGGATATGCATGACTATATTGGAGATTTTGTGACTAACTGTCTCGCTGCTATTCGGAGGCGTGGCCGGCAATATGGAGTGGTTTACTCGCACTATTGGGATGCCGGTTGGGCCGGTCAGAAAATTGCTGAGGAGTTGGATATTTCCCACGTACATACGCCTCACTCACTGGGCTGGTGGAAACGGCAAAATATGGGCGTGGATATGGACGAACAGGACATGGAACAGCGCTACCGTTTTAAGGAACGCATTCGTAAAGAGTTCCTGGTCTATCGCAACTGCGACCATATCATCGCCACGACCGAGCCGCAAACGGAACTCTTGCAAAAGCACTACGATGTTCTGGAACGACACATTACGGCCATTCCCCCTGGTATGGACGAAAACCGTTTTTCACCCGTACGCCAGGCGGAATGGCAGGAGTTACAGCAACGTTACAACCTACGCGGGCACGATGTCCTTACAGTTGGGCGGATGGCTATGAACAAAGGTTACGACCTTCTACTCCAGGCGCTACCAACCCTGTTGACCTTGATACCGGAGGCTCGCCTGATTGCCGCCATTGGCAGTGAAAACTCTGAACAGGATGAGGCCGGGGTTGCCGAGTTGAAAAGCCTGGCCCAGGAATTGGGAGTTACCGACAAGGTAGTGTGGGTGAAATATATCCCCGATGAAGATCTGGCCAACTATTATCGGGCGGCCGGGGTGTTTGCTTTGTCCTCCCGGTATGAGCCTTTTGGTATGGCGGCGATTGAAGCGATGGCCTGCGGCACATCCACCATCGTGACGGTCCATGGCGGCCTATCGAATTTGATTGAGTTTGGCAAGCATGCTCTCTATGCCGATCCGAATCGGCCGGTGGAATTTGGGGCGATGTTAGCCATGCCCATGCTTTACCCCAACCTGGCTCACGAATTGTCGGTAGAAGGCTCCCGGTTCGCCCGGCGCAACTTTGGCTGGACGGGCATTGCCCGACGTATCTTGGATATCTTTGATCAGGTACAAACCATTGCTAAATAAAGCCGAGATTGAACAAATGACGCTCAATGAACCATCCACATAGGAGAGACCAGGCCAGAGTCGATTCTGGCTATCATTCGCATGAATTAGTGGCGAGGCGGAGCCGTGGTTTGCCGAATCACGAGTTCGGTTGGTAGTTCCAGTTTGACTGGGGGTATGTCAGGTTTGGCAATAAGCTCCAGCAGCAGCTTAATCCCCTGCCAACCTGATTCAAACAGTTGTTGGCGAACGGTGGTCAGTTGAAAAAAATGGGCTAGTTCAATGTCATCGTAACCAATTACCGACAAATCACCTGGAACATCCAGGTTTAAATCACGGGCAGCTTCAATAACTCCCACCGCATGCACGTCACTATAAGCAAAAATGGCGGTTGGGGGATTCGGTAGGTTCAAAAGTTCAAAGGCCATTTGCCGGCCTTCTTCGCGGCTATATCCCCCCTGACGCTGATAAGCCGGTTGGGGAGGGATGCTGGCAGTTTCGAGGGCCTGGCAATAGCCAAGGTAGCGGTTACGGCTAAAAGGAAAGCCCAAAGGGTCATCCAGATAATCACCCAGGTAGCCAATTTTGCGATGCCCCAAGTCAATGAGGTATTGAACGGCCAGGCGCGCAGCCGTCACATCATCCCGCACGACATTAGGGAGATTAGGATTATTGGCTTCAACTAAAACGGTAGGCAGATTTTCTCGGTAAATACGGTGCATATTAGGAGCAGTCGGATTAATAGAAAAGATTAACAGGCCATCAACCCGACCACGATGAAGTAACTTTTGAAAGATTTTGTCACGTTGGGAAACCGTATTGAGATTGAAGAGGCTAATGTCGTAGGCGCTTTCAGTGATGACTGACATCACCCCGCGAAAACGCTCAATCTGTGAAAGCCCACCGAAGAAAGGAATGACCACTGCCACGATCTGGGTTTTGCCCATAGATAGGCGACGACCGGCCGGGTTTGGAATAAAATCCAATTCAGCGATGGCGTTCAATACTTTTTGACGGGTGGTTTCGTGAACGGGACGACTGTTATTTAGAACACTGGAAACTGTGCCAATACCTACACCAGCGCGTTTGGCGACATCATGGATCGTCGCTGACATGATGAAAACTCCTTCATTCCCACCAAAATCTCCTTGAATTCGATCATTAGCTAGCGGAAACGCTTCCTAAATAATACTATACTACCTCAAGGAACAAATTTGTCAAGGGACTTTCATTTTCTCAAGTAGATGTGAGTACAAATCCCCTTTTTCTTTAGGAAACCTTTAGGTTTTCTTTAGCTCAACTTGAGGTAAACCTGTTTATTTTCGACTATTATTTATTATGAGGACATTGGTATGTAAAGCAGATGAAAGGAAGGTAACGATGTCAAAGGTGGAAGTTTATGAGGAAAAAGTAGAAGCTCAACCAATGAAGGCAGATACTGTTCTAACCCCGGAGTTGCCAGAAGTTGAGCAGGTCAAAGAAATCGTCCAGGAAGCCGGTAGTGGATCAATTGGCTGGGCTGAAGGGATAGCTAGTGAAGCATCTATAGATTCGATCGGTTGGGCTGAAGGGATGGCTAGTGAAGCGTCTATAGATTCGATCGGTTGGGCTGAAGGGATAGCCAGTGAGGCGCCACAAGGTTCGAAGGGTTGGGCCGAAGGATATAAGACGGCGGATTCCCCTCCAGAGGCAGAGATATAGTGGATAGTGGCCAGGCACCTGAATTAGACCCTTTTTGAAAACCTGTCAGGTCCAGCCCGAACAAGTCCCCTGTGATTGCCATAAGGAGACGACAAATGACCATAACAAAAGCCCGGTTAGAAACTCGTTTACGGGAGGCTGAAAAGAAACTACAACGGTTAGATAAACGGTTAGCCCAGAAGCCGGAATTTGGCCGGGGCGATGGCAGCACCAGCCCTAGTTCGAGAGAGATGGCCTTTGTTCGTAAGGAAAGAGTTATGGCTGAGATTCATGGACTGCAAAAAGCACTGGTCAGAATGCATGAGGGCACTTATGGCCGTTGTGAGCAGTGTGGAACACAAATTGATCCTGAACGGCTGGAAGTTTTACCCACCACCACCCTATGTATTACCTGTGCTCAAACTATGGAAACCAATACCACGTCTGGGCCAAAGACTCACCTTTAAGCTGGAACACCGAAATAGAATAGGTCCTAAAGGTCTTGGAGCCCTTTAAGGTTTAAAAGTCACCGGGGGATAATCATGGCATCTAGCAAGCTCAATCGGCTCAAGCGTGAGGCGGACGAACTCGAATCATTAGAAGGCTTAACGATCCATCTTATCTCGCACAACCACTGGGATCGGGAATGGATTTTCACGGCGAAATACACCAATCATGGGCTGCCGCCTTTTTTCGATAACCTTTTCAATATGTTGGCGGCGCAGCCTGACTACCGTTTTGTCCTGGATGGCCAGACCCGGCTCATCGAAGATTACTTAAGCCAACTGCCTGAAGATGAGGCCGTCCAGCGGGAAAAACTATTACGCCAATATGTTCATGCCGGCCGGCTCCTGATTGGCCCAGCTTACCTGCAGCCCGACTGGAGCCTGGTCAGCGGCGAGGCTCTGGTACGCAACCTGATGATTGGCTATCGGATGGCCGCCCACTTCGGACCGGTGATGAAAGTGGGCTGGATGCTCGACAATTTCGGCCAGATTGCCCAGGCTCCCCAAATCTACCGGGGCTTTGGTATAGACGGCGTCTTCGTCTGGCGGGGCGTGGCTATGGAACTGGACGCCCTGAAGTCGGAGTTCTGCTGGCGAGCGCCCGATGGCTCGGAAGTGCTGGCCATCTTTCTGGTCAACAGTTACCGCAATGGCATGGCCCTGTCGCTAACCCGGCCGATTGCGCTGGAGCGCATCCTGTCCGAAGCGAAGGCGTTGCGTCCCTTTGCCACCACCCCTAACGTGCTGCTCATGAACGGCTATGAACAGGTACCCTGGCCCGACGACGTGTTGCCGCTTATTGAAACCGTCAACCAGATGGCCAGGGACCAATTCAGGTGTGTCCAGAGCACCCCGCCGGAGTATGTGGCCGCCGTGCGCCAGGCGCAGCCGGAACTGCCGGTGATCCAGGGCTATCTCTACAGCGGGCGTTATATGCCTATTCTTAAAGGCGTTTTCTCCAGCCGCAGCCAGCTCAAGCTGCTTAACAACGAATGTCAGCGCGAACTGGAACGCTGGACCGAGCCGTTTGCTGCGCTGGCCTGGACGATTGGCATTGAGTATCCCAAGGCCCGGCTGGACAAAGCCTGGGAAACACTGCTGCTCAACCACACCCACGACGATGTTTGCGGCTGTAGCGTTGACCCGGTAGTGCGGGATATGGAGGCCCGTTTTGAACAGGTTCAGCAAATGGCCGGCGACATCACCGAGACCAGCCTGCGGGTCATTACCAACAGTATCGACACCGCCCAGGAGGAAAGCTTGCTGGCTCTGGTGGTCTTCAACCCCTCTCCCCGCGAGCGGCGCGAGGTCCTGAGTTTTCGGCTGGAACTGCCCGCCGATCTGGACGCTTTTAGTCTCAAAGATGGGCGGGGGCAGGCGGCCCCTTATCAGGTTGCCGGGCGGATCGGCCACAAGGTTGACCTGTACCTGTACGCCGCCGACCTGCCTTTCCTGGGCTACCGCACCTACTATCTGACGCCGGGCGTCGAAGCGATCGGGTCGCACCCGGTGGTGACGGTCTCGACCCAGGCGAATACCATGGAAAATGATGACCTCAGGGTGACGATCAACGCCGACGGCAGCCTGAATGTGACCGAGAAACAAACTGGCCAGACCTATCGTAACCTGGGTTATTTTGAGGACGGCGGCGATGCCGGCGACACCTACGATTACTCTTACCCACCCCAAGACACGCTTGTATCCAGCCTGGGTCAACCAGCCCGAATTACCCTACTCCAGGCTGGGCCACTGTTGGCCCAATTTAAGATTGAAATCACTTTAGACCTGCCTGAGGGTTTGAGCGAAGATCGCCAGGCTCGCAGTTCGCCAACTCGCCCTTATCCGATTATCTCCTATGTTGAGTTAGCCGCAGGTTCGCGCCGAGTCGAGTTCAAAACGGTGGTGCAAAACGTGGTCAAAGACCACCGGCTGCGGGTGCTTTTCCCCACCGGCCTGGCCTCCGCCTGCTGCTACGCCGAAGAACCGTTCGATGTGGCTTGCTGGCCGATCCAGGGCGAGGCAGTGCCAACCGAGTTGTCCGAAGTACGTACATTGATGACCGCCGGGCGTTACACGGCTCCGATCAACACCAACCCTTTCCAAAATTTTGTAGATTACACTGATGGTCAACACGGGCTGGCCGTGATTAGCCGCCGGGTTACCGAATATGAAATCCTGCCCGAAAAAGAGGGAGCGGTAGCCCTGACCCTGCTGCGTTCGGTGGGCTGGCTGGCCCGTTATGATTTGCAGACCCGCATTGGCGACGTGGGACCGCATATCTTTACCCCCGAAGCGCAATGCCTGAGTGAACATGTCTTTTATTATGCTCTTTACCCCCATCGCGGCGACTGGTCCGAAGAGAAAACCCACGTCCAGGCTATGTCGCACAATCTACGGCCCAGGGTGGTGCAAACATCGGCCCAGTTTGGCCAACTACCCGATGAACTGGCCTTTGTTTCCTTGCAGAGCTACGAGCCGGCCAACGCCTTTCGGATCACCGCCTTGAAACGAGCCGAAGCCAGCGATGGGGTTATCATTCGCTTTTTCAATACCCTGGATCAACCCGTCCGGGGCGAACTCAAAACCTGGTGGGGCCAGGCAACCCAGGTTTTCAAAACCAACCTTAACGAAGAGGTGCAGGCCGAACTGGCCAATGAAAACGGCAACATTACCATCCAGGCTCGCCCCAAAGAAATTGTTACCCTCAAGTTGAAGTTGGTCCCCCAGCTTTTGCTCGACTCCGAGCGCTCCGACATGACCCGGCTGCTGCCACCCCTACCCCTCGATGACACACTGCCACCGGTAGACTTGCCCCCGGTGTTGACCGAAGCCGAAGTCCGGGCTGAGCGCGACCGGGTGACGGCGCTGGAACAGAGCCTCTTAAAGACCAAAGCCGATGTTTTTACCCTGGAAGACGACATCGAGCGCACGGCTACCCAGGATGACGTAGCCAGGCAGCTTGAACTGCAAAAGCTCAAAACCAAAGTGTCTACCCTGACCCGCCAGGCCAACGAAGCTCGCATCTCGGCCCTGCTCAACCGGCGACTTTACATTACGAACCAGATCGAACTGGAATTGGCAGAAATTGAGGCCAGTATGGCCTGGTCGAGAACTAAAAAGCGGGCCGGGGAGTACCTGGTGCATTATTACGAAAACCTGCTTGGACAGCAACTTAAAAAACCAACAGGAGATGAACTATGAGAATCGAATTACCACGTGAGAGCGACCGATTAGGCGCAGTTATTTTTTATGGGGTGCAAAAGGTTTTTGAACTCGATGGCGGCCTGGCGACCGAAACGGATCGGGGTGGGGAAAATCCGACCATCTGGCGTATCTCTTACGAAATGCGCCAGGAGATCGAACGGCAAATGGCGATTGTGGTGCCCGTGCGTAACGAGCGTATTCGCCTGATCGAGGGGGTGCTGTCCGGTATTCCCCACGATTGTTTGACCATCGTCATCTCCAACAGTCCACGTGAGCCGGTGGATCGTTTTCAAATAGAAAAGGCCGCCATCGAACGGATGGCCAAGTTTATCCACAAGTATATCCTGGTTGTTCACCAGCGCGACCCAATCCTGGGCCAGGCCCTTGCCCAGGCCGGTTACCCGGATCTACTGGATGCCGAGGGACTGGTCCGGCACGGCAAAGCCGAGGGTATGCTTGCAGCCACCCTGCTGGCTAAACTGTGCGGCAAAAAATATCTCGGCTTTGTGGACTCCGATAACTATTTTCCAGGGGCCGTGCTGGAATATGTCCGCGAATACAGCGCCGGCTTTGCCATGAGCCAATCACCCTACAGCATGGTGCGCATTGCCTGGCACAGCAAACCCAAAGTGGTTGAGGCTGGCCTATTTTTTGCCAAAAGAGGGCGAGTCTCGGTCCGTACCAATCAAATCTTAAACGACTTGATTAGCTATTACACCGGCTTTGGGACCGAGGTCATTAAAACCGGCAATGCCGGGGAACACGCGATGAGCATGGATCTAGCTATGTTGATCAGTTATGCCTCGGGTTTTGCCGTTGAGCCTTACCACTTTATGAACCTGTGGGAACAGTTTGGCGGTATTTTACCCAGCCCTTACCCGGAAGTAATGCGCGAACAGGTGGAGATTTTCCAAATCGAGTCCCGCAACCCGCACTTGCATGAGGTTAAAGGAGAAGATCACGTGGCCCACATGAGCTATGAAGCGTGGCAAGCGGTTTATCACTCGCCCATCTGCCCCCCGGCACTCAAAGAAGAATTGCTGCGAGATATGCAAGACCACGGCTTCATCAAGAAGGGAGAAGAACCGGCCAAACCCACTTACTACCGGCCCCTGAACCAGGTTAACCTGGCCCGCTTCTGTGAAACACTGCAAAATGAGCCGTATGGCGATCTACTCTGTGCGCCACCACCCGCCGAGAATAATCCCATTGCGGCTACTTCACCCGGTGTTGTGGTTATGGAGGCGCTGGAAAGGCCGGAAGGGTTTGACGAGGACGAAACTGCTCAGACCCTGACTCAAACTGCACCGGTAAACGGCAGCGCTAACCACCCGGATGGACAGGAAAGCGAGGGGTAAAACAATGAGCCAATGGGTTGTCTTTACCGACCTGGATGGCTCCCTGCTCGAACTTGACACCTACTCATATCAGGAGGCGCAGCCGGCAGTCGAACTTTTAAGGACCAAGCAGATTCCCCTGGTCTTTTGTTCCTCCAAAACCCGGGCCGAGCAGGAATTCTACCGGCACAAGTTAGGGGTAGATGCGCCCTTTGTGGTTGAGAACGGCAGCGCCATTTTTATCCCCCAAGGCTATTTCGATTTTGCTTTTCCCCACCAGCGATCCGTACCCGGCTATGACGTGATCGAATTGGGCGCGCCGGTGGCGGCGATCCGGCAGGTTATTGCCGACATTCGGGCCGCCCTGGGTCTCGCTTGCTACGGGTACGCCGATTTATCCCTGGCCGAAATTATCCAGCTAACCGGGTTGGATGTTGACGCCGCCCAACGCGCCTGCCGGCGGGAGTACAGTGAAACCCTGCTCAAGTTTGACTTTACCCCTCAAACCTTGTCACAACTCCGGCAGGCTTTGGCTCGGCAAGGATTAGTGTGCATAGCCGGGAGCAAATTCTACACGATTAGCGGCTCACGAAGTGACAAGGGCCAGGCGGTCCGGCGGCTGGTGAATCTATTCCGGCGTAAATTTGGCCCGGTCATAACCGTTGGGCTGGGCGACGGCCCCAATGACGCCCCGTTTTTAGCCCTGGTAGACTACGCCTATTTGATACGAAGACCCAACCACCACTGGATCGGTTTGAAATTGCCTTATCTTAAAAAAGTTGACGGCGTGGGCCCGGCTGGCTGGCAGAGTGTGATCTCTAAGCTTTTCCAATAAAGTGTCTAGAAAAAGGTCTCAAATGTTAGAAGCCGAACTATACATGCTTATGTTTGTTTTGGATGACCCCAATCAGCTCGATGCCATTCTGGATGCCTGGGAAGCCATCGGAGTGACTGGGGTTACTTTTATTGAGAGCAGTGGTCTCTACCGGCGGCAAGCGCAACGAGCAAATGCCCCTTTTATGCTTGGCTTTCATCGGTTGGTAGGCGGTAATCGGGAAGGTCACTATACCCTATTTGCCATTGTCGAGCAGGAAATCATCCCGGTCTGTATTGAAGCTGCCGAAAAAGTGGTGGGTGATTTGAGCGAACCCCAGACCGGTGTCCTGGCTGCGTGGCCACTGCCCGTCATCAAGGGCGCGCCAAAGCGGTTTCCAACTCCGGAGGGCGAGTGATGGTCTGGGTACAATTTGTCGCCAGCGCGGTTTTAACGGTTGTTGCTGCCATCAAGCTGGCCGAGTATGGTGATGTGATTGCCGTGCGTACCCGCCTGGGCGGCATGTTTGTCGGCACGTTGTTGCTGGCTGGGGCCACATCGCTGCCGGAGTTGCTCACCATCCTCAACTCGCTCGACCAGGGTGTGCCCAATATGGCGGCGGGCAGCATCTTTGGCAGCAATATGTTCAATATGTTTGTATTGGCGCTGCTTGATTTGCTTCACCCGGGTGCTCGCATTCTGCGGCGAGTAGCCACAGCCCATGCTCTCACTGCCAGCCTGGCGATTTTACTCATGGCTTTGTCGGTGTTTGCCATTCTGGCGAACATTGAAATCAAGGTCGGTTGGATGGGTTGGGATAGCCTGCTGATGATAGGAACTTATCTGTTTGGCGTCAGGCTCATTCAAACCGGTCATAACAGGACCGCACCGTTGCCTGAACAAGTTATTGATGAAGAAAAGACGCCGGGTTTGTGGCGGGCCGGGCTAGGCTTTACCGTAGCCAGTGGGATATTGGTGGTGGTGGCGCCCTGGCTGGTGAGTAGCGGCGTGGGTATCTCGGAGGTCACCGGGTTAAGTACCGGTTTTGTCGGGATGCTGCTGTTGGCAACTGTCACCTCGTTACCCGAACTGGTAACCACCATTGCGGCGGTGCGCTTGGGCGCTTATGACCTGGCTGTGGGCAATTTGTTCGGCAGTAATATCTTCAATATGTTTATCCTGGGGCTGACCGATGTATTCTACCTTAAAGGACGGCTGCTGGGTGCAATAGACCCGGCCTTTGCCTTGGCTGGCCTGCTGGGTCTATTGCTGACCGGTCTGGGGCTGATCGGTAACTTGGCCCGGGTGGAGCGGCGGCTGTTGTTTATCGAGATTGACGCACTGCTGATTCTGTTAGGCTATGGCCTGGGCATGTGGCTGTTGTATGTTCGTGGGATTGGCGGTTGAGATAGGAGATTTCTAATGATTGCCTCAAAAAGTCGTCGCCCTTTACATATCCTGCTGGTCGTAGATGGCTCAGAACACACCCAGGCGGCGATTCAACTGCTCTGCCACCTGCCGTTGCCAGCCGGGAGTCAGGTGATCGCCGCCGGCGTCCCGGCTTCACGCTACCAGGCAGGGCAGGAGGCGATGGTGGCCGCGGTGAAGGAAACTCAACTCCTCTTGTGGGATAAGGTCAGGACGACGACCGAATGGCTGTACGGCCACCCGGCCAAAGTCTTGATTGAATTTGCCGGGATCCGTCAATCGGATTTGATCGTCATCGGCGCAAAGGGGCTGCGGGCTATCTTCGGCTTCCTGTTAGACGGTGTGGTCCAGCAGATGGTGGAGGCGGCCGACCGGCCGGTGTTAGTTGTACGGCCACCTTGCCGGGGGGTGCGCCGCGTGCTGCTGGCCGTCGAGGATTCATCTCCCAGTTGGGCGGCTGTACGCTACCTGGCGCGGTTCCCCTTCCCAACCCGCACCGAGATTCGGGTGATGCACGTCTTGCCGCCCCGGTTTGCCACTGCATCTTATCCTTATACTTATTCGACAGGACTGGAGGGACTTCCCCCCTCGCCCATCACCACCGAGGCCGCCGAGGCCATGGCCCAGGAAATAGCCTATAAAGAGAACAAGGGGCAAGCCACCCTAAAACAGGCTGTGGAATCCTTGAGACTTGCAGGGAAAAAGACCGCCGACGTTCTCGCCCGGGGAGATGCGGCTACTGAGCTTATGGCCTATACCAAAGCTCAAGCTATAGATTTGATCGTGGTGGGTTCCAGGGGACTCGGCAAGCTGGGGGGCTGGCTGATGGGCAGCGTTTCTCGTAAACTCATTCACTCAGCCGGGTGTTCGGTCCTGGTCGTGAAAAGTTAGCCCTTTTTCTTTAGGAAACCTTTAGGTTTTCTTTAGCAAAACTTGAGGTAATCGCGTTCATTTTTGGTTAGGCTAATCTTAGCTGCGGATCAGGAGGTAACTTCAAAGAGGAGTCCATGAAAACTATTGTTGCCGCCGCCCTGGGTGAATGTGTCCACGTCGCCGGGGTCGTAAATTTCTTGCGCCTGGCGGAATCGGCGGGATGGCGAACGGTATTTCTCGGCCCGGCCACCCCTATTGAGCGGGTGCTGGAGGCAGCCCGGCGGGAGAAAGCCGACCTGATCGGCGTCTCCTACCGCTTGACCCCGGAAACAGGCGAGCGCCTGCTAGTCGAGTTTGCCGAGGCAGCAGACGATTTACATACCGCCGGCGTCCGTTTTGCTTTTGGCGGTACGCCGCCCGTGGCCGAGCGGGCGCGAGCCATCGGCTTTTTTGAGCGTTGTTTTGACGGCGGTGAGCCGGACGAAGCAACGCTGGCTTACCTGAAAGGCCACCTTGAGGCCATTACGGCTGAAGCCGCTTATCCGCAAACGACCGTTGAGCGGATTACCTGGAAAGCGCCCTTCCCCCTGCTGCGCCATCACTTTGGCCTGCCGACCATGGCCGCCACGAGCGCCGGCATTGCTCAAATCGCCGAGGCGCGGGTCTTGGATGTGGTGTCATTAGGTATTGACCAGGACGCCCAGGCCAACTTCTTCCACCCGGAACGGCAAGACCCCCGCCGGACCGGGGCCGGGGGTGTGCCGGTGCGTAGCCCCGCCGATTATCAAGTCCTCTATGCGGCCAGCCGGCGCGGTAATTACCCCCTGCTACGCACCTACTCGGGCACGGATGACTTCACCCGCCTGGCCGAGATGTACGTGGAAACTATCAACATCGCCTGGGCAGCCATTCCTCTGTTTTGGTTCAACCAGATGGACGGGCGCGGGCCGTGGAATTTAGAAGGCTCTATCCGCGAACACCAAACAGTGATGGCCTGGTATGGCCGGCGGAATATCCCGGTAGAATTGAACGAGCCGCATCACTGGGGCATGCGCGACGCCCCGGATGTGATCTGTGTAGCCACCGCGTATCTATCAGCCTACAATGCCCGCGCTTACGGCGTGCGCGATTACATTGCCCAACTGATGTTCAACAGCCCGCCGGGTCTTTCCGACGCCATGGACCTGGCCAAGATGCTGGCCATGCTCGACCTTATTACTCCCCTGGCCGGGCCGGATTTCCGCCTCTGGCGGCAAACCCGCACTGGCCTGCTCAGCTATCCACTCGATCTTGACGCGGCCCGGTCTCACCTGGCGGCCAGCGTCTACTTACAGATGGCGCTGCGGCCGCACATTGTCCACGTGGTCGGTCATACGGAAGCCCACCATGCCGCCACTGCCGAGGATGTGATCGAAGCCGGTAAGCTGGCTCGCCGGGCTATTGAAAACGCGCTACGCGGCGCGCCTGATATGACAGCGGACCCGGCCATACAAGCGCGACGGGAGGAATTGGTGCGTGAAGCGCAGCTCACCCTGGCTGCCATCTGCGTTCTGGGGGCTACGCCTGAACCACGGGCCGCCTCTGAGCAGGCTAAAGCTCAGGCCGAACCGGGTCTAAACGATCCCCTGGCCAACCCGGCTACCCTGGCCCGGGCCGTGACGATCGGGATACTGGATGCGCCCCAGTTGCGCGGCAATCTTTTTGCCCGGGGACAAATTGTCACCCGAATTGACGAACGAGGTGCTTGCGTTGCCGTGAGACCAGGCTCTGGGCGGGCGTTAAGTGAAGAAGAGCGGATCGCTCGGTTGGATATTTCACTCACCTGATAGAAATTACCTGGGCTTATTGAGTACCAAGAGAAAATAAAGGAGAATCGAATTATGAGTGGAATTGTTGGCTCCCATCCCCTGGCTTCCCCCGAAGCGGTCCAAAGTATGGTCAAGCAGCTCAAGCATCGTGGATCGGACGGGCAGGGGGTGGTAGACCTCCAGGCCGGCAGCCTGGGCGGCGGGCAGCAGCCCATGAATTATGACCAGCATTGGATCACTTTCAACGGCGAAATCTACAACCACCAGGAGTTACGCCATCGTTACTTGAAGGAGCATACCCTCCACACCCACACCGACACCGAAGTAATTTTGCGTCTGTACGCCCTGCTCGGCCCCACCTGTGTTGAATTATTGGATGGGTTGTTTGCCCTGGCTCTCATCAGTGGGGATGAGTTACTGCTGGCTCGCGACCCACTGGGCGCTAAACCTTTGTACACGGGAACGCGAGGCGACACCCTCTACTTCGCCTCGGAAATCAAAGCCCTGTCGCAAATCACCGACGATATTCACGAGTTTCCGGCCGGCCACTGGTATCATTCAAAACTGGGCTGGAAACAGTATTATAAATTGGATGAGTCAGCCATCGTCTATAGCCATACGAGCGAAGCTGAAGCTTTACCTCTCATTCGCCAGACGATTGCCCAGGCTGTTCACAAACGGCTGACGACCGATGCGCCGTTGGGCGTCAGCTTGAGCGGCGGTCTGGACAGCAGTATTGTGTCGCTGCTGGCCCGTGAGGACCTGGAGCAGCTCAATTCATTTGCGGTTGGGGTTGAAGATGGCGACGATTTGCCGGCGGCCCGCCAGATGGCCCAGGTTTTAGGCGTCCAGCACCACGAATTCGTTTACACCGAGCAGGATATGCAAGCTGTTTTGCCCCAAGTCATTTACTACCTGGAGTCGTTTGATCCGGCCCTGGTGCGCAGCGCCATCCCCAACTATTTTTTGGCTCGCCTGGCAGCCGAGCACGTCAAAGTGTTTCTAACCGGCGAAGGGGCGGATGAATTATACGCCGGGTATAGCTACTTGGGCGCTTTTGACGAGCCGGCGGCGCTCCAGGCCGAGTTGATCTATATCATTATGGCGCTCCACAACACCAATCTGCAACGAGGCGACCGGATGGCCATGGCCCACGGCCTGGAAGTGCGCGTGCCGTTCCTGG
>CAZUNT010000081.1:0-9681 GCA_964622215.1 uncultured Caldilineaceae bacterium
ACCTCTTTCTTATTTCTCCGGTATCTACCAAGAAACACGCTGTTTCTTGCCGAATTAAGACCCTAAAGGTCTTTAAGACCTTTAGGGTCTGGGACACTTCTCAATACCACTTTTATCCACCCCCTGGCGACAATGGAATACGGCTTTTGGATGATGCCAAATCCCCTCATTTCGGGTAAACTTTTCCAGGTAGCAGGAAGTAGGGAGGAGGGGGGAAAAGAAGTAATTCCCCTCCCTGCTTTTTACTCTTACCCCCTCCTAATTTGAGGTAAATATGATGAGTGTCATCTGGTACAAAATCTGGAGTGATTTGTGGCATAATAAAGTGCGTACCCTGCAGGTTGTGCTGATTATTGCGATGGGGGCGTTTGCTATCGGTGCGACGATGGGGGGCAGCGACATTATGCGCGAGGTGATGTCGAAAGATTGGCGGAGTACTTCACCGGCGATGATCTGGTTGTGGGTTAAGCCGGAGATTAACGACGACGAATTAACCGCGCTCAAAAGCATTAAAGGCGTAAAAGACGTAGAGGGCCTGCTAACCACCAATATCGAGTGGCGGCTCAGCCCCAATGATCCCTGGCAGGCCGCCGGCCTGATTGCTCGCGACGACTATGAGGACCAGAAGTACAACAAATTATCCCTGATCGACGGTGACTGGCCCAGCGGCAAAACTTTCGCTATGGAGAAGGGAAATGACGCCTCTTTTAAGATTCCTCGGGGCGGGCAGATTTATATCAAGGTAAACGACAAGGTCCGGGTAGTGAAGGTTGACGGAGTTCTCTCCAACCGGATGGTTTTTCCGGCCAGTATGGGCGGCAACGCCCAGTTTTATGCTGCCCGCGACACTTATGGTGATCTGACCGGCGAGCGCGATTTTAACCAGTTTTTTGCCGGAGCGGCCGAATACGATCCGGTAAAACTGACCGATATCGCCAACCAGATGCAACGCCAACTGGAAAAACAGGATATCGACTCTGGCGGTGCGGCCCTCGGCTCGGACAACAACACTCGTATCGCCAACCCGGACAAGCACTTTTTGCAGGATTTTCTGGATGGCCTGTTCCTGGTGTTAAGCATCATGGGTACATTAATCCTGATTTTGGGCCTGTTCCTGGTCTACAACACCATCAACGCCGTCATTACCCAGCAGGTCAACCAGATTGGGATCATGAAGGCCATCGGGGCTAACACCGGGCAAATTTTGCGCGTCTACCTGCTGACGGTCCTGGTTTACGGTTTCCTGGCCCTGATCGTGGCTGTGCCGTTGGGAGCCTTGGGGGCCTACGGGATTAACGTCTTTATGCTGACCTTCTTCAACATTGACCCCGGCCCATTTGTTGTTTCACCCCAAGCCATTGTCGTACAGGTGGTCATTGCTATGCTGGCCCCGTTAATGGCTTCGCTCATTCCCATTTTCACCGGGGTGCGCATCACCGTGCGTGAAGCCATCAGCACTTATGGCCTGGGCGGCGCCGTCGGATTGCTCGACCGGCTGGTAGCCCGCATGCAGGATGTCTCGCGGCTGGTGTTGCTGACCCTTAGCAATACCTTTCGCAATAAGTGGCGCGTGGTTCTCACCCAGATTACCTTAGTCGGCAGCGGCATAATTTTTATGATGGTCATGAGTGTACGCGACTCGACCACTTACACCTTTACCGATTTACTGTTCCAGATCCTCAATTTCAACGTCAATCTACAATTTGAAGACCCGGAACGGATTGAAATGATCGAAAAGATGACTCTGGCCCAGCCAGGGGTGAAAGCGGTGGAGATGTGGCCGCTGATCAACGCCAAAATCCGGCCCATGGGCCGGTCGGAAACGGAGGATGACAAAAGTATCAGTTTGTTCGGTGTGCCTTTGCCCACCCAACTTTACGGTCCGCAGATGCGCACCGGACGCTGGCTCCAGCCCGACGACGTCCAGGCCATCGTGCTTAACCAGAAACTGGCCGAAGACGTGGGCGTAGGCGTGGGCGACTGGGTTACGATTGATCACGGCTTAAAAGGCGAAACCACCTGGCAAGTGGTCGGCCTGTTGTTTGACCCGGTCATCAGCAATTCGGCTCACGTGTCGCGCGAGCCGCTGCTGCGCCGGCTTGACGATGTCGGCAAAGCAGATACCCTGTGGGTCCAAACTGCGCGCACCGACGCCCAAAGTGAAGCCGAGGTGGCTAACCACCTGCGCGACTATTTCGAGGCCAAGAAGATCAAGGTAAACGCCCAGAGTCCCTTCTTCGACGACACTTCCTCGGAAATTATCGAGGGTATTCTCTTCCGCTTTGGCATCATCATCAGCCTGCTGGCAACGATGGCCGTAATTATCGCCATTGTCGGCAGCATTGGCCTGAGCGGGGTGCTTTCGCTGAGCGTACTGGAGCGGACCAGGGAAATTGGGGTGATGCGGGCCATTGGGGCCTCGTCAAGTAAAATTCTCAGCCTGTTCATCGGCGAGGGCTTAATTTTGGGCCTCCTGAGCTGGCTGATTGCTTTGCCTTTGAGCATCCCGGCCGGGTATGCGATGACGAAGGCCATGGGCGCGGCTTTACAAAGCGAAATCGTCTATGTTTACACCCCCAGCGGGGCGCTGTATTGGCTGGGCATTATTGTGGTGCTGTCAATTATTGCCAGTTGGTTCCCGGCGCGTGGAGCCACCCAGGTCAGCGTGCGGGAGAGTCTGGCCTACCAGTAAGTTAGGAAGGAACACAGAGCTACCAGAGGTCGCACAGACGCGAGCGCACAGAGGGTCTTAAAAATTTCTCCGTGCGCTTCGCGTTTGTGATTTCTCTGCGTTTCTCCGTGTAAGTGATGATAAATAAACTTGCATTATAATGCCCCGTTTTAGCTGCCCGGTTGCTACCCCTCTGCTTCTAACAACCACGCCATCACTTGATACGAAAACTCCTCGGCGGGATATTCGCGATTGACCATAACGACCACCGCCAATCCATCGTCAAGAGCCATAATAAAGCCACAGCCGAAACCAATATCCATTCCTCCGTGTCCAACCAAACGATGCCCCTCCTGACCGCCGAGGAACCAACCGAGTCCCACCTTTTTTTCCCATGGACTCGGTAAATTGGTGTCACCTTGGGGTGTCCACATCTCTTCGTAAGCAGCCGTTGGTAAAATTCTCGTCTCGCCCAATTGTCCCTGGTTGAGCTGCGCCAGAGCGTAACGGCTCATATCTTCCACATTCGAGAACAAGTGTGAACTGGGCGCATGTTGGCGGCTGTAGGGGAAGTAACTGATGACGAAGGGTTTGGATAAGCTAACCTCGTGCGGCGCGGCCAACAACTCCGACGGGATGTCTCGCACTATGAAGCTGGTGTGTTTCATCCCCAGCGGCGCAAAGATATGTTCCTGGGTATAGGCTTCAAAGCTTTGGCCGGACACTTTGGCAATGACATCGCCCAGAATTTCAAAACCGAGATCGCTATACTGCATCGCTTTGCCGGGGGCAAACTGTAGCTTGACCTGGGTTAAATTACGCACATGTCGTTCTAGAGAGCCCTCATCATACTCCGGTGACTGATAATCTGAGTCATAAACGTAGTACCCGATCCCTGTGTTATAAGGCAAACCCGACCGATGCGAGAGTATCTGGCGAATGGTGATCTCTTTGTAGCGCTCGTCGGCCAATTGAAAATAGGGCAAATAGGTGGTCACCGGTGCATCCAGGTCAATTTTACCCTGTTCTTTCAACTGCATGATCGCAATGCCGACCATCATTTTTGAGTCTGAACCAAGTTGGAAGACCGTCTTGGGTGTGACCGCCCGGTCCGTGCCCACCTCGGCCAGGCCAAAGCCTTTACTATAGACCACCTGCTTGTCCTTGATGATGCCGATGGCTAACCCCGGAATCTGATTCACCTTCATTGTCTCGGTGATGGCCGCCTCGATTTTGGACATCAGGGCGCTGTCTAATGAGGCGGTTGGCGCGGGCAATGGTGCTGTTGGGGCTTCGGACACCGAAGACTGCTCGGCGACCAGGTGATCGGATAAGTATTGAAGGACTGTCGCCATATCATAATCGCAGTGACGGGAGGTAACTTCGACGTACTCGTGGTCCACGCCCCGCACGGTGAGCAACTGGTCGAATGACCGGGCTAGCTCTACAGGCACAATGTCGTCAAATTCCCCATGATAGAGCAAGATATGGCCTAACCGCACGGGCTGCTGTAGATACGCCTCCAGATCATGCACTTCATCCACAGCGGCGATCTTCTCCCACACCTCCGGGACAACACGGCCCTGGCCATCTACGACCTCAAAGGGCATGTCCAAATAGAAGGGCGGTTTGTCAGGGTTGGGCGCAGCTCCGGCTGCGGTGGCAATAAAGGCGGAAGTATTGCCCTCATACTCGGCCAAATCATCGAAATCTTGCGGGATATGGGTGAAGTTGGCGGCTGAAGCGGGAATAGTAGGGTCGTTGGCGTAGTCATAGCTGGCAGACATGGCCGCCACGACGCTGTAAACCTCGGGGAAAGTCAACGCCAGATGCATCGCGCCGTCACCCCCCATCGAGCAGCCGGTGATCCCGCGGCTGTCGCGGTGTGGCAGAGTGCGATAGGTGGCATCGATGTGAGCCACCAGTTCGCGGCTAAGGTAGGTTTCATAGTCGCCGATCGTGGACGAACTGAGGTAAAAACTACCCCCGAACTTATTACTGCCATCGGGGAAAACGAGGATCATTTCCTGGGCTTTGCCTTTTTGGAGCAAAGGTTCATAGAACATCTTCAAACTCACCAGCCCGCCTTCATTACCCCCAAACCCGTGCAGGAGATAGACGACCGGATAACGTTTGTTCCCATCGGCATAGCTGGGAGGCAGGTAGACGAAATATTGCCGTTCAGCCTGGTCGCCGACCAGGTTACTGGCCAGGGCCTGGCTGGTGATTTTCTCATGTCTCAACTCACCTTTTGCTGGCACTGCCGGTTTTGTAGGCTGTGGCGTCGGAGTCGCTGGGGTGGTAGGGGGTGGCGATGTGGGTTGAACAGTAGGGGGGAGGGGAGTAGGCGGTGGTGACGTTGGTTGGGGTGTAGGCGGTGGTAGGGTGGGTTGGACAGTAGCGGGGGGTGGGGTCACTTGAGCAACCTGCGGTTGCGTACATCCGCTCAAAGCCAACAAAAGCAGACAAACGACGATAATTTGCCTAAGCATAGACGTGCCCTCCTTTGGCCGGGCCGGAAAAAACAAATCGGCCTGAACGAGGCATCCAGGTCAGATGGTGCATCCATTGCCCGGTGAGCAGGGAGGCAGACCGGTTGGCCTGCCCATAGTAAAAGATACGGAAGCGCTAGACGGCAATGATCAGGGAAAGTTGTTGGGGTGGTGTGGCAAAATTGCGGTACTGCTGGAGGAAGCAGGGGAAATGTTAAAAAGTTGATCGATCAGATGGTGCGGTGGATGCACTAACATCCAAGACGATTCTATCACAAGTGCAACTTGTTTGTCAATGATTTCACAAATTAGGATGTATAATGGGTCTCTCGGCTTCAGAAAGTTGCTTTAATCCACCCTCCATCCACCGGCAAGGATACGCCGTTGATGTAACTGGCCTGTTCCGAAGCCAAAAAAGCCACGACTGCGCCAAGCTCTTCCGGCCGGCCAATCCGGCCTAGCGGCACGGCTCGGCCCTGCAAGGCTAACACCTCGGCTACGGTTTGCTCATTTTTCCGGGCTGTGATTTCGGCTAACTGCTCGACCCGGTCGGTGTGGATGGTTCCCGGCATGACGTTATTGACCGTAATGCCATACGGTCCCAGTTGGTTGGCCAGGGTTTTGGCCAATCCATGCACCGCCGCCCGGATGGAGTTAGATAGGACCAGGTTATCAAGCGGCTCTTTGACCGACAGGCTGGTAATATTGATGATGCGTCCCCAGCCCGCCCGCTGCATGTGAGGCATAGTGGCCCGAATCAGCCGGACCGCGCTCATCATGGTCAGGTTAAAGGCTTCCTGCCACTGCCGGTCGTCGAAATCCATAAAGTAGCCGGCCGGAGGACCGCCCGCGTTGGTGACCAGGATGTGCAGGCTGCCAAAAAAATGGAGCGTTTCTTTGACCACCCGCTCAATATCCCGTGAGTTGGACATGTCGGCCGGAATGGCCAGGAGTTCGCTGCCCGTTTCCGCAGCGATTTCATCCGCCGTAGCCTTCAACTTTTTGCCGTCACGGGCGCAAATAGCAACCTTCACCCCTTCCCGGGCCAAAGCCAGGGCCGAAGCCCGACCCAGACCCCTGGAAGAAGCAGTTACCAAAGCGACTCTGTCCTTGATACCTAAATCCATATTATCGCTCCGCTGATTAATTGTAAATTGTGAATAGTCAATCGTGAATTGTGAATGAAAAACCTTTTCTCTTGGACCGTTCACAATTAATAATTCACAATTCACAATTATTTACGTTCCAATATACTTGGCGTACAATCCTCTCGCCACGCTCTCGTCTTCGGTGCCTTTGATGATGGCCCGGCCATCGGCGAAGAGGGTGATTTCATAACCGTCAACGACGAAACGCAGCAAATAATCGTTGCGAGCGGTTATCTGGCTGAGGGGGGCCAGCCGCTCGGCCAACTCGGCCAGGGGGAGTTTACCTTTACCCGGCCCGCGCAGTTGGACGGCATTTCGTCCGCACAGGTTGACCACCTGCCCGCCTTTCTCCTGCTTGAGAAATTCAAAGTTGCGCTGTTGGCAGGCCGGGCAATCGGCGCGAGGTCCGCCGGTGTCAAACTGCTCGAAAGTGTTGTACCACACGTCGAAATGAATAATGCCCCGGTTGATGTCTCCCTGCCCCACGATCAGCTTGATCGCTTCGGTGGCGCTGATGCTGGCAACGGCGCTGACCAGTGGGCCGACGATCCCGGCAGTGTCACAGGTGACGACCGTGCCGGGCGGCGGCACGTCGTTGAAAAGACAGCGCAGGCAGGCGGTTTGGCCGGGGATAATGGTCTGGCTCATGCCGTAGGTAGCAACGGCCCCGGTGTAAATCCAGGGAATGTTGAGCTTGAGGCAGGCGTCGTTGACGATGTAACGGGTTTCAAAGTTGTCCGTGCCGTCCATCACCAGGTTGGCGCCCGCGATGAGGCTCTCGATGTTTTCGGCGTTCACATCGGTGACAATACCCCGCACTTCAATTTCAGAGTTGATAGCTCGCAGCTTGCGCTCGGCGGCGGCAGCTTTGGGCAGGTTCTCGACTAAATCTTGCTCATCGAACAAAAGCTGCCGCTGCAAGTTGTTCAACTCGATGAAATCGCGGTCTACCACGGTTAGATGCCCTACCCCGGCGCGGGCCAGGTGATTGGCAATATTTGTGCCGGTCGCTCCGCAGCCGACCACGACCACGCGGGCAGCCAAAAGCTTTTGTTGTCCCGCTTCGCCAATACCAGGAAATATGGTTTGGCGAAGATAACGAGATAGATTAGTCATAGGGCTTTCTCGTCCACAATCTCCAACGCCACCCACTCAAAGCGGCGCGGGCCTTCATCGGCCAGCCGCCAGATTTGAGTGTTGAAGGGCCGGCCTTCATGTACCGAGGCGATGAGATAATAAACATCTTCCCAGGCGCTGTCCATATCGGTTTGAGAGGGGATGGGCGGCCAGTCGGGGTGGGAATGGTAGATGCCGATGATGTCCAGCCCGGCTTCATCCACGGCGAATTGCACTTCGCCGAACTCTTCGGCGCTGATAATAAAACGGTCGGTAGGGTCGGTGTTCTGGTTGGTGGCCGGGCGTACCTGTCGAACTAAACCGCCCTGGTCAAAGACACCCAGCAGGAAACCACAGCACTCGTGCGGATAAGTTTCTTTGGCATGAGCATAAATTTCTTTTAACTGGGCATCCGTGATTTGCATCAGTTTCCCCCAAAGATTAAAAGATTAGGGCTTATGCAGTTCAAGGTATAAATAAATAGCTTGTGGAGGGCTGGAAGGTTGGAAGGTTGGACTGCCCATCAGCCGGGCATGTTTTAACCAGCCTTCCAATCTTCCAACCTTTCTTCTCTATCTTCGATCCCTTTTAATGAGCTGTGGCCGGACTTTGGCTGCGCCTCTGGCCGGCAGGCCGCGATAGCTCGGAGCCAGGATTTCAAAGGGAGTGCAGCGGCCCACGTCTAAAATCAGCGATTTCAGGCGAGGCTTCAAGTCAATATCTTTGGCCATGGTGATAATGGTGGGCAGGCGGGCGTTGTAGCGGTGGTTAAAAAGCTGATAAAGTTTTTCCTCGGCCCAGGGTGTGGCGCTCTCCGTGCCGAGATCATCCAGCACCAGTAAGGGCGACTGGCGCACTTCGTCGAAGCGTTTGTCATAGGGGGTCAGGCTGTTGGGGCTGAAGGCAGCCCGCAGGTGGTCGAGCAGATCCGGCACCACCACAAATAGGGCCGGCTCGCCGCGCTTGGTGACTTCATTGGCGATGGACGCGGCCAGGTGTGTTTTGCCACAGCCATAAGCCCCGGAAAAGGCAATCCAATCCTGGGGGTGGTTAGCATAATTGCGGGCAAAGGTAAAAGCCCGTTTGAGATTTTCCGCCTTGGTGGGGTCTAAATCACCCTCTCGCAAAGTGAAAGTCTCAAAGGTCTGGTCGGCGTGCAGCGACAGGCTGGACAGTTCCGAGATACCCTGAACCACGCCGATTTGCCGGAAGTCGGGGGCCAGGATTTTGATAATTTGAGCCAGGTCAGGATCAACCATCCGCGAGCGAATGCGGACATCAATTTCTTCAAGCTCGTGGTTGGAGGTGACGACGGTAGGAAGTTGGGCATTGTAGCGATAGTTGAACAACTGAAAGAGCTTTTCCTGCGCCCAGGGGGTCGAACTGTGGGCGCCGAGATCATCCAAAATAAGCAGTGAAGCGGTACGGATCTCCTCGAAACGCTGATCCAGCGTGGTGGCGCTGTTAGGGCCGAATGCGGCTCGCAGGTGGTCAAGCAAATCTGGTACCACCACAAATAGGGCCGGTTTCGCCTGATTGATGGCATGATTGGCGATGGCCGCCGCCAGGTGAGTCTTGCCACAGCCGTACCCACCGAGCAGGATGAGCCAGCCTTCGGGCTGGTTGGCAAAATTATAGGCCATCTCATAGGCCATACGCAGATTGCGCCGCCGTTCCTCGGTCAGGCCATAACCTTCCGGTACAAATTTGTCAAAGGTGAAGCGGGCCATCTGATCCATATTGCTAATGGCCCGTAAGTCGTTCAGGCGCTTATTTTCCCGTTCCCGCAGCCGGCACTGGCAAGGAATAAGTTTACCAAAGTTGGGGTGGCCTACCGGCACATCTTGGCGCAAGTAACCTGTGCTACCGCAAACCGGGCACAGCCGTTCCTCGTCGGATGGCGGCACGTCGTGAGGACCGTTATTCGCGGCGGGGTCTGGCTGTTGGATGGAGTTACGTCTAAGAATATCGTCTAATCGGTCCATAAATTGAACATGCGAATGAGCGAATGGCGAATGGCTTATTCGCCATTTTATCTTTGAATCAATTTTCCTTCTTCATCAGTGTACCATGTTTTGCCGGTACTTTCATCTTTACCCAGGCCATCATCCCGGCCGGCCGTGGCCATACGCTCCAGAATCGCCCGGATATAGCTCCACTTGCGCACATTGTTCTCCACGGCAATTCTGAAAGCATCTTCAATCCAGAGGGGCGGGTAGAGATTTTCGGCGTCTTTTAACTCGTCGGCCAGGAT
>CAZUNT010000081.1:9691-29814 GCA_964622215.1 uncultured Caldilineaceae bacterium
CAACTCAAAGATATTAGGTCGCTTGGTGGGCGGGGCCACTTCTACACCGCTGACCGCCACCACGCCCATTTCACCGGCCAAAACTTTGGCCTGGGCGTGCCGGCCTCGCTCGCTGTTGAGAAAGTAGAGGTTGTGAAGACCGGCTTCATCTTCAACCTGGGCATACAACAAGGTGCCTCGCTCTACGGCCCGGTTTAAACCCTGGAAGAGCGCACTTTCGACATCTTCATCAATCAGGCTCAAGCTAAACACCAGGGTTTCGTCGGCGAGCAACTCGCTGGCCGAAATAACCTGGCGCGCCTGGCGGTAATGCACCCACAAGAAATGGAGCGTGACCTTCAGTTCAACCAAACTGTCGATCTGCGGCAGGAGCCGGGCAAAAAACAAATCCGGCACCGATGTAAACCGTAATTCACCTGCGGGAAAACCAGCGAACTTTTCCATAATTGTGAATGGTGAATAATTGACAATTGACAATTGACAATTGACAATTGATTAATACTCCAACGGCTGCCGTTTCACCTCTAAATCCACAAACTGGGCCAGGTGCTTTTTGAAGTAGACGGAGAAAATGCCGGTTGGACCGGAACGATGTTTGCTGACAATAATCTCGGCGATATTGGGGAATTCGGTGTCGGGGTTGTAGACATCGTCGCGGTAGACAAACATCACCACGTCCGCATCTTGCTCAATGCTACCACTTTCTCTCAAATCACTCAACATCGGCCGCTTATCGTGGCGGGACTCGACTTGGCGGGACAACTGGCTCAGGGCGAGAATCGGGATGTTCAACTCACGAGCCAGGGCTTTAATTGAGCGGGAGATGTAGCTGATTTCTTGTTGGCGGTTTTCGCTGTTGGAGTCACCGCGCATCAGTTGCAGGTAATCAATAATCAGCAAATCCAGCCCATGTTCGGCGTGGAGACGGCGAGCTTTGGTCCGCAGTTCCAGGGCCGAGATGGCCGGGGTGTCATCAATAAAAAAGGAGGTGCTGGAGAGCAGGTTAGTGGCCTGGATAAAGGTAGGCCATTCGTTTTCTTTGATGTCGCCCAGGCGCAGGCGCTGGCTGTCGATGCCGGTTTCGGCAGAGATGAGACGCTGCACCAACTGCTCGTCACTCATTTCCAGGCTAAACAAAGCAACTCGTTTTTGCCAACGGCGGGCGGCATGGAGAGCGATGCTCAAAGCAAGGGAGGTTTTGCCCATCCCCGGTCTACCTGCCAGGATGAGGACATCGGAGCGCTGCATACCGCCCAAAATTTTATCCAAATCGGCCAGGCCGGTGGGGATGCCGATAATCTCGCCCCGATGTTGGTAGAGATATTCTACCCGGTCGTAATATTTATCCAATACCTGGCGAATGGGCCGCAAGTCGCGTTCCACCCGCCGGGCGGCCACACCAAAAATGATTTCCTCCGCTCGGTCGATGACCACGTCGGCGTCTTGGCTGGGGTCGTAGGCCAGGCGGGCGATCTGTCCGGCCGCGTCAATCAAGCGACGTAGAACAGCGGTGCGCTCGACGATACGAGCGTAATATTCAACATGGATAGACGTAGGGGTCGCGTTAATCAAGCTGGTCAAGAAAGCCGCGCCGCCCACTTCGTCGAGTTGCCCGCGGCGATGCAGTTCGTCGGTCAGCGTGACCAGGTCGGCCGGCTCACGGCGCTCGTGCAGATCACGAACGGCCTCATAAACCCAGCCGTGGCGCTCGACAAAAAAATCCGGCGGTTGCAGAAAAGTCGCCACCCGAATAATGGCGTCCGGGTCAATCAGCAGTGACCCTAAAACTGCTTCTTCTGCTTCGACGTTATGAGGTTGTAATTTATCGGGCACAGTGCCGGGTAACATCTCTGCCATCAGTTAATCACCGATTAGAACAAGAGTTCTAAACTAGAATCATAACACGAGCGCGGGGTTTCGTCAAAAGTTGAACTTTAACGACCTTCCGCGCACGTGAGCGGGTCAGAAAGTACTTAAATTTTAGGCGTAACGAGTCAAAAGATTGTGGTCGTGAGGTCTAAAATAAGAGGTGTTATTATACCTCACGACCTGCGCTATGACGCGCTTTATCCGGGCGAGAGCTGTGAACAGCTTAATTTTTGCCGAGGTCGTCCAAATCAAGTTCCTCAATAAAATCTCGGAAAACAGCGAGTTGTTGTTCTTCTTCTTCGGACATAGGTTCAGGTTCGGCCTCAGCTTCAAGTCGAGTTTCATCCAGGCTTGTTTCCGGGGTAATCGAGGCGGCGGCCATCACTTCTTCAGCTACAAATAGAGGGGCATTGGCGCGCACGGCCAGGGCAATAGCATCACTGGGGCGGGCGTCAATTTCCATCCGATTGCCGTTCACATCCATGACGATGCGAGCGAAAAAGGTGTCATTCTTGAGTTCGCTTACCGTCACATGCGATATCCGCGCCCCCATTTCGTCGATGATACTCTTCAGCAAATCGTGAGTTAGAGGACGTGCCACCTGAACGCCCTGCAACTGGATGGTAATAGCGTCAGCTTCAAAAGGACCGATCCAGATGGGTAAATAACGATCCGAGTCGACATCTTTCAGGACCACAACACGATGTTGTGACATCAGGCTGACTCGTATACTGTCTATTTTAACCTGAATCATGCACATCCTCCTGTCTTAAAGGCCTTCAGATATATCTTAACCGATACTGTTGCTGTGTCAAAATAAGGCTTTATATTAAAAATCCAAACTGGCTGGATTATACCACATGAAGAAGTGGCATACAAGTACTTTATTAGCCCATAAGGAACGCTGCCGCTATAATTTAAGGCATCTCTATTGTTTGGAACTACCGGATTATGTTGGGAAGAGTTCTAATCTTGATCCATCTACTGGCCTTCAGCCTAAGCGCCTGTACCTCGCCACAGCCGGTCACCCCTGAGATGGCGCAGGCGGCTCTGGTCGAGGTTTGGTCGGCTGACCGGCATACCGTGTGGGAGATAGATTGGCCAAACATGCCGGTTGGCGGCTTGTTGACCGTGGAAACCTGGCAGGCTGGTTCGTGCTACCGTTATGAAATTTTGGAATCGACTGCACCGGCCCTGGTTGGGGAAATCCTGATTTTTGACGGCCAAATTGCCTGGCAATACAATCGCTTTGATGACCCCCTTCTATCCCCCCGCAGGCAGGGGAAGGAGGTCGGTGAACCCACTCTCGCGCCCATAGTGGATACTTTTGCCATCATCAACCGGCTTCTGACCACTCCCGCCCGAACTGCCAGCCAGGAGGCTGCCCCATTTAACCATCACTCGGCCCAAAAGATCACTTTGACCTTTGCTCACGGCGACCAATTGGCCCTATGGCGAGATGAGGCGACGAATCTACCTGTCCGCGTTACTTTTGTGGTGGGGGAACAACATGCAACCCTCAAAGCACGCAGTTTTGAACGGCTGCCCCATCCGCCGGAAGGTCTGTTCGAGCCATAACCCGGCGTATCCGATGTTTGACAGATTCTACCGGTGCGTCTAAGATGAACCTTTAGGACTCACTTATGAATCAACCTGCACGTAATGATCAACAACTATCCCCGTCTACCCTCTTGGCCCCCCGCCAGCGCTGGGACGAACGTTATGCGGTGCTCTCACCCAAAGACCGCCGGGAGCCAACTTTCTTTGTGACTGCTTGCTTACCTCAACTGCCGGAGCATGGGAGGGCTTTGGATGTGGCTGCCGGCGCTGGCCGGCACAGTTTGGCCCTGGCTCAGCACGGCCTGCAAGTAGATGCGGTTGATATTTCATGCCACGGATTACGTCTGGCGCAGCAGCGGGCCAAAGCGGCCGGCCTGCCGATTTGTTTTATCGCCGCCGATATTGAGCGACCCTGGTTGCCTCATCGGCAGTATGACCTAATTTTGATTTCCTTCTTCCTGTATCGCCCCCTGTTCCCCTTGATAAAAGAGCGCCTCCGGCCCGGCGGCTGGTTAATCTATGAAACGCTGACGATAGCCCAGCCGGTTGGCTGGAGCGATCAGCCGCCGCACCGTGAATTTTTACTGGAACCGGGTGAGTTGCAGGCTGCTTTTGCCGATTTTGAGATTCTGTTTTACGATGAGACTGACCACGGGAAGCGAGCTACGGCCCAGTTGTTGGCCCGCAAACGACCGCCGGCCCATTCGACACTCCCTTTGGTCGCAGGACAGGCCGCCGACGGCTGACCACCAACCCTTTCTAGCCCTCTCTATAAAAGGAAGGATGGGGAGGGGTCTGACTACTGACTACTGACTACTGACTACTGATTACTGATTACTGATGTCTCTTCTCAAAGTAGACCTGCATATGCATACCTGTGTCTCCAAAGATGGATGGCTCCATCCTGTGGAGGTAATTAAGGTTGCTAAACAGAAAGGGTTAGACCGTATCTGTATTACCGACCACAATCGTATTGACGGCGCGGTGGTGGCTTACCAGCTTGAACCAGAGTTGGTGATTGTGGGCGAGGAGATATTGACCACACATGGCGAAATTCTGGCCTTTTTTGTAACTGAATGGGTACCCCCTTTACTGTCGCCTCAGGAAACGGTTGAACGGTTGCAGGCGCAGGGTGCAGTTATCAGCGTCTCCCACCCGTTTGACCGCCATCGCCAACACTGGTCGCCGGTGATGCTGGAAACTCTCCTCCCCGGCCTTGATGCGCTTGAAGGTTTTAATGCCCGGACTCTCAGCGCCAGGTATAATGAAAAGGCGGTGGCTTTTGCTGCTGCTCATGCCCTGCCTATTACTGCCGGCAGTGATGCCCACACGGCCAGAGAAATCGGCGCAGCTTATCTGGAAATGCCATCTTTTGCTACGGCGGAAGAATTTCGAGCTGGGCTGCCCCAGGCTGTGGTACATGGCCGGCTTAGTCCAGCCTGGATTCATCTTTTTTCTCGCCTTAATACTTTGCGGGGACGGTTGGGGTTGAAGCCGGTTTTAAATAAATATGATTGACCCGACTGATATTCGTCTTGGCGATATCGTGCAGATGCGGAAAGCCCATCCCTGTGGTGGAACTAATTGGCGAGTCGTACGTTTAGGGACGGATATTGGCCTGGTGTGTCTGACCTGCCAGCGCAAAGTTCTACTTCCGCGCAGTCAATTTGCCAAACAAGTTAAACGGCAATTGGAACGCGGGCCAGAAATTCCACCCCTTCCAGACCTGTAGCGGTCTCTACTTGGATAAGAGTACTAATGACGATTGAGTGGAAGTGTTGTACGATAGGAAGAGAATTGACAATTCACAATTGATAATTGACAATTGACAATTATTCAGGTCTTGCCCTCTCTAGCTTATGCCTCTTACTTAAATGCTCCTTTATTTTTCAAACATGACAGCAGAACAGGAATATGGTAAAATGCGGGCATTAATCAACGATTACCAAGTTATCCGAAATGATCATTTTTTTCTTAGCCAAGGTTGCCTGAGATGAAAAACAAACCAGGCAAATCCTCCTGGGTGGCCTTTGTGTTATTTTACCTGGTCCTTTTAATCATCGTTGTTGTCTTGGACTGGGCGAATAACCTGCTTACTTTTCGCCAATGGGCCACACAAGTAGGTCTCATCACTATCGGTGTAGGGCTTTTTGCCATAGCCGGCCTTTGGCTGCAGGACCTATCGGCAACTCGGGGAGTCTTACTCGCCTTTACTATCGGAATTTTAACGATTATTCCGGCGGTGCTTATGGGGCTGGGTGATATCCCCGGATTTTGGCCGCAATACTTTTCAGTGGCGTTAGGGATGGCGGCAGGTAGTTTTTTGACCTTTCTTTTCCTAAAATTTACCAAAAAATTACCTCCCAAAGATCAATCGGAGTTAACCAACAAACCTGATTGAGCATGACCGTTTTCATTGAACAACCAAAGAAAATTAAATGTAGCGTTGGCATTACGGCTCATAATGAAGAAGCCAACATTGCCCAAATTCTTCAGGCTGTATTGAATCAACGTCTCCATGTTGTTGAACTCAGCGAAATCATTGTCGTTGCCTCCGGCTGTACTGATCGCACCGAAGAAATTGTGCGTGAATTTGCTGCTCAGGAACCCCGGATTAAACTCTTCACCCAGGAAAAACGAGAGGGCAAAACCAGCGCCATCAATGTTTTCCTCAGCCACGCCAGGGAAAGTGTTTGCGTGTTGGAAAGCGGCGATACCGTACCTCACGAAGACGCCATCGAGAATATGGTTCGTATGTTTGCCGACCCGGCCGTAGGTATGACCGGAGCGCATAAAGTGCCGGTCAATACGCCGGATCACATTGTCGGCGTCCTTTCCCACCTTCGCCTGAAAATGGAGCACCAACTTTGCCTGGAAATTCCCCGCCTGGGCGAGTTGATTGCTTTCCGCAAAGTGTTCGACCGGATCCCGCCTGATGTGGCCATGGACGAAGCTTTTGTGGAAGCTCTGGTCATCCGGCGCGGCTTGCAGGTGCGTTACGCCCCTGATGCGGTTGTCTTTAATATGGGGCCGGAAACCGTCAGCGATTTTATCAAACAACGGCGGCGGAACCACGCGGGCCACCTGCACTTAAAGGCCAAGTATGGCTACGAAGTCTCCAGTATGGGGCTGCCGCGTTTGCTAAAGTTGGCATTTGAAGAAGTTTGGGGAGCGGTTCGTCTTATTGGGGTTTTGATTGTCCTGGCAGGGATAGAAGGTTATGCCCGTATGTTAGGCTGGTGGGATTACCGGGTTCACAAACGAACCCATGTAGTTTGGGATATAGCCTGGACCACCAAAGAAGTTAAACGCCCGATTGATCCCCTTGGCATTAGTATTACCTCGCCTCACCTGCCGGCTAAGCGGGATTGAAGGTTTGCCCAATGGGTCGAAAGGTGACTCTCCTCTCATTTGTTTGTAGGTTTATGGCGGAGCGTCAAGGTACACATTGACGCTCTGATTTTTTATGGCCATAGTTTATTCCTCTCGATGATTTGCTCTCGCCCGACTGACCTAAAAATACTTCCCTTTTGGGGTAGATAAAATCTAACCATGCTAAGGAATCACCCATGAAACAAGTCACCTTGGCCGACCGCTTACGTTATCAATTTCTCCAGCCTTCCAGCCCTTGTGACTTTTGGGAAAAGTGACAAGTACTTTATGCCTACCTAACTTGTGACATTTGACACTACAGATAGATCCATTATTGCTGTATGCTGTAGCTGGTGTTACGACTATTGATTCGGTCTTCACCTGCCTCAAGATTACTTACTACAATCATTGTAACAAAAATATGGAAACCTCTGAGTCAATGGATCGTCTCAGCCTCATCAACGCCCTGTTTATTGTCCTGGTAACTTTAATTTATAAAGATGAAATGTTCAACGTTCAAACGTTCAACGTTCAAACGTTATTTTCTTAGGAGGAAAGAATATGCTATTCCAACATACCTGGAAATTTGTCGTCAGCGGACAAAAAACTCAAACACGCCGTCTCGTGCATGAGGGCGACCTGACCGAAGTAAATGAAGCTGACCCCAACCAACCCATCACCAAAATTATTCGCACCGCCGACATGGGTGTGCCCAAAGTCCTCTACCAAGTCGACCAGACTTACTCGGTACAGCCGGGCATTGCCAAAAAGACCGTCGGTAATATCCGCATTACTGCCATCCGGCGCGAGCGGCTGCAAGACCTCAGCGAGGCTGATGCCTTAAAAGAATTTCCTGTCACCTCCCCCCCACCCGACCTGACCGATAGCCAGTGGGCCAGAAAGAGATTTATCGAAACCTGGGATAAGCTGTATCCCACCCCCGGCGCTCGCTGGGAAGACAACCCGGAAGTCTGGGTAATCGATTTTGAGCCGGCGCTGAGGAAAGCTTTTACTCTGCCTTCACGGTCTATAAGCCGCCGCAGTTTAAAAAGCTGACTTAGCCGCCTACAAATGCTAGCCGAGAAATTGTCAACAGCCTATTTTTAAAAGAGTGCTCACGAGCCTTCGGCACACCACCGATGACGAAAATCTGGAGTGCAGAATTAATTCTGCACTCCACAAAGTTATTTTCAGGAGTCGTCACGAGCCTGATGGCGCATCACCAATGATGAAAATTCTTGCGGCGGTCTGCGGTCTGCCGTCAGCGGTCGTTTACAAGGGAAAAGAGGAAAAAATGTTCAATCTATCAACTCAATCATGGCGACGATTATGGTTTGCCTTGGCTTTCAGCCTGATCTTGACGACTGGGCTGGCCTGCCTGGGTACTGAAGTTACCATCACCGAACCGGCCCAACCTAAACCTGTTCAACCCACCCGTCCTAAACCAACCCCAACAAAGCCTGCGGCCGAAGAGGAAGCGCCCCCGGCCAAACCAAAGGCAACTCCGGCTGCCTCTCAGGCGCAGCCCGGCAACCGTCCGGCCGTGGAAGGGGAAGTCGAGTGGACGATCATGCTCTACCAGGATGCCGACGACGAAATCCTGGAACAGGATATTATGTTCGATCTTAACGAGGCCGAGTTGATCGGCTCCAGCGACCAGGTTAATATCGTCTCGCAGGTGGATCGTTATAGAGGCGGGTTTAAAGGGATGGGCGACTGGACCTCGACCAAACGCTTCTATATCACCCAGGATCGAACTCTGCGCCAGATTGGTTCGGAAGAACTGGCCGACCTGGGCGAGACCAATATGGCCGATGGGCAAACGCTGGTCGATTTTATCGCCTGGGCGGTTGAAACCTACCCGGCCCGCAAATATGCCCTCATTATGTCGGACCACGGTGCGGGCTGGCCGGGCGGCTGGAATGATCCCAAGCCCGGCGGCCTGGGACCGGATCAGGTGGTGATAGCCCAACTATTCGGCGTGGATGGCCTGTGGCTGATGGAACTTGACCGGGCGCTGGAGCAGGCCCGCGCCCAAACCGGGATCAAGCAATTTGACCTGATCGGCTTTGACGCCTGCCTGATGGGCCAATTGGAAGTATTCACCATGCTGGCCCCCCACGCCCGCTACGCCGTAGCCTCGCAGGAGGTTGAACCGGCCCTGGGCTGGGCTTACGCCAGTTTTTTAAATGAGTTGGTCCAAAATCCGGGTATGGATGGAGCCGAGTTAAGCCAGCTTGTCGTCCAGGGTTACATAGACCAGGATTTGCGCATCCTTGACGAGACATCCCGTAAAGATCTGCTCGCGCAAGAGTTTGGTTTTTACGGCCAGGCCAGCCCGGAAGAAGTGGCCGAAGCCAAAAGCCGCGACGTGACCCTGACTGCGGTTAACCTGGCAGCCATCCCGGCCGTAAATGAGGCGGTGGATAAATTAGCGGGGACCATCGCCAATCTGAATCCTAAAGTTTCGGCCCAGGCGCGGGCCTATGCCCAATCTTTTCAGAGTATTTTTGGCGAGGAAGTGCCGTCGCCTTATATCGATTTGGGCCATTTTTCGCAACTCCTGGTTGAATTGAGCGGCGACAAACAGGTTGCCGCCGCCGCCCAAAACGTGCAAAATGCCCTTGGCCAGGCGATTCTGGCCGAAAAGCACGGTTCCAACCGGGCTGGCGCGACCGGCATCACAATTTACTTCCCCACCAACGAAATCTACCGGACGGCGGACAATTTTGGCTACACTACGGTGGCGGAACGGTTTGCCGGAGTCTCCAAATGGGATGAGTTTCTGGACATCTTCCACACCGGCGGCGCTAAACCACCCTCGTTCAATCAACCTAAACCAAAACCCAAGCCCCAGCCGGAGGCCGTGGCTATCCCCGCCGGTATCTCCCCCCAAGACTGGCAAACCATCCAAAACGATATTGCCGGCTTGCAAAGCCAGGGCTTCTCGGCCGAGGAAATTCCGCTGTTGTTGATCTTTCAATATGGTTATCCCACGGAGGTGGTGCAGTACCTTATCCAAAACGGGGTCTTTCAGACGAGCAGCAGCCGGTCGATGCCGGCCATCGGATTCAAGCCCGTCCAGTTAACACCCCTCGCCCTTTCGGCGGAACTGGCCAGGCCCGACGAGCCGGTCACCATCCAAACCGAAGTCAGCGGCGACCGCCTGGCTTACCTTTATACCTTCATTGGCCGGTTCCTGCCCCGTGAAAATGCCCTTCTGATCGAAGATATAGATTATATCTTTGCCGACGAAACCAAAGAAATCGGCGGCGTGAAATACCCGGCCTGGCCTGCCGGCGGCTTCCCCGTTTCATTTGACTGGGAACCAACTGTTTATGCCGTGAGTGATGGTAAAACCTCGCTTAAGGCTCTATTTGAGCCGGTCAAATACGATGCCGAGTTGCCGACCTATTCTCTCGGCGTGACCTATCGGCCTGCCGGCGGCGAACCGCGCTTTGCCAAAATTTACTTCCGTGACGACAAAATGACCGAAATTTTTGGCTTCACCGGCAGTATCACCCAGGCTCTTGGCGCGCCCCGCCAGATTTTGCCCCAACCCGGCGACCAGTTCACCATCCTCGAAAAGGGCGATGATTTGAACCTGGGCGACGCCGGTCGGGAGAAGTATATCCGCGAGGCCGGCACGCTGACCTTTACCGGCGAGCCGTTTAGCCTGGTAACGACCCCGGCCCCCAGCGGCAACTATGTGGTTGGCATTATCGCCGAAGACTTGGACGGCAACACTTACGAGCAGTATGAAGGGTTGTTTGTGGTCAACGAACAGGCTTCGGCGGTGGAGGGCTTTGGGCCTTTTGTCAGCGAAGAGCTGGGGTTTGCTCTGCTCTACCCGGAAAAGTGGCAGGTTGAGGAAAACCCGGCCGAGGGTTTTGTTGATTTCTCCAATCCGGCCGGTTCAGCCCAGGTGGCTATCTTGCGCGACAGCTATCCCGACGCCGTCACGGCCGCCGACGCCAACAGCCAGGCCATTCAAGATGTTATTGACACACTGAATCAAGACGGTACGCTGGAAAATCTACAATTTGTGACCGACGTTCAAGATTCTGTGCTGGGCGCGTTCGATGCGCAGACGATTGATTTTTCCTTTGACCTTGACGGGCAGCCTTACTACGGCTATGCCATTGCTTCTACCCCCATCTCCGGCACAACTTACGTCGTCCTGGCCTCCTCATTGGACGCCGAATTTGACCAGGCAGCGGCTGATTTTGACGACATGCTCTATAGCTTCGATATCCTCATCTCCGGGGTAAGCAAAGATCAGGCCGGTCCGCCCCCGCCCGCCTTTGCCGGTGAGGTCTTCGCCGACGACTTTGGCGACCCAACCAGCGGCCTCATCGACGACGAAACAGAGCAGGAGTGGGGCCGGGGCTACTACTCCGAAGCCGGTCAGTATGTTTTCGAATTGAAACCCGACCCCGGCTCGATTTACGATTACTATTTGGACCAGACCCTGCCCGCCGAATTTCTGCTCCAGGCGACCGCCGCTTACACCGGCTCGGTGGACAATGCCTACGGTCTGATCTTCCAGGTCCAGGTGGGCGAACAAAACGACGATTTCTACACCTTCCGCATCAGCGGCGATGGTTTTTACACGGTGGAGAAAACCGAGCAGGGCGAGTCAACGGCGGTCATTGACTGGACTGCCTCCAGCCTGATTGACCAGGCCGAAGGCGCAGCCAATACCCTGACGGTGGAGGGGAAAGGCGACACCTACACTCTCTACATCAACGGCCAGCAGGTCAACACCTTCACCGACGCCGCCTACAGCAGCGGCACATTTGGTTTTATGGTCGACAATTACGACGAAGCCGCGCCTGCTAACTTTACTTTTGACGATTTGCAGGTTGGGACGCCAGCTCAGTAATAATTCGTAGGACGGCTTATTTCAAGGGAGTCGTCACGAACCTGACGGTACACCACCAAGGATGAAAATCTGGAGTGCAGAATTAATTCTGCACTCCACAAAGTTATTTTCGGAGGAGTCGTCACGAGCTAGCGCACACCACCGATGATGAAAATGGAGTCCAAAAGCATTGCTTTTGGACTCCGGCAAGTCTATTTTCAAAGGAGATACTTAATGTCGAACCCAATCTATCTTTCACCCAAAATTCGATTCCTTCTCGTTTTTGTCATGCTCTTAGCTATCCTGGTTGCCTTTAGCCAGGCCGGCGAAGTGACTGCTGCGCCGGTATCCCAGCCGCCCGTTCGCCCGGCCCGGCAGGGCGAAGCCGAATGGACCATCATGCTCTACCAGGACGCCGACGACGAAGTTCTGGAGCAGGATATTATGATCGACTTCAACGAAGCCGAGCGAGTTGGTTCCACCGACCAAGTCAATATCGTGTCCCAGGTAGACCGTTTTGAAGGCGCGTTCGATGGGATGGGCGATTGGACCGGCACCAAGCGCTTCTACATCACCCAGGACGACGACATGGACACCATCGCCTCGGAGGAACTGGCCGATCTGGGTGAAGTTAATATGGCCGACAGCCAGACGTTGGTTGATTTTATTGCCTGGAGCGTCCAGAACTTTCCGGCCCGTAAATATGCCTTGATTATGTCGGATCATGGCGCAGGCTGGCCCGGCGGCTTTGGCGACCCCGCCCCCGGAGGGCCAGGCCCGGATGATGTCGTCTTGCAGCAGATGTTCGGGGTCGACCAGATGTGGTTGATGGAGTTGGATAAAGCTCTGGAAGAAGCCCGCGCCCAAACCGGCCTCGAGCAGTTCGAATTTATTGGTTTTGACGCCTGCTTGATGAGCCAGCTTGAGGTTTTTAACGCCGTGGCTCCTCACGGCCGCTACTCGGTTGCCTCACAGGAAACGGAACCCAGCCTGGGCTGGGCTTACACCAGCTTCCTGGACCAACTGGTCAATAATCCGCAAATGGACGGCGCTGCGTTATCTCAACTCATTGTCGAAACTTACATTGACCAGGATCAGCGTATTTTGGACGACGCTACCCGCCAGCAATTTCTCAGCGATATGGGCGCGGACAGTGGGATTAGCCCCGAAATTCTGGCCGCCGACCTGGGCCAGGATATCACCCTGACCGCCGTCGATCTCTCGGCCATTCCCGCTGTGAACGCCGCTGTGGATAACCTGGCCGTAACCCTGGTAAGTGTTGACCCCCAGGCCGTGGCCGAGGCGCGCGCCTACGCCCAATCCTTTGAGAGCGTTTTTGGCGAGGAGACGCCTTCACCTTATATTGATTTGGGACACTTCGCCCAACTCGTGACCGAATTAACCGGCAATGAGCAGGTGTCGGCCGCGGCTGAAGAACTAATCAACAGCCTGAGCCAGGCCATCCTGGCCGAGAAGCATGGCCCCAACCGGCCCGGCGCGACCGGTTTGACCATTTACTTCCCCACCGGCGAACTCTTTAACGCCGCCGATAACCTGGGTTACGCCACCGTAGCCGGCCGCTTTGCCGAGGTGTCTCGCTGGGATGAGTTCCTGGCCGCTTTCCATGGTGGCGGCGGGGCTGCCTTCACCCGCCCCCAGGAGTCCCCCTCGGAGACCGCAGCGCCGGAGCAGCCCGCCGGTCTAACCGAAGAAGATGTGGCGCTCATTCAGAAAGATGTGGCCTATCTCCAAGAATTGGGCTACACCCCGGAAGAAATCCCCCAGATTTTGGTTGACCAGGGCGGCTACTCGCCCGACCTGGTTCAGACGCTGGCCGATGCCGGCTTTTTCGAGACCCAACCGGTTAGCCAGGCGGCTGCTCCCCCACCGGCGGCGGCCCCCAAACCCATCCAACTGGCTCCCCTGACCCTTTCCGCCGAATTGGCCAGCCCGGATCAACCGGTTAACATCCAGAGTGAGGTGAGCGGCGACCGGCTGGCCTATCTTTACACCTTTATTGGCCGCTTCCTGCCCCGTCAGAATGTGCTGCTGATCGAAGACAAGGATTACCTGTTTGCCGACCAAAGCAAAGAAGTTAACGGCGTCAAATACCCAGACTGGGGGGAGGGTAGTTTGACCGTCAATTTTGATTGGGAACCGATCGTTTACGCTGTTAGCGACGGCCAAAATTCGGTCAAGGCCCTGATCGAGCCGGAAACCTACGACGCCGAGTTGCCGGTCTACTCGGTTGGGGCCACCTATCATCCTGTCAGCGGCGGCGACCCCCGCTTTGCCAAAATCTACTTCCGCGAAGGCACGATGACCGAAATCTTTGGCTTCACTGGCGGCATCACCCAATCCGTCGGCGCGCCGCGCCAGATTTTACCTCAACCCGGCGACGAGTTTACACTCCTGGAATGGGGCGATGACCTGAGCCAGGAAGGTGAGGCCGGACGGGAGAGCTACGTCCACGAGAGCGGCACGTTGACCTTCAACGGCGAGCCGTTCACCATCGAGACAACCCCCGCGCCCAGCGGCAACTACGTGGTCGGCCTCATCGCCGAAGACTTGGACGGCAACACTTATGAGCAGTACGAGGGCCTGTTTGTGGTCAACGAGCAGGCGTCGGCGGTAGATGGCTTTGCGCCCTTTGCCAGCGAAGAGCTGGGTTTTGCCCTGCTTTACCCGGAAACGTGGACGGCCGAGGAAGATGTCCAGGCCGGTATGGCCACTTTCACCGGCGAGTCCGGCTCGGCCATGGCCGTCATCTTCCGCCAGAGCTACCCCGACGCTGCGGGCGCAGCTGCAGCCAACAGCCAGGCTATTCAAGACACAATTGACATGCTCCAGCAAGATAACACGCTGGAAAATCTTCAATTTGTGACCGAGGTTGGGGATTATATCCTGGGTTCGTTCGACGCCCAGGTGATTGACTTCTCCTTTGACCAGGCAGGCAAACCGGCCTACGGCTACGCGGTCGCCGCCACGCCCGTGCCGGGCACAACCTATATTGCCATAGTGGGGGCTGAAGAGAGCCAGTTTGATGCCCGGTCTAAAGATTTCGACGACATGCTCTACAGCTTCGACATCCTCATCTCCGGCGTGAGCAAAGAGCAGGCCGGCCCGCCCGTCCCTGAACTGGTCGACGAAACCTTCGGCGACGATTTCAGCGACCCGGCCAGCGGCCTCATCGACGGTGAAGAAGAGCAAGAGTGGGGCCGGGGCTACTACGCCGACTCCGGCCAATACACCATCGAACTCAAGCCCAACCCCGGCGCGATCTACGACTACTACGCCGGCCAGAGCCTGCCCGACGAGTTTCTGTTAGAAGCGGCCGGCAGTTACAACGGGGCGGTCAACAATGCCTACGGCCTGATCTTCCAGGTGCAGGTAGGCCAAGAGAGCGATGACTTTTACACCTTCCGCATCAGCGGTGATGGCTTCTACACCGTCGAGAAAACCGACGGCGGCCAGATCGTGCCCGTCATCGACTGGACCGCTTCCAGCCTGATCGACCAGGCCGAAGGCGCGGCCAACGTGCTGGCCGTCGCCGGGCAGGGCGGCGCCTACAGCCTCTACATCAACGGCCAGCAGGTCACCAGCTTCACCGACGCCGCCTACAGCGGCGGTACGTTTGGCTTTATGGTCGACAACTACGACGAGAAAGCGCCGGCCAGCTTTACCTTTGACGATCTGAAGGTCGGCGCGGCGGCGAAATAAGCTATAGCTCAAATGAATGGTAACTACTCAGCCGACCCTATGTCTCAGTAACCCTGACCGCCGACCGTCGACCGCTGAGAGCGCCTCGCCTCACCCCTCGCCCTCCGGAAGTGGGATGGGTGCGCCGAAGAGCGTGGGGGACCGCCGAAAAGACGGGTTACAGGGCGAATTATGGCGGTCAACGGTCAGCCGTCGACGGTCGTGGGGGTAGGGCTGAGTAGTTTACAATGAATGGATTGGGGCAGGTCTCCGTTCCTGCGGATTTATCCTCGGAACGAAGCCTGCCCCAATTTTTAGGGGTGAAACCGCACCGGTATACTGCGCGAAAACCCTTGTGGTCTACCAAAAATCTGGCCAGGCCCATCTATGATGGGGTTTACGAAAAAGATGAGCCGGGATATAATTGGGAAGGAGTCTTCGGCTCTAAAATTTAGAGCAGAAACTTCGGTCATACAAAGTAGGCCGGAAAATTCGGTCCACATGTGGTTTGTGGTTTGGTTTGTGGTTGGTTTGTGGTTAGGCGGATTATCTTTAAACCCTGATGAATAAGGAACACGTCGCAGTCTTTGTATATTTGCAGGTTGGCAGACATACGTTTACCCCTTTTCGGGAGGAGGGCATATGAAAAGCGCACATAATCTTTTAAGACTGATTACAGTTTTGGTTCTGTTAATTGTCTTAGGCGTACAATTTATATCTGGTGCGCCATTGAGCCAAGAAAGGTCAACTGCCGCAGCCGCGCCCTTAAGCCAAGGTAGTACCATTAGTGTTACCAGCCTGGCTGATCACGGACCCGGCACTTTGCGCCAAGCATTGCTGGATACACACAGCGGCGACATCATCACCTTCGCACCCGTCATCTTCCCGCCTGGTGCTCCTGTTACGATTACTCTCACCACTGGCCTACCAGTCATCAGCCAAGGGAATCTGACCATTGATGCCAGCAACGCAGGAGTGATTCTGGACGGCGGTAGTATCCCAGTGGGAACTGATATATCCGGTCTGGTAATAAACTCCAATGGGAACACCATTCGGGGGTTACAGATTGTCAACTTCCCTGGACAGGGTATCGGCTTTGGATCAGGCAGCCAATATAACACGATTGGCGGTGACCGAAATATCGGTGCCGGACCTCTGGGGCAAGGCAACTTGATCAGCCGCAATGGAAATGTAGGTATCGGATTTGGGAATGCTTCGTACAACACAATCAAGGGTAATTACATCGGTACTGATCCGCATGGCATCCTGGCATGGGGAAACCGCTATGAAGGGATCTACATCGATAGTAGTAGCTACAACCAGATTATTGACAACTTGATAAGCGGCGATAATGGTGCAGGTGGTGTGACTCTTCATGGGGTTGGCGCACGCCACAACATCTTGAGCGAGAATTCCATCGGTACCGATGTTACTAAAGGAAGCCCCTTAGGTAACCGTAATTCCGGTATTTCGATTAGACAGGGGGCTAGTGATAATATTGTCGGCCCTGGTAATGTCGTTGCCTATAACAACTCGAGTGGTATAGTAGTGTACAGTGCTGATTCCTTGAGGAATACTATCACCCAGAACCGCGTCCACGATAACGGCTGGCTCGGTATTGACCAGTGGGGCGGCGGCAACATAGAACTTGCCCCTCCAATCATCTCTGCCTTCAACGTGAGCGTTGGTAGTATAGCGGGTCTTGCTTACCCCAACGCTACGGTTGAGGTCTTCTCCACAAGCAGCGATGAAGGAGATATCTTCGAAGGACAAACAATCGCTGACAGTGCCGGATTATTTGCTTTCAACAAAAGCGGCTCTTTTTCCGGTCCTCACCTGACGGCCACCGCCACTGATGCCAGTGGCACTACCAGTGAATTCTCCCTACCGACAGTTGGTACAAGTGGATCGTTAATCATTCAGAGTGACAATACGTTACCGAAGACCCGACTGACGACGATGCAATCCAGAGACCTCAAGGACAATCGTATAGGTAGTTGGTGGCACAGCTTGTGGGGATATTACCCCTTGTCGGAATTACTCGATGAAGCGCGATATACAGGCGTGAAGCGTTTCCGCTTCGCTATCAATGGCGGTGAGTGGGTTAATGTGGATTGGAGTAAGCCGGAACTCTCTATTGACCCAAGCCATGACGAGTTTATTACCAGTCTTGCCAACAACAATATTCAGATGACCTATAACCTGAGTTTTTGGGATATGGCAACCTGGCCAGGAGGTGTGGGCACACCTTGCCCCAGATTCAAAACTGAAGAAGAGATACAGCACTATCTGGAGTATGTCAGGTTCAGCGTTGATCACTTCAAAGATCGCATCCAATACTACGAGATATGGAATGAACCAGATAATTCGACCTGTTCTCAATGGATAGAAGTAGAAGATTATATTAACCTTGTGCGACGTACCGCCCCCGTTATCCGGCAGGAATATCCAGAAGCGAAAATCCAGGTTGGGGGCACTACTGGCTTAAGCAACCCGGACTCGCAGGCCTATCTGTTCAGTATCATCGAGTCGGACATTATGCCGTTGGTGGATGTGGTGTCCTGGCATCCATTTTATGGAGACTCACCAGAATACAATAGCGGATATTATTACGCATATCCATCTATTGTTCAGAATATCAAAGATGTGGCTTCTGCCCACGGTTTTGTTGGAGAGTATGAGGCCGACGAGATGAATTGGCGGCCCCATTCAGACCCCGACTCCGATCACCCCTCCTATAGCGAAATGGTATGCCCTAAGTATCAGGCTCGAGGCATGTTGATGAACTTAGGCTTGAATGTTACCGCAGGGAATCTCCGAATTCCCCATCAGTATGCAACCCCTTCATTCGTGGTTCGCAATCTATCTCCCTTGATGGTTGGTGCTGAACCTAGTAACCTGTCTTTCACTATTCAGAGCACTGCATCTAACGTAGTAAGCTACACTTTCTCCTTACCCTATAACGACTATTTGATCGCATTGTGGACGGATGGTACGGCGGCTGATTACGATCCCGGCGTTGAGACTACGGTGATTCTCAATGGCTTTTTAGATCATAAAGTTGCAGGCGTCGATGTCCTACACGGCTTCGAGCAACAACTGATAACAGATACGGAAGGTGGAAATCCGATTATCCGCGACTTACTGGTAAAAGATTACCCGATAATACTTCGTCTCACTTCTACCAAATACATTTTCATGCCCATTGTGTTGAAAGGCTACGCTCCTTAGTAGCTTGTCCATTCGTAGAAATAAAACGAATTTGGGGTCTGTTTCAATCCGTAGTATCCGCCCACCGATGTAATACAGTGTGTGCGATACGAAGTTGAGTAAGTAGCTGTTCGAGCTGGACAAAGTCCAGGACGAACCTGGTGTTCTGCCACCAGTACGCTTCGCGTATCTGACCATGCGTCACTGGTAACGGTGAGGTGTGAAGCGTCGGAGACAATGTACCCACACTCAAGCGAGTGGTCATCAACTTGTGAAAGGCGATGACGACGGCCAGTTCCGAAGCGGTCAGGGGCTACGCTTTGCGTAGAATGATAAGGCCCCATTGCAAGCGTTGTTATAATACTCTTAGCCGGCGGCTCTTTGCTTGAGCCGCATGAAGCCTTATTTCGTTAGGCTGCCAAAGAAAAGCCCCAGGAAAGTTACCGTTTAGCTGGGTCAGATTTTAAGAATTTAACTGTTAAGCAGCGTTGATTTATCCGGGCGGGGTCAACTACAGTTCATAAACAGATACTCAAGACAGAAGAGGAAAAATGATTTCTCCGGCAGAGTCACACTCAGCCCGTAAACGGATAATCAAGACAGAGCCGGAGAAAGCTATCTTGCCGGGCGGCATTAGCCTGAAAGTGTAAACGGATAATCTTAGAACTGCTATGCTCATTTGAGGAGTTGTACCTTATATGGTACAATATTTTTTATGAATACCGATTCCGTTTTGCGCGTCGTCTTTTTCCTTACCGATTCAGGACGTGAACCTGTTCGAGACTGGTTAAAAAGTCTGGATAAAGAAGATCGTAAGATTATCGGCGAAGACATCAAACTCGTTCAGTTTCGTTGGCCTTTAGGAATGCCCCTGGTGAGAAAAATGGAAGCCGATTTGTGGGAAGTTCGGAGTCATTTGAACAGTGGACGGATTGCACGGGTCTTATTCACCGTTCGCGACGGTGAAATGGCTCTGTTGCACAGTTTCATTAAGAAGTCGAGCAAAACACCCACCAATGACTTGGAACTGGCCCGCCAACGAAAGAATTTATGGTTAAGAGGGTGAAAGTGAAATGAATAAGTATAGTGGTAGTAACTTCGATGATTTTTTGGCCGAAGAAGGTATCCTGGAAGAAGTATCAGCCAAAGCCTTAAAACGGTTATTGGCTTTACAGATAGCTGATATTATGGAAGAAACTAACCTGACCAAGACCTCGTTGGCTGAGAAAATGCAAACCAGTCGGTCCCAGTTGGACCGCTTGCTTGATCCCGATAATACCTCCATCACTTTAGAATCATTGGAACATTTAGCGCGTGCCGTGGGCAAGCAACTGCGGATAGAATTTGCATAACTGTCCAGAATTTTTGTCAAAGAATAGGGGAGCTAGTTTTACTGGTCAGGCAATGAAAGTATCGTAAGGCAAAGGCAGCCTACCGATGTAATACAGTGTGTGCGATACGAAGTTGAGTAAGTAGCTGTTCGAGCTGGACAAAGTCCAGGACGAACCTGGTGTTCTGCCACCAGTACGCTTCGCGTATCTGACCATGC
>CAZUNT010000082.1:0-21965 GCA_964622215.1 uncultured Caldilineaceae bacterium
CAATACCATGCCTTTGTCTTTTAGGTTATTTTCTCAGCAACATTGCGTTGTAATAATAGAGTTGTTGCTGAATAAGAAATGGGACACAGAAGAAGTTATCTATGATTTTAGCTGCTTTCGATGCCGGCCAGGGTCAGTTGATCGGCCAGGTGACAGGCCACCCAATGGTCGGGCGAGGCTTCGCGCCAGGGGGGAATTTCCTGGCTGCAAACGGCCTGGGCATAACGGCAGCGGGGATGGAACTTACAGCCTGCCGGCGGATTGGAAGGGCTGGGCACATCTCCGGCCAGGACAATACGTTGTTTGGCCGCGGCGCTGGGGTCGGTGCGAGGGACGGCCGAGAGCAGGGCTTCGGTGTAAGGATGCAGCGGTTTGATATAAAGTTCATCCGCCGAGGCTAACTCGACGATGTTACCCAGGTACATCACCGCGACCCGGTCGCTGATATGCTCTACCACCGAGAGGTCGTGAGCAATAAACAGATAAGTTAGGTTAAAATCTTGCTGCAAATCTTCCAACAAGTTAAGGGTTTGAGCCTGGATAGAAACATCCAGGGCCGAAACCGGTTCATCGCAGACGATGAGTTTGGGCCGCAGGGCCAGGGCGCGGGCAATGCCGATCCGCTGGCGCTGGCCGCCGCTAAAGGCGTAGGGATAACGGTTCATATGCTGCGCCCTCAGTCCAACCGCTTCAAGCAGTTCGCGCACCCGCGCTTTGAGTTCGTCGCCTTTGGCAATACCGTGAATCATCAACGGTTCGCTGATAATATCCATAACGGTCATGCGGGGATTCAGGGAAGAGAAGGGGTCTTGAAAGATGATCTGCATATCCCGCCGGTAGGGTTTCAACTCTTGACGAGAAAGAGTGGTCAGGTTCAGTACCTCACCATTCTTCCGATAAAAAACCTCGCCGGCGGTGGGGTCCTCCGCCCGTAGAATAAGCCGGCCGGTGGTTGTTTTGCCGCAGCCCGACTCGCCAACCAACCCCAGGGTTTCACCCTCACGGATAAAGAAATCCACCCCATCCACGGCCTTAACATGACCCACCACTTTCCGAAAAAATCCTTTTTCAATAGGAAAATATTTCTTTAGACCTTTGACTTCCAACAGAACGGATTTTTGTGTTTCCATAAGCATCTAAATCCTACCCAAATAGCGTTTATTCAGCATACAACGCGCAGCGCACGTGATGACCAGGCTCCACTTCAAGCAGTGGCACCTCGCTGCTGCAAAGTGATTTTTTGGCGGCAGGGCAGCGCGGGAAAAAAGCGCAGCCGGATGGAATAGAATAAGGATCGGGCACACTGCCCGGAATGGGGGTCAGGCGGTGTTTTACCCGGCGGCCCAGGTGCGGAATGGAGCGCATCAAGCCTACCGTGTAGGGGTGGAGCGGGCGGTTAAAAATGGTACGGACTTCCCCACTTTCGACAATTTTGCCCATATACATCACCGCCACCCGGTCACACATCTCGGCGATGACGCCCAGGTTGTGGGTAATCATCAAAATAGCCATGCCGAACTGATCCTGGAGCGACTTCATCAATTCCAGAATTTGGGCCTGGATGGTCACATCCAATGCCGTTGTCGGTTCATCGGCGATAAGGAGCGAGGGGTTACAGGAAAGGGCCATGGCAATCATCGCTCGTTGGCGCATCCCGCCGGAGAATTGATGGGGATATTCGTCGTAACGCTGGCGCGGCGAGGCAATACCTACGGCTTCCAACATTTGGATGGCCTTCTCTTTGGCCTCTTCTTTGCCGACCGCCTGGTGAAGTTCAACCGCTTCGGCCACCTGGTTGCCTACGATATGCACCGGTGACAGGGAGGTGAGCGGCTCCTGGAAGATCATGGCAATCTCGTTGCCACGAATGTGGCGGATAATATCGCCGTTGGGGTCTACCTGGGTCAACTCGATGGGCGCGCTGCCGTCGCCCCGATCAAAAAGAATACTGCCCGAAACAATGCGGCTGGTCTTGGGCGGCAGCAAACGCAGAATGGAAAAAGCCGTGACGCTTTTGCCGCAGCCGGACTCGCCGACCAGGCCCAGGGTTTCACCCCGCTTGATCTCCAGCGAGACGCCGTTCACGGCCCGTACTTCGCCATCCATCGTGCGGAAATAGGTCTTTAACTCGTCAACTTGAATAATCGGAGGTTTACCGTTACTAACCTTCATCAATAACTCCCTCAAATGGTATAGGGATCAACCGCATCACGCATGCCGTCGCCCAGGTAGTTAAAGGCCAAAATAGCCACGACAATAAAGAGGGCCGGAGCAAATAACCAGGGATAAAGGGCGATAGATTGGAAGTTTTGAACTTCCTGGATGAGCACCCCCCAACTGGTCACAGGGGGCCGCAGGCCCAGGCCCAAAAAGCTCAAGGCGGTTTCGGCCAGGATCATAGAGGGCATAGCCAGGGTCGAGACGACGACGATATGGCCCAGCATAGCCGGCACGAGATGTTTAAAGATAATCCAGCTATCACTGGCTCCGGCCAACTTGGCCGCCAGGATAAAATCCTCGTGGCGCAGGGCCAGCACTTTCCCGCGCAGTTGGCGGGCCAGCCAGGTCCAGCCAATGAGCGACAAAATGATGGTGATAGCAAAATAGGTTTGTAAGACCGACCAGTTGACCGGAATAGCCGCCGACATGGCCATCCACAGCGGCACCGAGGGGAAAGAGCGGACCAGTTCGATGAGCCGCTGGATGAGGTCATCGATCCAACCGCCGTAATAGCCCGACACCAGGCCCAGGATCGAACCAAAAATCAAACTCAAGAATACCCCCAACAGGCCAATAGTGAGCGAAACCTGGCTGCCCAGCAGGATACGGGAGAACATGTCACGTCCCTGGCGGTCGGTGCCGAGCGGGGCAAAGATTTTCCCTTTAGCCACCTGGACCAGGTGGATATCAGCCGGAAATAGCCCCAACAGTTTGTAAGGCACACCGTGGGCGAAAAACTCGAGGGGGATTTTTTTGGTCGTATCTTCTTCGTAATGTTTGCGCAAATTTTTATCAACGGTCATTTTCGCGTCGTAAACAAACGGCCCAAAATTACCTTCTTTATCAAAAAAATGGACCTGCTGGGGCGGCATATAAATATATTTATTGAACCGGGTCGACAAGTTATAAGGCACAACGAAGTCGGCAAAGATGGCTGCCAGGTAAAACACAAAAATAACCGTGCCGCCAATCACCGCGGCTTTATTGCGGATAAACTTCCGCCACATCAACCGCCACTGCGAAGCGCCGTAGATGGCTTCCAGGGATTTACCGGCCCGCTCGACGCGCTCTTCTTCGCCGAGAACCCCGGTAGTGGTGCTCAATTCTTCATATAACTTAAAAAGTTCCTCGGATCGGATTGCCATATCATATCACCCTTGACATCACTCACGAATAGACAATACGCGGATCAACCCAGGCCAGGCAAATATCGGCCAGCAGGTTGGAAACCATCAACATCAGGGTTGTAAACAGCAAGATGGTGCCGGACAGGTAAACGTCCTGGCTGAGCAGCGAGCGCAGGAAAATTGGTCCCAAGGTGGGCAGCATCATCACAATCCCCACCAGGGCCGAGCCATCGATAATCTTGGGAATTTCCAGGGCCATCACGCTGATGAGGGGATTGATGGCGACCCGCACAGCGTACTTGTTAATGACCTTGTTTTCAGCCAAGCCTTTGGCCCGGGCGGTGGTAATGTGCTGCTGTCCCAAAACATCCAGGACGCTGCTGCGCATGATCCGCTGAAGTTGGGCTGTGCTGGCTAAACCCAGCACCACCACCGCCGGCCAGAGGTGGCTGAAATAATCTCCCAGTTTAGTCCAACTCAACGGCTCGTTTTCCATTTGGCGGGAGATCACCCCCCCGGCGTCGATGCGCAAAACCAGAATGGCAAAGAACATCCACAACAAGGCCAGCAGAAAGCCGGGCAAACACAACCCAAAAAAGCCTACCGCCGATAACAAGTGGTCATCTACTGAATATTGGTGCGTGGCCGAGTAGACGCCAATGGGAACGGATACCAGCAGCATAAAAATCAACGACAAGCCGCCGAGAAAAAGGGTATAGGCCAGCTTGCTCTCAATTACATCCCACACGGGCGCTTTCCACTCAATGGAATAACCAAAGTCCAGGGTGGGCCAACCCGACACCCAGCGTAAGTATTGCATATACCAGGGTCGGTCCAGGCCGTAAGTTTCTTGCAGCGTCATGATCGTCTGCCGGTCCATGCCCCCCCCGGTGGCGGCTACCTCGGCCTGCAGCGAGGTAAAGAAATCGCCCGGAGGTAACTGGATGATGATGAAGGTGATGAACGATACAATCAAGATGGTGGGGATCATCCCTAAAATACGTCGTAGTATATAAGCCGGCATAGTAATACCCTTTACAAACGTTTGGGTGTGCTTAATTTTAGTTTGAAAAGGAGTCCAAAGCTTGCTTTGGGCTTTCCAAACCAAGGTTTGGACTCCAATCTTCACATCAACAACTTATTCAGAGATGGGTAGGGGCAATACAAATATCGCCCCTACTCTCTGTCCAGCATCAATGCGGATCCATCCAATAGTGGGACGGGTCTTGAGTGCCGGGGGTCATGGTGATCCAATCCGAGGTATGGGTCTCGGCCACATTATGGAAGTAATTCTTGACCACTACCGGTTGAGGGGCCATACCGGCGGTTTGGATAACATTAAGCCGTTCCGTGGTCAGTTTGACGATTTTCTGGCCGATTTCCTTCTGCTCGGTCCGGTCTACGGTGCCCCGGTACTGATCGTACAGGTCCATCAACTCTTTCATCTCAGCCGAAGGAGCTTCGCCTTCTTTGCCGACGGTCTTGTACCAGATGCCAAAAGCCGGGGCCATCCAGGAACGCTCGTCGAAGGGGAACTGGTAGATGGGGTCAATCATAGGCACCAGGCCCCGGTCGGTGGTCCAGGTGGCAATCATCACTTCGTTGGCGCAGGCTCGCGGCCAGTAAATGTCACGCGACATGGTCTTAACCGTTACATTAAGGCCAACGGTGCGCCAGTATTCGGCCGTCAGTTCGATAACATCCAGCAGAGCGCCGGCGTAATATGTTTCTACCACCAGTTCTATGGGCGAGCCATCCTCAAAGGTGCGTTTACCGTCCGCGCCCAGCGGCAGGCCAATCTCGTCGAGCAAGGCCATAGCCGTATCGGGATCAAATTCGCCGTTGAGATTCTCAATATCCGGTTGGTAGAGGGCCGAAGACTTTACCACGCTGATGGTGCGCGGGGTAGCCAGCCCCAGCCAGGCCACCTGGTTGATTTGTTCGCGGTCAATCGCCAGGGAAAGGGCCTGGCGGAATTTGAAGTTTTGGATCAGATCCCGATACTTGGGGTCGGCGTAGCTTTGGTTGGGGAAGAAGGTCAGGCCCGACGCCTGGGCTTGTTCCCAGGTGAGCATGTGATAGTTGCCGGCCTCGGCGTTCTCCTGGAACAGCGGGAATTTGGCCAGGTCAAGGCCGCGATCCTGCGCATCTATTTTGCCTTGGAGAGCCAGGGTGTTAATGGCTTCGGTGTTCTCGACCAGGTAGAAGTAAACTTCGTCAATGTAAGGCAGCTGCTTGCCTTCGATGTCGACCTTCCAGTAATAGGGGTTACGGGTGGCGACCATGTGATCGGCCCCGGTTTCCCATTGGGAAACTTTCCAGGCCGTCATGACCGGGCGCTCGACGTTGTAATCTAACGCCTTCTCCTCAAACTGCTCATAGGTAGCGGTGGGGGTATACTTGGGGTGGAACTGGGTCAAGTAATGTTTGGGCGCAAAGAAGCCAAAACGCTCAAAACCCAGCGGCCACTGGTTGCCGTGGAAGGCCAACCCAACGGTTTCGGCCAAACCGTTCGGACCATCAAACTTGAGCTTGATGACCGTATCACTCACCTTCTCCAGTTCCATCGGCTTGCCGTTGATCACCCATTCGGAGTGAGGGGCCTTGGTGATTTTGGGGTCATTTTCGATGTCTTCCCACCAGAAGATGATGTCATCCACGCTGAAAGGTTCGCCGTCGGACCACTTGAGGCCCTCGCGCAGGTTGAGGGTCAACTCTTTGCCGTCATCCGACCAGGACCAACTTTCAGCCAGGCCCGGCTGAACCGATTCTTTGGGATCGCGCGGCCAGCGTAACATGGGTTCGTAAATCAGGCGGCCAAAGCAGTGGAAGTCCTTAATCCCGGTCCAGCCCCGGTACCAGGTGCCGCCATACTCGCCCACCGATTCAATCGGTTGGACCACGATGGGGTTTTGAGGCAGACGTTCGTCTACCGGTGGTAAAGTTCCGGCCTCTACCATTTCGGCCAAATCCGGCGCTTCGACGAACTCGCGGGCTTTGACCGCTTCCCCACCGTTAAAATAGACATCTACTTCTTCGGCGGTGGGAATGTAAACGGTCCAACCTTCGGTAACCTCATCATAGTTTGAAATATGTTGTAAAGAAGTATCTTCAGCCGCTTTTAAGTTGTGGTAATAGACGATGGCTTTATAGGCCAGGGGATCGCCAAAAGCTGCTTCGGCTACCACTGACAACCATTCATCGGCTTGAAGGGTGTAATTTTCACCTTCCGCTGGCTTGGGGGGCGCAGCAGCAGCCGTTAAGGGGAACAAACAAATGACTAAAGCCAGCAAAAGTATTAAACCGAGGATTTTTTTACTCATAAGGGGTTCCTTGGGGTATACCGCAGCCAGAGCGACCGGGCCGCCTGTATACATCTCCTTTCTTTATTAAAGATTACGTTGTCGCTCTTGATCTAAAGCAAAGATATGAGGTTTTTAGCGAAGCTGAAAGCTATGACGATAAAGTAGACTAATAATCTCCTCCTTATTTCTTCGTGCGATAAACACCCTCCTTTCCTGGCCATACTTTTACAATCCTGGCAAAAGTGCCAAAAATCATAAATGCATTATAATACAAAAAAATCCAGCTAATTCGGACAATAGCTGGACCATTTCGGATAAAAACTGGGTTCAATATTTTTTATATGGCCCCTAAGTTTGATAACCCCATGACCATCAAACGTCCCACCATTGGCTATTTAACCCCACATATAAAGGATGAGGTTGGCCACGCCATCTGGTCGGGGATAGCCGAGACGGCGCAGAAGCGAGATGTTAACCTGATTGCTTTTGTCGGCGAGCGGGTGAAGGATGCCCGGGATTTCCGCACCCAGGCCAATATAATTTATGACATGGTTAACCCCGGTCGCCTGGATGGTTTAATCAGTTGGACCTCTTCCCTATTCGTTTTTATTGACGACGAGGAACAGGCGAAGTTTCACGAGCGATATCACCCTTTGCCCATTGTGGGCCTGGGAGCGACCGCCAGGCAAATGCCCTGCGTGTTAGCCGAGGGATACCAGGGCATGCGGGAATTGATTGCTCACCTGGTCGAGGTTCACGGATATCAACGGCTGGCTTTCGTTAGAGGACTGGAAAGTCATCCTTACATGCAGGAACGTTATCTGGCTTACCTTGATGCGCTCAAAGCGTATAACCTGCCCATCGATCCAAATTTGATAACACCCCCCGAAGATTGGCTTCAGTCTGACGGCCAAGAGATAGTCCAACTCCTGCTGGACCAGCGCGGGCTGCGGCCCAAAGTTGATTTTGAGGTGGTCGTAGCTTTTAGCGATAGACCGGCTATTGGAGTTTTAAATGCCCTGCGCCAGCGAGGTATCCAAGTTCCCGGAGAGATAAGTGTGGTCGGGTTTAATGACTCGATGGAGGGTAGGACGACCACGCCGGCCCTGACCTCGGTGGCCGTGTCCTTTTATGAGCAGGGAAAACAGGCGGTTGAAATGTTATTGGCCCGGCTGGAGGGCCGGCCGGTTCCAGAAAAGTTAATTTTGCCGGCCCGGCTGGTGGTACGCCGTTCGTGTGGTTGTCTCTCTGAGGTTGTCCTGCAAGCCTCTGTCAGCGGTTATGATTCTATTGAGTCCACCCCAAAACAGCCTTTGGATTTTAATAAAACTCCGGCAGTAGCCCAGGCAGAAATTGTTTCTGAAATGGTGCAAGCTATGATGGCCAGCCCAGATAGTACGTTTTTGGGTTGGGCAGAGCAGTTGTTCCAAACATTTTGGACCGATTTACCGGAACAGGAACCACGAACATTTTTGCTGACCCTGGAGGAAATTTTAAGCAAAGTCCCCTCAACCGGAAAAAGGATCTGGGACTGGCAGCGAGCGTTATCGGTCCTGCGCTGCCGTCTGTTACCGCTGGTTGAGCCGGAACTTTTGCCTCAAGCGGAAAATATCTGGCAGCAGGCCCGCGTTTTGATTGGAGAAATAGCCCGGCACTCTCAAATATCTGTTAGATTTCAGGTTGAGCAGCAGGCCGAAATATTGCGCGAAATCAGCCAGACGATGGCGACCAGCTTTAACCTCACCGAATTAATGGACGTATTGGCCCATAAGCTGCCTCACTTGGGTATCTCAGCGTGTTATCTTTCTTTATATGAAAACCCAAGCTCACCCACCGAATGGTCTCGCCTCATCTTGGCCTATAACGACCAAGGCCGCCTGGCCTTGGAACCGGCAGGACAGCGTTTTCGTACCGGCGAGCTTGTGCCAAGTAATTTATTGCCCACTCACCGGCGCGTTACGTTGGTCATTAAAGCCCTTTATTTTCAAGAGCAACAGCTTGGTTTTATTGTTTTTGAAGGAAAAGTACAGACTGCCAGAATTTACCAGGCCCTCTGTAACCAGATTAGCAGCGTCTTGAAAGGCGCGCAACTCTTTAAGCAAAATATTGAACTCTACAATGAAGCGCTGCAAGCCCGCACTGCGGCCGAAAAAGCTAACCAACTCAAAACGCGCCTGCTGGCCAACGTGAGCCACGAACTGCGTCATCCCCTGGACATTATTCTGGGTTATACCCAACTCGCCCTCAAAGCGCCCCAAACCTATAACGCTCTCTTGCCCCCCACCCTCTTGAAAGACCTTGACCATATCCATTATAACGCCGAGTATCTGCGCCGGGTGATTGATGACCTGCTAGACCTGTCTCGGGCTGAAATTGACGAGTTGAATCTATGCCCTGAACTGATTCAGCCCCAAAAGTTTCTGGAAGATGTTTTTCAGGATATGACCGATGGCAGTGACTCCTACAGCCAGGTTACCTGGCGTTTGCAAATCCCTGAGCGACTGCCGCTGCTCCAGGCCGACCCCATCCGGCTGCGCCAGATTTTACTCAACCTGCTCAGCAATGCCCGCAAGTTTACCGACCAGGGCCAGATTGAATTGGGTGCGGAGGTGACGCCGCCTTATCTTCATTTGTGGGTTCAAGATACCGGAATCGGTATACCCCCGGAGATGCGGGAGCGTATCTTTGAGCCTTTTGTCATCGGCGAAAACACCCGCCGGAGTAGCCAGGGTATTGGCTTGGGACTGTCCATTACCCGCCAACTGGTAGCCCTCCATCGAGGTTTGATCAGGGTTGATAGCCAACCCGGTCAAGGCAGCACTTTTCATGTTTACTTACCCTTACCCAGTTTAAGCGATCAATCGGCTTCAATTTCACCATCGGCTCAACCCGTCTTGTTGTTAATTTCAGCCCAGGAACAGCCTCCCTCCGAGATTGTTAAACTCAGCCAACGCCGGGGCCTGGAGATCCGCCGGATCCAGGTTAATGATAATATCGAACGTTTACTAGCTGAAGTACAGCCCACTGCCCTGGCCTGGGATTTTGCCGCTGCTGCCCCCGGCGACTGGGGTATTCTCCAGCAACTGCGTAATATGCCTCGCTTGCGTCAAATCCCTTTTATGCTGTATGGGCAAGAACAAGAAAGCAACGGCGAACCTACTGTAGGTTTAACCAACCTGATTATTAAGCCGGTTAGTGATGATACCCTGTTGGGGACCATCCAGGTTCTCTGTCCGCCGCACGTCACAGGGCCGATTTTGATTGTAGATGACGATCCCCAAATTGTTCAACTTTATCGAAGTATGGTGGCTAAAAGCCTGCCGGGGTATCCTATCCGCACCGCCGAAAATGGCCTTATGGCTCTGGAAATAATGGCCGAAACCCTCCCCAGTTTGGTTGTACTTGACCTGATGATGCCCAAAATGAACGGTTTTGAAGTATTAAAGCGTATGCGAGCGAATGAAAAAACCCGGTATGTGCCGGTTTTGGTTTTAAGTGGGCAGATCCTCAGCCTGGAAGATGTCAAGCAGCTTGAACCCCATGCCCTGGTCACATTTCACAGCAAGGGTATTTTATCAGAAGCAGAAGCGGCGGCAGCCTTACACCGGGCCCTGTTTGGCGCTGACGCGCTCCCCCCCCATACCAGTACCCTGGTTAAACGGACTGTTGCTTACATTCATCAGCACTATGATCGTACCATCACCCGCCAGGAAATTGCTGAAGATGTTGGGGCCAGTAAAGATTATCTCAGCGAGATATTTCGCCAGGAATTGGGGTTATCCCCCTGGGAATATCTCAATCGCTACCGCATCTTGCACGCCAAAGCATTGTTACGCCATACCGACGATTCTATTACTAACGTAGCCCTGAAAGTTGGCTTCAATGACCCCTCTTACTTTGGCCGGGTGTTTCATCATCAAGTTGGCCTAACCCCTCGGGCTTACAAGAAAAACTTCTCCTAAAATAGGCTTCACACACCCAGTTTTAATCCGAAATAGTCCAGTAATTGTCCGAATTAGCCGGACTTTTTCTGATTATAATGGATTTGTTACGACTCGGCCTCATGTCATTATAACCTTGACTAACAAATTTTAATTTTTAAAATCGGTAACTGGTGAAACAATCAACTCAAGAAGATTGCCGGCCTCCTGTATTTAATATTTTAAATTACGGAGCCATTGGCAATGCCTGCACCCTTAATACCACAGCCATTCAAGCTGCCATTGAAGCCTGTAGCCAGCTTGGCGGCGGGACGGTTTATGTTCCTGCCGGTGTCTATGTTACGGGTTCTATAGCTTTGGAAAGTAATATCACCCTGTTTATTGACGCCGGTGCTACCCTACTGGGGAGTGAGGATAAAAACGATTATCCCATTATTGATGGTCGCTGGGAAGGCATCGACCAGAAAACTTATGCCCCACTCATCAGAGGTTCCAATCTTAGTCACATTGCCGTAGTTGGGCGGGGCACTGTTGATGGACGAGGCGCTTACTGGTGGAAAATGTTTAGGGCCGGCACGCTGGAGTATCCTCGACCACGTTTAATTGGCTTTACAAATTGTACCAACGTTCTCATCACGGGGATTACTCTCACTAACTCACCCAGTTGGACCGTTAACCCGGTTCGGTGCGATAATGTTACGATGAGCCGCCTGACCATTCTCAACCCTGCCAACTCGCCGAACACCGACGGCCTTAACCCCGACTCCTGCCGCAACGTCCGTATTTCCGATTGTCACATTGATGTAGGCGACGATTGTATCACCCTCAAATCCGGCAAAGAAGACGCCGGTCGTGAGAACCTATTACCTTGTGAAAATATTGCCATTACTAACTGTACCATGACCCACGGTCACGGGGGGGTGGTGATTGGGAGCGAGATGAGCGGCGGGGTTAGAAGGGTGGTCATCTCCAATTGTGTCTTCACCGGAACCGACCGGGGGATTCGTATAAAATCCCGGCGAGGCCGTGGTGGTGTGGTTGAAGATATTCAAGCGACCAACATTGTTATGGATAAAGTCTTGTGTCCCTTTGTCATTAACCTTTACTATGAGCCTGGTTCCTGGGCCGCAAAGAAAATTTTAGATAAAAGACCTTACCCCCTTGCCGAGGATACCCCGCAAGTCAGGCACATCCAGTTTACCAATATCACGGCCCGTGAAGTTCAATCTGCGGCTGCTTTCATTTATGGCCTGGCCGAAATGCCGGTGGAAGACGTTTCTTTTAGCCATATCTCGATCTCGATGGCCGAAAATGCCCCGGCTGGTCCACCTGATATGTCGCCGGGGGTGAAATCTATGCAGCAGGCCGGCTTTTTGGCCTGGAATGTGCGGGGGTTGAAGTTACGTCATATCGAAATTACCAACCCCAAAGGGCCGGCCTTCAACTTGTCTAACGTCACAGATGTTGATATTAATGCCAGTACCGCGCCTATTCCCCCAAAAGAGGCCCCGGTTATTTGCCTCAACAATGTCAGTGGAGCTTTTATCCACGGTTGTCAAGCAGCTCAGGGAACCGAAATCTTTTTACACCTGGCCGGAGAGTCTACTAGAGGTATTGTATTGGGCAGCAACAACCTGACCCAGGCTCAACAACCGGTTGTTTTTAATGGAGATATACAATCTCAGGCATTAAGCAGGATAGTAGAATGTCATTCTGAGACCGAAGGTCGAAGAATCTCAGGGGCCGTCGTAGAGTCCTCAGCTTCATTGGATAAGAAGTAGTCACGAAGAAGGTTGAATCATGACAGAGTATCTATCTTCAGATCGCTACTTTGACCCCGACCCTCACCAAAAGGAAGTTGCTCTCTGTTTATACCGGCAGGTAGCCCATCTACCCCTTATTTGTCCTCACGGGCATGTTGACCCCCGCCTCTTTGCCGATCCGAACTCCACCTTTGGCAATCCAGCCGAACTCTTTATTATCCCCGATCATCACATTTTTCGGATGTTGTACTCACAGGGTATCCCCCTGGAGGCGTTGGGGATTCCCCGGAGTGATGGGGGACCGGTTGAAACAGACCCGCGCCGAATCTGGCAGATTTTCGCCGAACATTTCTACCTGTTTCGGGGTACACCCACCGGCATAGGGTTGTCCCAGGCACTCTGCGATGTTTTTGGGGTGAACAAAAAATTGACCGAGCGGTCGGCCCAGGACATTTATGACCAGATAGCGGCCTGTCTGGCCTTAGTTGAGTATCGTCCTCGCCGGCTCTTCGAACGCTTCAATATCGAAGTTCTATGCACCACCAACGCCGCCACCGACACCCTGGAACATCACCGCGCCATTCGCGAGTCAGGCTGGCCAGGGCGGGTTCTCCCCACATTTCGCCCCGACGCGGTGGTTAATATTGAGACGCCGGGCTGGCGAGAAAATATTGAAGCTCTCAGCCAGGTCAGCGGCATTGAGATTAACAGTTACCGCAGTTACATCAGCGCCCTGGAAAACCGGCGCGCCTATTTTAAGGAGATGGGCGCAGTAGCCACCGACCACGCCATGATTATCCCTTATACCGAGGTCCTGTCGCCCCGTGAAGCCGAGGACATCTTTAACCAGGCCCTCAAGGGCAAGGTCAACCCCAACGATGCCACTCGTTTTACCGGTCATATGCTTATGGAAAATGCCCGCATGAGTATTGAGGATGGCTTGGTGATGCAGCTTCACCCCGGCGCTTATCGCAACCACAACCGCCTGATTTTTGAACGGTTTGGTCCACATAAGGGGGCCGACATCCCCTTACCCACCGATTACACCCGCAATCTGCAACCTTTATTCAACAAGTATGGCAACCAGCCCAACTTTAGCCTGATTCTCTTCACCCTGGACGAAACCAGTTATGCCCGCGAACTGGCTCCCCTGGCCGGACACTACCCGGCCGTTAAGCTGGGGCCACCCTGGTGGTTTTATGACAGTTGGAACGGCATGCGGCGTTACTTTGACCAGGTGATAGAAACAGCCGGTCTATACAACACCGTTGGCTTCAACGACGATACCCGGATCTTTCCTTCCATTCCAACCCGCCACGATATCTGGCGCCGGGCGGCGGCCAATTGGATTGCCGGCCTGGTAGTGCGCGGTATCGTTGACGACGAGGATGCCGAAGCCATGATCTACGATGCCGCCTACCGGCTAACCAAGCAGTCCTATCATACGGGTGTGTTTCATTTGAGTTGAAACTCATTTTCGGTGACAGCCCGTAAGCGGAGCAAATTTTCAGCGCCGACTTGGCTCCAACGCATTCCAGAAAGTTCATACCGATTTCAACCGAGACGTGGTAAAATCTGATAGAGGAGAAGCCTATCCCATGGCCACGCGCCGTAGTACCCCCTTAAAGCCGGAAGATATTGAGCCGCAGATGTGTACCACCCACTCCCGGCTGGACATCCTGAGCCGGGTGCCTTTCTTCGTCGATCTTTCTGACGAGGTGGTGGCCGAGGTCAATCAATTGTTTCACGATTACGGCTATGAGCCTGGCCAGGTCGTTTACTACGCCGGAGACCCGGCCACCCGGCTGTACGTCGTCGCTGTTGGCAAGGTGAAGTTGCTCCAGCATACGTTGAGCGGGCAGGATGTGTTGCTGGATATTCTGACGCCGGGTGAATTCTTTGGCAGTCTCTCGGTGCTGGGCGCTGAGACTTACCCCGACACCGCCCTGGCCCAAACGATGGCTTGTATCCTGGCTATTGCGGCCGATGATTTCCAGACTATCCTGCGGCGTTACCCCTCGGTCACCGTGATCGCGCTGGAAGTGATGGCCCGGCGGCTGAAAGCAGCCAACGAGATGATTCGCCAGCTCAGCGCTCATTCGGTTGAACACCGAATTGCTGCGGCCTTGCTCAAGCTGGCTGAAAAACTGGGCGAACCTCAGCCGGAGGGACTGCTCATCCAAATGCCCCTGTCGCGGCAAGAATTGGCGGAGATGACAGGAACCACTGTCGAGACGGCCAGCCGGGTGATGAGCCAGTTCCAAAAGGAGGGCCTCATCCGCAGCGGGCGGCAGTGGGTGGCCTTGTCCGATAAGCTAAAGCTGGCGGCTATCGTCGCGGAGACATAGCCAAATCGTCACTTGGCACGCGCTACGTCAGATATAACCCCTGGCTTGATGAGCTCAATCAAGCCAGGGGTTTCTATTTATATTCGCTGCACTTAATTGAGCTAAATCATACAAGTGTATCACAGTTCGTGGTAAAGTGAGGGCAGAATTGAATTTATCTATAGTGAAAGGAGGTTTGGAACAATGAAAACTATCTTACGCAGCCAGGAGTTTTCGTGCCCGTCCTGTGTGGTCAAGATTGAGAAGGCCCTCAAGGGTGTACCTGGGGTTGAAGAGGCCAAAGTCCACTTCAACACCGGGCGCATCGTGGTCGAACACAACCCTGACCGCGCCAGTACCGACGAGTTGATCAAGACCGTCCGGGCGGCCGGCTATGAAGCCAAAGTCGCCCCCTTCTAAAAATATCTGAACTATCAAAACAATCATATGTGTATGAATTGTACACCGCCGCCCTAGGTCAAACCCTCCACGCCGAAGGGGGTGAAGGCCATAGTCACGGTACGGCAGAGTAAAGTAGAGCAAAAGACGGTCCCCACGTGGGGCCGTCGCTTTTAGAAAGGATGAGGTAATCCCATGAAGACGATCAAAACCTGGTTTAAAAGTCCTATGCAGCGCCGGCAGTTGTTGACCGCAGCCAGTGGACTGCTGATCCTGGTCGGGCTGGCGGCCGATTACCTGGCTACAGGGTCCACCCTCTACACCGGCTCAATGGTAACAGCCGCCTTGCTGGCGGGGTCGGAGATTGCCTTACGAGCCTGGTCGGCCTTACGGAACCGGCACATCAGCATCGAGCTCCTGGTCACCGTGGCTACGGTCGGGGCACTGCTGATCGGTGAAGTCTGGGAGGCAGCAGCGGTGACCTTTCTGTTTATGTTGGGCGCTTACCTGGAAGCCCGCACCCTCAACCGAACCCGCCAGACCTTGCAGCAGTTGTTCGACCTCGCCCCGACCACGGCTATCGTCCAACGCGCCGGCCGGCAGGTCGAGGTCTTGGCCCACGAAGTCCAACCCGGCGAAACGGTGTTGATCAAGCCGGGGACCAAGATTCCCGTAGACGGTGAAGTAATGGACGGCCGGGCTGCCGTGGACGAGAGTCCCATTACCGGGGAATCAATGCCTGTTGAAAAAACAAAGGGGGCGACCGTTTATGCAGGGACAGTCAGCCAGAACGGACTGCTCCAGGTGCGGGTCACCGGGGCGGGCGCCGACACGACCCTGGCTCGAATTATTCATCGAGTTGAGGAAGCTCAGGAGGAGAAGGCCCCCACCCAGCGTTTTATTGAACGGTTTGCCCGCTGGTACACCCCGGCTATTATGGGGCTGAGCCTGGTGGCTTTTCTGCTCACCCGCGATATCGAGTTAGCCCTGACCCTGCTGGTCATCGGCTGTCCGGGCGCTCTGGTCATTTCCACCCCGGTCTCGGTGGTGGCCGGAATTGGCCGGGCTGCCAAGCGTGGTATTTTGATCAAGGGGGGCGAATACCTGGAGAATGCCGGCAAGATCACGGCCCTGGCCCTGGATAAGACCGGGACTTTAACTCAGGGTCAGCCGCGTTTGACCGATATTATTGCCTTGCAGTCCGTCCTGGTTCCAGCCGGTAACCTGGTTGAGGCTGGTGGCATGGCGGTGGGTACGCTTATGGCACCGGCAACCAATGGCAAGGGTAGGGGGCGATGGGATGAAGCCCAACAGGAGGTACTGCGTTGGGCGGCCATTGCCGAGGCTGGTTCGGAGCATCCTCTGGCTCGGCCCATTTTGGCCGAAGCAACTACTCTCGGCCTGATTCCCTCCGCCGAGACGTTTGAGACTTACACCGGGCGCGGCGTCCGGGCTACCTACCACGGACACACCATTGGCGTGGGAACCGTCGAGTTGATGGACAAACTGGGCGTAGTTCTGCATCCTCAGATCGAAGCAGATCTGGCCCATCTGAAAACGGCTGGCAAAACCGCCGTCCTGGTTGCCCTGGATGGGTTGGTGTTAGGCATCCTGGGGATTGCCGATCCGCTGAGGCCGACGGCTCCAGCTATGATCCGTCAATTAAATACTGTGGGGCTGAAGCGAATCGTCATGCTGACCGGCGATGACCGGCGTACGGCTGAGGCGATTGCGTCCGAAGCGGGCGTGCCCGAAGTTTATGCCGACCTGCTGCCGGAAGACAAATTGGCCGTCATTCGCCGCCTGCAGGCCGAAGGACACGTAGTAGCGATGGCGGGCGACGGCATCAACGATGCCCCGGCCCTGGCCGCGGCCGACATCGGTCTGGCGATGGGTGCGGCCGGGACTGATGTGGCCCTGGAAACCGCCGACATCGCCCTGATGGCCGACGACCTGCTGAAGATCCCTGAAGCGATTGGCCTGTCCAAAGCTACCCTGCGCAATATCCGCCAGAACGTGGTTATCGCCCTGGTCACGGTCGCCGGTCTGTTGACCGGGGTGCTGTTGGGCGAGGTCCATATGGCCGAGGGGATGTTTATCCACGAGCTATCGGTGCTGGTGGTCATCCTGAACGGGATGCGATTGTTACGGGCCTGAAGGTATCAGCCTTTCAGCAAGCAAATCCCTTCCCCCATGACCGCCGACGGCTGACCGCTGACCGCCACACTTTGTACAACAATAGCTTTCTCTGGCGGTCTGCAGTCCCCCCGCCCTTCGGCGCACCCGTCCCGCTTCCGGGACGCCCGAAGGGGCGAGGGGTGAGGGGAGGCGAGGCGCTCTCTGCGGTCTGCGGTCAGGAATACTCAATTTGGGGTAGTCCTGAGTAGTAACGAAAATAGATTATCTTCTTGGGACAAATTCTGGAACGATCTGGTAACGCGGATGAGGTATTCTATATATAAAGATTTGCCCAAGGAGATTAGAATGATAGATAGCCGTTTAGAAGAAATGTGCCTGGAAGAAAAACGCCGCCGGCCAATGACCCCGGCCGAAATGGTTCGTTTTTATGGGGGCGTTAAAGATCAACCGTCTCACAAAAAAGATCGTTTTTTGGTTAACCTGAGCCAACCCCTAATGGCCCTGGGTCGGTGGTTCAAAAGGGGCGGGGCTGAAACCATTACCCTGAGAGAGCGAAGCTCTTCGCGAGCTAAAAGTTAAGCTTACAAAAATAAGCTGTTTACTAATTCCCCTACCGTTACTTCTAAATTAAGTGCCTGACCCCGTTTTTTTGCCGCCGTCATAACCTCCGGCGGCACAAGAGCGGCCAGTTCCTCTAAAAGCCGGGCCGCCCTGGCTTGGGTGGCGTGCAAGCTGGCCGGGTGGTGTAAAACCAACGCCAGCAGTTCAATGGCTTTACCCGGCTCTTGTAATTTGCTCAGAAGATGGGCCACCCCTGCTACGGCCTCCAGAGTCTCCCCAAACGAGCGGATAGGAGTTTGTAAAGCCTGGGCGAAGTAGTGTTTCGCCTGGGTATATTCGGCCAGGAGGCAGGCAATATTGCCCAAACCAATGAGCGCCTCAGGCGCATGCTTGCCCTGGCCTACCTGATGGGAAAAGGTCACACTCTCTTCATACCACTGCCTGGCTTCCTCATACTGGCCTTGGGCCAGGGCCACCGCCCCTAACCCGTTCAGAGAACCGAGTTTCATCATGCGGGTATCGCTGTCTCTGGCAATAGCCAGACTCTCCTGGTAGGTTTGGCGCGCTCGAACATAATTGCCGGCGGCAGCCATCACTGCACCCAGATGCATCAACGCGAAACCCGTCCCAATTCGATCATCCAGTTCCCGGCTGATGCGAAGACTTTCCTGCACTAGCTTTTCTGCCCGTTGATAATCTCCTTGCGCCTGGGCATAAACAAAATCGCCCAGTGAGTGTAAGAAAAAGGCCTTGTGCCGTTCTTCGCCCATATTCTCATATATGGCAATGCCCCGCTGTAAGAGACGTTCCGCCTCGCTATACTGGCCTAAATAAAAAGTGTTCAACCCCAGTGACCCTTTAATAGAGGCTACGGTAGACCGGTCACCGGATTGTTTAAAATAGGCCAGGGCTTCCCGATAAAGGGCAGCCGCTCCGGCAAAGTTCCCCTGTTGGTGGTAAAGATGCCCCAGGTATAGTTTCGCTTCGGTATAGGCCCGGACCTGCCCCGGGTCTGGCTTAAGGCCGGCCAGGCGGGCCAGACTCTCTTTATGGAGCGTTTCGGCGCGTTCAAGCAAGCCCAAACGGGCATAAAATCCTCCTTGAATATATAACAGCCGCCCCAACAAAAGCCCTACCTGCTCGGACGAAACCCGCAGAACCTCATCGCCTGCCTCAAGCTGTGCTTTGAGCCGGGTGATGGCCTTATCAAAGACATGTGCCATCTCATGAAACCACCCCCGTATATCGACGATAGTGTCAAAACTCTCTAAAAATTTACCGGCGGTTTCTACATGGCCTTGCTCAATAGCCCAACGCCAGGCTGCCCGGATATTGTCAACCTCGGTCATCATCACCTGAAAGGTTTCTTTCTGTCCTGGCCCGATCAGATGAGGCTCACGCGCCTGGAGAAACGAAGCAAAGTAAAAACAATGCCGGTCTCGAACTTGCTCACTTTCGCCGGGTCTTTCCTGCAACTTTTCCGCCGCAAATTGTCTTAACAGTCCATGGACCACGTAGCGCCCGTTTCGATCGCGCCGCAATAACGATTTATCTGCCAGGGTTAACAAGAGCGGTAAAGTGGCTCCCACCACTCGTTCCGCCGCCCGGCTGTGAAAACCACTCCGAAAGACTGACAGTTGGCTAAAGACCTTACGTTCATCCTCAGACAGAAGCAGCCATGAAGACTCAAAGACTGCCCGCAGGCTGCGATGTCGTTCTTGCACGTTACGGATGGAGGTGGTTAGAAAATCGAGGCTGTGGGTCATTCGTTTGGCGATTTCCTGGCATGACATCAAACGTAACCAAAAGGCGGCCAACTCAATCCCTAACGGCATCCCGGCCACTAACCGGCAAATCTGAAGCACGGCCGGCACATCTTCCGGGGATAATTTAAAGTTAGTTTTGGCCCGGCGTCCCCGCTCGACAAACAACGCTACCGCACTATAACTTTCCAGGGCTTGCTCCTGGACCTCATCAGCCACCGGATAAGACAAACCCTCCACCTCAAACCCCCACTCCTCTTGCAGATTGAGCCGCACCCGTGAAGTGACCAGTAGTTTCATCTGGGGAGCGGCCTGTACCATCTCCGACAAAAAATCAACCTCGGCCAACAAGTGTTCGAAATTGTCCAACACTAACAGCATTTCTTTGTCGCGGAGGTAATTCAAAAGCTGTCTCTTTGGGTCCACACCGCTAGAAAAGGAAATGTTAAGGGCAGCGACAATCGTGGGAACGAGGAACTCAGACCCGCTGACGCCCACCAGGGAGACAAAATAAACGCCATCGGCAAAGAAATTTAGCGATTGCCTGGCCGAACGTAAGGCCAATCGGGTTTTACCGATGCCGCCGGGGCCGATCAAGGTCAACAGCCGGCAGTTGGATTCGTCGCGAAGCAGGTGTAAAATCTCGGCCAATTCCTCCTCTCGTCCGATAAAAAAGGTGCGTCGAGGCGGCAGGTTATGGACAACCGCTGCTGGCTTAAGGGCCGGAGAGGGGAGGACGTGAAACGGAGGAGGTGGGCCGGTAAGGGTAAAATCTTCTCCATTCCCTTGTTCTCTGACAACCCGGCTGAAATCTCCCAAACGAATACGCTCGTAAAGGGCCGTGGTTTCTTCGGCCGGCGGAACACCCAACTCGGCCGCAAGGGTTTCGCTACAAAGCTGGTACTGGCGTAGGGCAGCGGCCTGTTGTCCCGCCTGGGCATACAAGGTCATCAACTGCCGGTGCGCCGGTTCGTGCAGTAGATCAAGGGCCAGCCAGCGCCGGGCGTAGACGATGGCCTGGTCAAACTCTCCCTGTTGGCCGTGAAGGTGAATCAGGCGTTCAAGCGCACCCGCCAAGGTCTGGCGAAATCCTTCGGCCTGGAAAAACTGCCACTCATCGAAGTCGGGACAGTCCGGTAAGGTAAAACCGGTCAGGAAATCATCCCGGTAAAGTTTGACCCCTTCACTGAGAAGATCAAGCTGGGCAGGGGTGGCCTTGGGATAATCCGCCAGATATTGTTGAAACTGAACGACGTCGAGCCACAAATCCGGGCTGGGGGCCAGGCCAACCATCTCCCGATCGCTTTTCACCCAGGCCTCACCCGGGATTTTGTTCAGTTCTGACAGAGTCCGGCGCAAAGAGCCGTGGGCCTGCTTGGTTGGGCTATCGGGCCAAAGGAGCGTGGCCAGGGTATCACGGCGTTGAGCCTCTCCTTTGACCGCCAAGTATATCAGCAGGGCCATAGCTTTGCGTCTTTGAATGACAATCGCCTCACCCCCTCGCTCAAGGTAGGGTGGACCCAGCAAAAACAGCTTTATAGTTGCCACCTCAATCTTTTCTCCCATGACCCATCCTAACCAGTATAACACGGATCGCCGCCGCTGGCGACTTGGAAGTTATTACCCATTACGCGGCAGGTCATATTTCTATAGACCGAAATGAAAATCATAGCCCACTTATAGCTAATTTAAATTGTCAATTAGCCCAAAGTCTCTATTATCATTAAAATAGGCTCTGTTATGGGCAAGCAATCTTTGCTGCGTCAAAAAAGGTCTCGCCAACAGATAAGGCCAACTTCTTCCACGTACCAACCAGCGACTCAGGCAGTAAGAAAGGCCGATTTTATTTCTCGTTTTGGCTTCTGGATAGTTCTACTTTTTTTTGTTGTCCTGGCAACGTTTTATAGTTTGGTGGTCCCCCTCACCCAGGGCGAAGATGAATTGGCTCATTATCGCTACATTAGCTTTATTGCCGAGACAGGCCGCCTCCCCATCAACTACACCGAACGCCAACAGGCCTGGTATCGCGCCGATTGGCCTCCCTTTTATCACTTGTTAGTGGGTTGGGCGGTCAGTTCCCTCGATACAACCCGGCCTCACCTCAAGGATGTGGGCGAGTCACCCCGCCGCCGGCTGGTCGGCGAAATCTTTTATCCCCGCCTCATCATTTACACCGAAGACGCTAACTGGCCCTGGCAAGATGGTATTCTGGCCTGGCACCTGGGACGGTTCATTTCCATTTTATTTGCGGCAGGTGCATTAATTTTTACCCACCTCACCGTGCTTGAATTGGGCAAGGGAGCAGGGGAGCAAGGGAGCAAGGGGGAGGCTCTTGATTCTCCCCAGCACCCCCCACCCCCCCCCCCCCCCCACTGAGAAACACCCCCCAACCCGGCACCCCAAAACCCCCCCCAGAACAA
>CAZUNT010000082.1:21975-29366 GCA_964622215.1 uncultured Caldilineaceae bacterium
GGGGAGCATGGGAGCAAGGGGGATGCTCTTGATTCTCCCCTGCCCCCCTGCCCCCCTGCCCCCCTGCTGGCTCTAGCCGCAACTGCCCTGCTCGCCTTCACCCCCCGTTTCCTCTTTACCTCGGCTATGCTCGGCGACGACAGCCTGTTTATCCTGCTTTCGGCTATTTTTATCTGGCTGCTGCTGCGGGCGGTAGGTGGTGATGAGCGTTGGTGGCTTTACCCGGCGATGGGACTGGTATTGGGCCTTTCGATTGTCACTAAATACAGCACCGGCCTTTTGCCTTTGACCATCCTCCCGGTGGTGGGGTGGCGAGCCAGACAAGGTGGCTGGAATTGGCGTAAGGCTGTGGGCCGGATTGCCCTATGTTGGCTTTTTGTCCTGATTGGCTCAAGTTGGTGGTTTGCCTGGATTGGCTATTATTTCAACACCATTCCGCAAGATGGTTTGATCTTCGGCACGCTCAAGCCGCTGCTGGCCTCCGGCCCTGATGTGAGCATGCGCCGGGTCTTTGACCTTTTTGGCGGCGGCGCTTTTACCGGCCAGGAACGCCCTGACGCCGTTGCTGCCGGAACCTTTCCGGGCTGGCTGACTTACTTATTTCAGACTTTTTGGGGCGTGCCGGTTCTCGAACACGACCCGTTCTTTCCCTGGACCTATCTACTGGCCCTGCTTTTTTGCCTGCTCACTCTACCTGGCTTGTGGCAGCTTTGGCGGATTTCTACCGGCGAAGGGCGAGTTACAGCAGCGATATTAGGACTTATCATCGCCCTGCTTATTCCTTTTCCCATCCTGCGGTTCTTCTTGACCCATAATATTCTTGAAACCGGCCAGGGCCGCCACATCCTCTATCCCGCCGCCCAGGCCATCCCGATATTACTGGTGTTGGGCTGGGCCATGTTGGGGCAAAAGTTCGAACGCCCTCTGCACTCTGCATCTGTCTACCGTTTACCGTCTACCGTCTACATTTTTCTGCCATCTCTCTTGCTGCTCATTTGGTCCCTCTTTCAACTCGACTACATGGCCAGGAGTTACCCGCTCCCTCTACCGGTACGGACCACCACCTTTAACCCGGCTTCGATCCCCCAACCGCTTAAACATAATTTTGGCGAGGCTATCCAACTGTTGGGTTATGATTTCGTGCCCGACGCCGAACAGTCTATCATCAACTTAACCCTTTTCTGGAAATCGCTCCAGGCGGTGGATGAAAACTATCGGGTCCAGGTGCAACTGGTGGACGAAGCCGGTCAGCCTCATTTTACCTGGCTCAGCCATCCCTTGAATGGACGTTATCCGACCCGGGCCTGGGACAAGGGCGATGTGATCCGCGATTCTCTACCTTTACCTCTGGCCGGTGTGCCGGCCAATCGCTATAACCTGGAAATTAATCTACTTCACGAAGCGGAAGATATTCCGGTGGCGGGAGAGGCTTTTCAATTTATTCAGATCCCCCTGGTTACCCAACCCCCTATCTCCGGTTCATCACGCCTGGCCGCTAACATTGATTACCGCCTGTGGGTAGACAATGCTCCAGTTCGCCATCGCCAAACCCTGCCTCTCTCCTGGAGCTATGATGAGGGCCAATCCGCTGCTGCCGCAGCCATCCCAAAGCCCACCTGGGCTTTAGTGGGGCCGGATGATGTACCTCGCCCGCCCCAGGCCACCGGCGACGCTACCGCCATTTTTATCGTCGGGGCCGATTGGCCCAGTGGCCCATATCGTTTGCGGTTCAACGCCGGCCAGGACAGCTATCAAACCGATTCCTTGCTGACGGTCGCCAACGAACTGCGGCAATTCGATTTATCGCCCTTACCCGCTGGGTTTATTCCGGTTGAGGCTAACTTTGCCAACCAGGTCAAACTTCTGGGCTATGTTTTGCCCTCTCGCCGGGTTGAGCTGGGCGGCAATCTGCCGCTGACGCTTTACTGGCAAAGTTTAGCTCCCGTTTTGGGGGATTATCTGACCTTCGCCGTCTTGTTGGATCGTGACCGGCAGCCGTTCGGCCAGGTTGACCGTTATCCCCAAGGTTTTTACAGCCCCATGCTTTGGGCGCAGAACGAGGTGGTTATGGATTCCCTGCCCGTCCCGATTCGGGCCGATGCTCACCCCGGCGTTTACTTTTTGCACATAGGGCAGTACAAATTGGTGGATGGCGGGCCTGAATCGCTCACCCTGACACAGCAGGACCAACCGGCCGGCTCGGCGGTGGTGATAGGTCCGATCAAGGTAGGCGGTCCACCGCCGGGGGTAATTACTCGCGACCCTGCTCCACAGGTTAGACTCAACCAAACTTTAGGGAATCAAATTACGCTGCTCGGTTACAGCCTGGATCAAGCTTCAATCACCAATTGTCAATTATCAATTGATAATTGTCAATTGAAGATGACTCTCTACTGGCGAGCGGAGGCGACGCCGAATGCTGATTACACCACCTTTGTTCACCTGCGCGACGCGGCCAATGCTACGGTGGCCCAAAAAGATAACCCTCCCGCCGCCGGACAATACCCAACCAGTCTGTGGGATAAGGGCGAGATTATTGTCGACAAACTTACCCTATCCCTGGCCAATCTTACGCCGGGCCAATACACTCCGGTGGTCGGATTGTATGATTTTAAGACAGGAAAACGACTCCCTATACCTGACCTGCCAGCCAATGAACTCTCTTTGCAACCAATTCAAATAAAGGAGTAACCCATCCCCCAGGTTATGGGGACAGATGGTTGAGAATTTACGTTGTTCCCTTCTTCTTATGGTCTAAAAAATCACTGGCATTTGGCGGTAGTTATGCTCATCTATGTGATTTTAGCTACCGTGCATAGTGTGATAGCCCCCCTAACCGTAGGCAATGACGAATGGGCGCATTTCCTTTATATTCGGTTTATTCACGAACATGGGCGTTTGCCCATTAATCTGGCCGAACGTAGTAATAGGGACGAGGTTGGTTACAAAGCCGATGACCCGCCGCTATACCATCTTATTACTGCGGCAGCCACAGCCTCTATAGAATCAACCCACCTGCTTAGACCCATAAATTCACCTCAACGCCAACTGGCCGATAATATGGTTTATCCCTATGCCTTTATCGTTCATACCGGTCCAGAACTGTTTCCCTATCGGGGTGAAGTGCTGCTCTGGCATCTGGCTCGGATCATTTCAATCTTTTTTGGTGTGGCTCTCATCGGTTTAACCTACCTGACCGGCCTGGAACTGGGTTCGACCCACCGGCAGGCCCTGATACCGGCGGCGGTGCTGGCGTTTATGCCGGCGATTTTATTCCACAGTTCGATGGTCTCCTATGAAAGTCTTAGCGCTGCTTTAGCCGCCCTATTTTTGCTGGTGGGTATCAAAGCGATCAAACAGCCCCACTTATGGCGTTGGTGGTTAATTCTGGGAGTACTGGCCGGCTTATCGATTACCACAAAATACAGCGCCGTGTTATTGCCGCTGGAGATTGTTTTTATGGCCTGGTTAGCTGTGATCAGGCGGCGAGGTAGCACTGGGGTGTGGGATAAGTCATTCCTGAAGATGTTTGGCCAGCGTCTTGCCCTGGCCGGCCTGGCTATCTTATTAGCCAGCAGTTGGTGGTTTGGCTTTATGGTGTGGCATTTTAATACCATAGAAACGAAAGGTTGGATCACCGGCATCCTGGAACCCCTCATCGTTCGGGGCGCTGCCGACAGCACCGCCGTCAGTATCGCCGCCTACCTGTTTGGTGAGGAGGACCTGAGCGCCGCTGCACCGCCGCCGCCTTTGACCCGTAATTATCCGCAGTTAGCCCAGGCCATGCTAGATTCTTTCTGGGCCGGACCCATCAACGGTAAATATTTCTTGTCGCCTGGATTGCCTTTGTTGTTTAGCCTGGCTGCCTTACTGGGCCTGATTGGCCTGTGGCCGGCCTGGTCACGATCTGACCCAACCAGACGGGTATGGCTCATATTGCTGGCCTGGCACGCCTTGCTCGTCGCCTTCCTGTTAGTGATCAGGCTTTTTCTGGCCTACGACCCTCGTGAAGTAGTTCAGGGTCGTCATCTGCTGATGCCGGGCGCATCCGCCATGGCCGTTTTGTTAAACTGGGGCTGGCAGCAGTGGCATTATAATAAAATAAGCCGGGGTTTTGTTGCCGGCTTGTTATTGTGGAGTATACTGGGCCAACTGGGCTGGGCTGCACTCACCTATTCGCCCCCTATGACCGTTTGGACCAAACAAGCTTCCCCGGCGATGAATGTTCAGGTTCAACCTGTAACCGCTACCCTGGCCAAAGCCATGCAACTGACCGGGGTTTCCTGGCAAGAAACGCCGGCCTCCTCGCTTGAGGTGAACCTGTGGTGGCATGCTTTAGGGGTTATGTCTGAAGATTACCTGGTTGAACTCACTTTATTGGATTCGACAGGCCAGATTATTGGTTATGTGGCCGGCCATCCGCTTCAAGGTCGTTACCCCACTCGCGCCTGGGAACCGGATGATGACATCAAAGATACTTACTGGTTGCCCTTGACCGGCTCCTTACCGGGAACTTATCAATTGAATTTGCGCCTGCTTAACCATCAAGCTCAACCTTTACCGGAAGAGCAAACACTGAGCCTAGGTCAGGTTACCTTGGCCAGGGCGACTTCTAAAAATCCTGACCCTTGCGCCGTTTGGTACCAGGGCCAACCGGATTACGGCCGCTTTCTGGCTAAAGCCTATCCGGTACGCTCAACCCTGATGGTGATTCAACCGGATCTGCCAACCTTAACGCCTCCGGCTGATGAACCCGGCCGGGCAGAGCAAAAACCGCTGTTATCTGTCGAAAACAGGCATATTTTTGTGGTTGGTCCAGACTGGGTGGGACGATACCAATTGTGGCATGGGGCAACGTTGTGTCGGGATATTTGGGTTGATGCACCCCCACGTGCCTTTACCCCACCGTTCATTTCTCAACCGCTTATCGCTGACTTTAATCAGGAAGTACAACTGCTTGGCTATGAGTTACCCACCCGTCGCATCCAGCCAGGCCAGCGTTTACCGCTGACCCTTTACTGGCAGGCTCTGGCTTATATGGGTGAAGATTACCACATTTTTGACAATGTGCTTGACCGCGAACAACGCCGCTGGGGCGGCTATGATCGCCGCCCGCGTGATGGGTACAGTACCTTGCTCTGGACGCCAGGTGAAGTAATTACCGATGCCTTTGGGGTTCCGATTGATCCGGCAGCGCCGGCTGGCATTTATACACTTGACCTTGGCCTGTATCGTAAAACCGCCGCCGGCCCTGTCTCTTTACCTATCATGCAGGCTGGTCAGCCGACCGGATCGAACAGCGTCCGGTTGGGTCCTATCAAAGTGGGCGGCCCTCCCTCGGAAGTCGTTACAAATAACCCGGCTCCGCAAGTCAAGCTCAACCAAATGCTAGGGAATCAAATTACGTTGCTTGGCTACAGTTTGGATCAAGCTTCAATCGCCAATTGTCAATTGTCAATTGTCAATTGTCAATTGAAGATGACTCTTTACTGGCGAGCGGAGGCGACGCCGAATGCCGATTACACCACCTTTTTGCACCTGCGCAGCGCGGCCAACCAAACTGTTGCCCAAAAAGACAGCCCCCCTGCCGCCGGACGCTACCCTACCAGCTTGTGGGAGATCGGTGAAATTATCGTTGATGAAATTTCCTTGCCCTTGACCGGCGACATACCTCCCGGCCGTTATACACCTGTAATCGGCCTGTATAAATTTGCCACTAATGAACGTTTAGTAACGCCGGGTAATCCCGCCAATGAAATTGATTTGGAGCCTGTCGAACTACCTTGAAACATTACAGAATCCCTTTGCTGTTAATTCTGTTGGCGTTTTTTCTACGTATGTGGCAGTTGCCCCATATCCCCCCCGGCCTCTGGTATGACGAAGCCTACTACTCCATGGACGCGGCCTGGTTACTCGACGGCGGACCGTGGCGGTTATTTTTTGCCGGCAACAACGGCCGCGAGCCGATTTTTATTTATCTACAAACGCTTTTTATCTGGATATTTGGCGCGCAGCCGCTGACCTCCCGGTTGATTGGGCCGCTGGCTGGAACCTTAACCGTGCCCCTGGTCTATGTTTTGGCCCGGCGACTCTCGCGCGGCGGCGACATTAGATGGTCAAAGTGGCTGGCTTATCTGGCGACCGCCGGGCTGGTTTCTTCTTTTTGGCATGTTGATCTAAGCCGGAGTGGCTTTCGGGCGGTCTTGCTGCCGCTTGTCGCCGCCTATGTTTTTTATACCTTTTGGCGCGGCTGGCAGGAGAAGTCGCTTAAATTTATGATCCTGGCCGGTCTGGGCCTGGGCCTGAGCCAGTATATTTACCTGGCTGCTCGCGTTCTACCGCTGGTGTTGACCATTTTTGTCCTGGTCTGGACAGCCTTACATTGGCGCGATACGAGCCGGTTCAAAACTTTGTGGCTTGAACTTATCGTAATGGCTCTGATGGCTATGCTTGTATTTGCCCCTCTTGGCTGGTTGTTTTACCAAAACCCGGCCCTCTTCTCCGCCCGTACCGGCGATGTGTTTTTCACCCCCCACTCTCCCGGCGAACTTTTCCAGCACCTATCCGATGCTCTGCGTCTCTTCCTCGACGGCGGCGACCCAGGGTGGCGGCATAATCTGCAAGGTCATCCCATGCTTGGCTGGCTGGGGTGGCTCGGTTTCTGGCCGGGCCTGTTTATCTGCCTGCGCCATCCTCGCCGGGCCGGTTATCTCTTTTTAGCCATCGCCCTGTTGACTCTCTATCTGCCGGCTCTCTTGGCCGTGCCTCCTGCTCACGCTCTGCGCCTGGCCACCCTCCTGCCCATTTACTACATCATTTTTGCTATCGGCTTGATTGGATTAATCCGTTTCGCGTTTCGCGTTTCACGCTCTCGCCTCCTCGCCTCCTCGCCCGCTTCGTATCGTCTCCTTGCGGCTGCCCTCATCACCATTATCGCCCTTGAGACCGGCCTGACCATCTTTGACTATTTCTATCGCTGGGCCGGGGCTGAAGAAACTTACGTGGCGTTCAACGGCCCCCTGAGCGATTTTATTGATGAGGTCATTGACCAGACGGCTCAAACCGGCGTCATCATCCCTTTCCAGCTTTATGTGCATCCCACGACACGGTATCTACTCCACGATCAGTTTGTCGAACAGCCCGAACCGGCTACTCTGGCCGGCCCCGTCCAATTGGTAACCTTGCCCAACGATTTCAGGATGCTCAATGTTGCCAATATACCTGGCGTGCCCGCCTGGGTCTGGCTAGGCCATGACGCCACAGGACGCGGTGTCGCCTATGTTTCCCGCCCCCCCCGCCTGGCCGAGCAAACTTACCTTAATCAGATTACAACCTCTACCGAGCCGGAAATTTATCGGGATCATTTTGGCCGGGAACTGGCCCATATCCGT
>CAZUNT010000083.1:0-29350 GCA_964622215.1 uncultured Caldilineaceae bacterium
CAAATGGTCAGACATGGCTCACCAAGAAAATTGCCCGCCGCCGGCCCGCAGTATTAACATGAACCGGCTGGGCGTGGCGCTGCTGGGCGAAGTGACCAATCCGCCTATTATGTCGCTGTATGTTTTTGGCTCCAACCCGGCGGCCATTGCCCCCAATGCCGGCAAGGTCGTCCAGGGATTAAAACGAGAAGACCTGTTTACCGTCGTCCACGAACTCTTTATGACCGACACCGCCGATTATGCCGACATCGTCTTACCCGCCACCTCGCAGCTTGAGCACGCCGACCTGCACAAAGCCTACGGCCACACGATGCTGGCTTACAACCACCCGGCCATCCCGCCCCTGGGCGAGAGCAAAAGCAACTGGAAGGTGATGGGGCTGCTGGCCGGGACGATGGGTTTCGCCGAGCCGTGGCTGTACCAAAGTGTGGACGAGGTGATCGAAGAGATTTTGACCGCCTCGGCCATCCAGAATCCGGCCTTTCAGGGTATCACCCTAACACAACTTAAGGAGGGTCAGGTCGTCCCCCTGGCGCTTGACTCCACCGTTCCCTTTGCCGATTTACACTTCCCCACGCTCAGCGGCAAAGTAGAGTTATTTTCTCAGGGAATGGCCGAGGCCAAGCTCGACCCGCTACCGGGTTGGCCTGATCCTGAACAAGTAGCCGGGTATGACCCTGACCATAATATGGTCTCGCCCCACGACACCATCACCTCCTCACCACCTCTCACCCTGATTTCCGGGGCAGCGCATCATTTTGTGACCAGCAGTATGGCGAATCAAGCCAGCTTGTTAGAACGGGAAGGAACGCCTTTTGTCGAAATCAACCCGGTGGACGCCGCGGCCCGGGGCATCGGCGAGGGTGATACCGTCATCGTCGAAAACAGCCGGGGCTGGTGCAAGCTGCGGGCGGTCGTTACCGAGGCAGTCCGGTCCGGCGTACTGGCTTCGCCTAAAGGCCGCTGGGTTAAGCTGGATGGGGGACGCAACCCTTCGATAAACTCAGGACGCAATGTCAACTGGACTACGCCCGATGCCTTAGCCGATTTGGCCGGGCAGAGCACTTTTCACAGTAATCGAGTTTGGATAAGACGAGATGGCTAGGAGGGCAAAAGTATACTTTTGCCCTCCTATAACCTGGAAATTGGGGAGTAATGGGTCAAGCCTCTTTTCGTTTTTACGCCGAACTGAATGACTTTCTGCCCGTCAACCAAAGGCAGCAGCCTATCACTTTTTCCTTTGAACTGAGCGCCTCGGTCAAAGATATGATCGAGGCCCTGGGTGTGCCGCACACCGAAATTGACCTCATCCTGGTCAACGGTGTGTCGGTTGACTTTTCTTACTTGGTACAAGGCGGCGACCAGATCAGCGTCTATCCCGTGTTTGAGGCGATTGACATCAGTTCACTGGCGCGCCTCCGGCCCGAGCCGTTACGGGAAACCCGCTTTGTCCTCGACGTGCATCTGGGCCGGCTGGCGGTTTACCTACGGATGCTCGGCTTTGATACCCTCTATCGCAACGACTACGCCGACGAAGAACTGGCCCGCATCTCCAGCACCGAGGGGCGAATTTTGCTCACCCGGGACCGGGGCCTGCTAAAACGCAACATGGTGACTCACGGTTATTGCATCCGTACCACGAACCCCCGGCAGCAGTTGGTGGATGTCTTACACCGGTTTGATCTGTTTGGCTCACTGACTCCCTTTAGCCGCTGTCTCCACTGTAACGGTTTGCTTCAGGCAGTTGATAAAGCCACTATCAGCGACCGGCTGCCACCCAAAACCCGGCAATATTACGATGAGTTTCGTTGTTGCCAGAATTGCAACCGCATCTACTGGCCGGGGTCGCATTTTCAGCGGATGCAGCAGTTTATCGCCAGCGTCTTATCGGTTTCCGCCCCGCCCCCAGATAAACCAGCCGATAGCCACCCCTAGCAAGGGCAGCACAACCAAAGCCCACACATTATAAATCGAGTCATTACTTCTAGCGCGACCGGGAGGTTCAGCATCGTATAATGGCACAAGCGTGGCTGTAGCCGCTACGGCGACGGCCGGGGCAGGGGTAGGAGTTTCTGTTGGCGTAACGACCGCTTCGGATGGGCCGGTTGGACTTGACGGAACTTCCGCCTCCCTGACGATAATCCTCACCGGCTGGGATTTCCACTCACCCAGAGCATAAGTTACCTCATATTCCCCGGCCTGGTCATAAACATAATTGGCCGTGTCGCGGCGCTCGCCCTGCTTAGGGTCGCATGCGGCCACCGTGATGGCCAGCGAATTGCCATCGCCAAACTCAAATTGGCCGATTTGACAGGCATAATCCTGCGCATCGTCCGATCTACTATCCAAAGTTCCCGTAAAATTGACTTCCAGCGGAGCCACCCCTGCGGTCACATCGGCGGTGACGGTGAGGAGGCGAGATGAGGGCGCGGAAGGCAAAGACACGAGAGCTGGGGAGGCGGGAGACAGAGCAGGAGTCGGAGTAGGCTGAGAGGCCGCTACCTCCGGGTTAGCCGGCTCAGTCACCTGGGAAACATCGCCGGGAATGGTCTCGTAAGCCACGCCGTCCAGCACCACAATCACCCGCTCGCCCAGGGCAAAGTATTTGCCGGCGTCGAGATGGTCGCCCAGAAACTCCAGGAACAGGTCGGAGGGAAAGGGCAGTTGGGTCGTGGTCATGGTGGTTGGGTCAAAGGTGGTATCAACCCAGACGCCATCCTTGAGCACAAAGGCTTTGTCGCCGACGGCGGTGACAGCCGCCATGGACTCGCTGCCACTAGCGCCCGGCGCGGTAGCGGTGGCAGCGGGCAACGGCGCGGGCATAGCCGCTCCGGCCAGGGAGTTTTGCTCGACGGCTTTATTGACGGCGCTTTCACCGGAAACCTCGGCGGCAGGCGCTTCCTGAGCAGCGGCATACGCTTCGTCGGCAATTATCCCCCGTCCCTCCTGGCTCAGGGCCAGTTCCGGCTCTTCGACCAGGAATGAGGTATAGGGGGTAATAATGCCGTAGCGCACACTGAGCTTGACAATCTGATCAATCGTTTCCCGGTTTTCGCCGTGCAGCCGGATTTGGTTGAGCAGGTAGCCGACTTTGCGGGTGGCCCACAAACGCGGAATAAATTCCGCCCCCCCTACTTCCATTGAGGGGGGGGCGCCGGGGCCGGCAGCGAAGCTCAGGTCGTCGAAGCGGAAGGTACGCGGCTGGCCGTTAACCTGGCCGGTCAGGGTGACGGTGGCCGGGCCGCCCTCACGGTAGCGGCCGGTCAGAACCAGTTGCGTTCCGGCAAAAAGGTCGGGCAGAGGGTCAGGATAGGCGTCCTCAAAGCGTACCCCGTCGACCTGGAGCGAAATATCGGCCAGGACCGGCGTGCTGACCTTGGCGTAAAAGCTGCCGACTTGCTCATCGACGCGCTCGCCGGGGCGGACATAGGCGCTGGCTCCGCGCTCCTCCTGGGCCAGGGTGTCAAGCAGCACGGTATCCACGTCGTCGCCGACGCCAAAGGGGAAGATACGCAGGTTGGTGCCGGCGGCCTGCTCCACATTGGCCAAAATCCGGGGGGTTTCCACTTCACCGCTGGTGGGTAGGCCATCGGTCAAGAAAATGATGATGGTCGGGCGTTCCGTGTCGGCCCCGGCGATGGCTTCCAACAGGGCGCGGTTGATGTCGGTGCTGCCTTCGGGCCGCAATTCATCCACAAAACGGCGCGCTTCGGGCAAGGTCGATAATGGCTCCGGCCTGGTAGAAAAGGAACGGACCCCCGTACTGAAGGCAATAACGTTAAAGCGGTCACCCTGGTTGAGATGATCGAGCACGTACTTCAGGGCGTCGCGGGCCTGCTCCATCTTCTCCCCTTCCATCGAGCCAGACACATCCAGCACCAAAATAACGTCCTTGTCAATCACTTGTTCAGCATCCACGTTGGGCGCGGCCAGCAGGACAAAGAAGCCGTCTTCACCCGCCGGTTTGTAGGTGAGCAGGTTCACCCCGATGTCGTCAGGCGAGACGGTGTAATAAAGACTGAAATCGGTGTTAGGCAGCACATTGGCGTCTTCCCAGCCAACAGTGGCCCCAAAACGGCCTTCGCGGTTGATGCTGACCGGGTGACTGGGCGAGTAGATGGCTTTGATCGCCTCGTTCGATTGGATCGTGACGGTCACGGCGACATCTTCCAGCGGCCTGGCCGAAAACCGTTCGGTGCTGAGCGGATAGACATACTGAACCAGGCCATTATCCACGCTCAAAATTTGGCTGTACTCGATTTCGACGCGGCGGGTATCGCCGGGATCAATGGGGAAGATACTGGCCTGGAACAAGTCACGGCCCACGTACTCCAACAGGGCCGGGTCGAGGCGGCGGCGGACAATATCGTCATAAATACGGCGGGCCTCTTCCTTGGTGTAGAGCTGGCCTTCGACCTTCTCACCGTTGATCCACATGGCAAAATCGCTGATGGCGGCGTTTTCGGGCAGGGGGAAGATGTAGGTTCCTTCCAGCGCCCACTGGCTATCGTTGCGAAAAACCTGGTCTACCCGGGTGGTAGCCACCTGGTCGGCAATGGTTACGCTGACGCGGTGGGCCTGCACCGTCAGGTAGGGCGTCTCCCGCACCGGCGGGGGCGGGACCGGACAGGGCGGCCGGCAGATGGGGGGATCGATGATAATGATGCCGTCGGCGCGGGCGGGGGTAGGCGGAGAGGCTAAGGCAAAGATTGAGGCCAAGAGTAAGAGGGTTATTAGGGCAAAAATCCGTTTCATAGGAACTATCCTCCTGTGGAAAATAGAAGTCAGTAGCCAGTAGTCAGTAGTCAGATATTTTTATTTTGCTACTTGCTACCTGCTACTTGCTAGTATGACGCTAGAGGGAGGGCGAAGGTTCCCATTAAAGAAGAACACGGATGCGTAGAATTAAACAGATTCGACAGCTAAAATCCGTTAAATTCTACCAATCAGTGTTCTTTGTTTCACTCCCCTGAAGTCGCCCTTACCTCCTCCGTAAGCCTCTGACAGAAAGCCAACAAATCCTGCATAACAGCTTTACGGTTCTCCTGATGGGCCGGGGGAGAACCATCCCCGTAGGAAAAGAAGTAATGATCGCCGTTTGTTACCCGGATTTGACCGTTGTCCAGGCCAAATTGGCGGAGCAGTTCAACCATGTTCTCCAACCCAACCAGCCGGTCTTTATCCCCCAAAGCGACTTGGAAACGAAACCAGTCGTTCCGTTCCGGCGGGGCAGTGCTGGCTCCTAACACATAGAGGGTTTGAGCCAGGGTGCCAAAGGGGGTGCGGGCAAATACACGCACATGTTCGTTTTTGACCTCCGGGCTGGCTCCGGCGGCCAAGACTTCCAGGATGTAGGGGGCCAGGGCATTCTTGAAGGCCGTAAAGGAAGGGATACGGATGCCAAGGCCGACCGTTTTGAAAAAAGCCTGGCGCTGGGTATCGTTACAAAAAAGCGCAGGGGCCAGGGCATACAGGCCATAGGCTTCGGTACGCCAGCCGATTTCGCTCTTATAAAACAGAGCCGCCGCGCTCATAGAGTGTCCCACAAAAAGATAAAAAGGCTTGCGTAAACGGCGGGGGGTAGGCCAGAGTTTGAGCAAACTCACCCATCGCTCGACGGTAGCCATCAACGCCGCCGGGCTGCATTGTTCGGCTGTGGGGATAGGGTTAATAAAAGGGGACATGCCGAAGCCGTTGACGTCGAAAGTAAAACAGACAATCTGTTTGTGGGCAGCAGTGAGCTTTAGCGGCAGATCCTCCCAAATACGGTGGCTGCCATCCCAACCGTGCAGAAAAAAAACGTAACCATCCGCTTCGGCCAACGCCTGGCTCAAGGTTTTTTGGGGGTCGGGGAATTTATAGTAGAGGGCGCGCCAGTATAAATCAACCAGGCCGGTTTGCCGGCGAAATTGCTCTAGCTCGGCCGCCCCGATTACCCCACCTTGTCGAGCCAAGTTAGAGAGGTGGAAGGACTCCACGACTACATACTGGTGGGTGTAATGGACTGCTGTCGCAAGTTTTGCCTCTTTTACCACCGTAAGCTACCCATGCACCCTTTTAACTACGATTGATCAGGCTATAACAATTATACGCTACGATCCCCTAGCCTGACCATAGCCGCATTATACCATCCACCAAATATGTGCCAAGTTGAACAATGATTCTTGGGGATGCGCCTCTACTTGTGCTATAATGGCCCGCTATGGGCTTGACCCTGAGTTAAGGAGATACCATGAGCCAATACGATCCACAACGAAATCCTTATTATCCGCCTGAAAGCAATCCTGAAGAGGATTATATTTACGAAGAAGGTGACTTTGAAGTTGAAGATGAAGAGGGGGGAGGTCCGGGCGACTCCATCCTTCAACGCGGTCTCATCTTTCTGGCCGGGGGCTGTGTCGTCTTTTTGTGTATGGCCTGCTGTGGTTTATTGGCGGCCGGCCTGTATACCTTAGATCCGGGCAGCCTGCTGGTTCCCACCCTCATTCCCGGCAGCGACATCGGCCTGTCTACTGACAAAGCAGCCAATCCAGATGAGGCTGTAGTCAACGACCAACAAACCCGGCTGACGATCCTGGACGTGAATCGTAATGCTTCTTTAGAGACAGTTCCGGCGGTCGAGGGCCGAGAGTTAATTATTGTCACCGTCGAGTTGACCAACCTCGGCACCGAGAACGAGGTCAAATTCAACGAGCGCGATTTTCTCCTCTTGAATGTTTCTAACGAGGCTTACCAACCGCTTAGTGGGGACGTGATTGATGGGGCCTTAGGACGTGGAACCCTGCCGCCGGGCGAGGGACTGGAAGGCCGGCTGGTGTTCGAGATAATTGCCGGGCAACGTGACCTGATTCTGGCCTGGGAGGGTGAAGGCGGATCGCGGTATATTTATTTGGAGTAAATGAACGCCTTGCGTAATGATGAAGTTGCTTATCGCCACCAATAACCTGAATAAAGTTCACGAGTTACAGGAAATTTTAACCGGCTTGCCGCTGGTGATTACAACGCCGGCCCAAGAAGGTTTAACCCTGGACCCCGAAGAAACCGGCCTTACCTTTGAGGAAAATGCCATTATCAAAGCGCGTGCCTTTGCCCAGGCCAGCGGCCTGCTCACCCTGGCCGACGACTCCGGCCTGGAGATAGATGCGCTGGGCGGACGGCCGGGAGTCCTCTCGGCTCGCTATGGCAGCACGGCCAAGGATGATCATGCCGGCCGCAATCGCCTGGTGTTGGACCAACTGGCTGCCCTCAATGTTCCCTGGACCGAGCGCACCGGCCGTTTCCGCTGCGTTATCGCCCTGGCCAGGCCGGAACGGCTCATCGGTACCGTCCAGGGTGCAGTCGAGGGATACATCGCCTATGAGCCAAAGGGCAGCAATGGCTTTGGCTATGATCCCATTTTTTTTGTGCCGGAGTTCAATCAAACTTTAGCCGAAGTGCCCTCGGCCCAAAAGCACAGCATCAGCCACCGGGGCCAGGCCGGCCGAGCGGCAGCAAAGTTGGTAGAAAAAGTAGTAAAGGGCCAGGAGTAATTTTGACTTAGAAACAATTTAAAGGGCTGGTAGAGGCGGCTCTGCCAGTTGACCATTGCTTCCAATCAGGTTATCATGAGTTACTCAATATCTGTTACACTGTGAGGTGCATTAATGAGCCGAGTCAGCTATGCCGAGGAAATTAAAGCTACCCCAGAACAAGTTTGGGCTGTTTTAGCCAATGTCACCCGCATGCCCGATTGGGCTTTTACCGAGGGACGCTTTCCCTATCCGGTCGAAGGTCGGTATGGCAGCGAGCAGCATGAGGGGCCGGGGACAATCTGGATAGGCGTCTCTGCCGATGGACAGATTGCCACCCAAAAGATTACGGTTTGGGAGCCGCCTAAGCAGTTGGTGTACGAATTGCAACAGATGGAAAATGCCGCGCTGCAAATGGCCCAAACCTGCACCTTTGACCTGGAACCCCTGGATGGCGGCACTCGCATCATTTGGACGGTGGACTGGAAATTGATTGGCGGTTGGTCGCTGAATGCTATTTTGATCCGGCTAACCGGCAACGGCGTGTTTGAGGAGATGATAGCCGGGTCATTGGAGAATTTGAAGAAGGTGGTGGAAGAAGAGGTGAAGGCTCGTAAGGTAGAGGCATGATACATGAAACGTGATAAATTCAGCCGGCAAATCTTCACGTTTTACGTTTCATCGCAACCTGTTCACCTCGACGAGTTTGAGCAACGCCTCCACCATCCCCCGCTCAAACTGCCCTGGTAGATGAGTGGCGGCATTGGCTGCCCCGCAAGCAACGCCAAAGGCCAGCGCCGCCTCGATGCTTCGCCCTTCCAACCGGGCTACGGCCAGCCCGGCCAACATGGAATCCCCGCTGCCGACGGTGCTGATCACGTCAACCGGCGGCGCGTTGGCCTGCCAGCATTCCCCTGGAGTAATAGCCAGCGCTCCCTCCCCGCCAAGCGTGACGACCACCTGCGCTGCCCCTCGAGCCAGCAACGTTTGCCCAGCCTGAACCACTTTTTCTATTGAAAAATCTTGGCCGGACAGGTTAAGTCCGGCGGTTAATTCCGCCCGATTGATCTTGATGACCAGGCCGGTTGGCTGAGCCAACGCCGTCGCTAACGCCGCGCCGCTGGTATCGAGGTAAATCTCTCTCTTCCCTGCTGCCACTGCCCGCGCCAATTCGCTCAAGGCGGCCGGATTTATCCCCGGCGGCAAACTCCCCGCCAAAACCACGGCTCTCGCCCGGCCGGCCAACCGCTCGACGTGTGCCGCAAAGCCGGCCCAATCTACCCCAGACGGCGGTTCACCCGGTTCGTTAATGACGGTAGCATCGCCGGTTTCGTGATTAATCAACAGGCAGATACGTATCTCTCCTGATTTCAGCCAATACCAATCCGCGTTCATTCCTTCGGCTGCAGCCAGGTCTGCTAACAGCCGGCCCGTATGGCCAGCCAGCGGCCCGGTCGCCAACACCTCACCACCAAGTATTCGCGCGGCCCGGGCTACGTTCAAGCCCTTGCCCCCCACCGTCGTGCGGACAGCAGTAGCACGATGCACTGCGCCAGTGGCCAGGCGGGGTATGTATAGAGTACGATCAATAGATGGGTTGGGGGCTACGGTGAGGAGCATCAGGTTGTTTCCAGACGTTGTTGTCTGCGAATGAATTCGCAGCCTGAGACGTAAAACGTGTTAGAAACACGTTGTTCGGGACCAAATCAACCTGTTTCAACTGGTTTTTCATAGCAGCGACCGAATTCATTCGGTTGTTAGAGGCGATATTCACATTCTACAGTAAATCGGCCGCCTCGACAAGCACGTAAAGATTCACGGATCTATCCAAATTTCAGGAAGACCCTAAAGGTTTTGAAAACCTTTAGGGTCTACTCACCCAACTCCTACCTGCAGCGCCGCCAGACTTGCCTCTCTAAAAAACTGGCGATAAGCCGCCGTTTCGGCCAGGGCAATCTGGAGCAGGTTTTCTACCGTCGCCGCTTCACGGGTGGGCGGGCGCTGAAGAGGACGCAGCACCAGGATGTCTCCTTCGTCGGCATAAAGAGACAATTTACCCTGCGCCACGAGCCAATCAATCCCCAGCCGCACCGTAGCCTGGCGATGGCCCAGGGCGGCGGCTAACTCGGCCAGGTAAACCTCACCTTCTTTGTGGGTCAGGGCATATTTAACCAGTCCCATTAACTGCTTGGCGAAGGTCGGCCGGGTATCAAACGGGGAAGGCTGTCCCACCAAAAATATTTGCCGGGGTTTGACCGTTGCCAGCGCCTGTTGGTAAATATCCTGGCCGGGTGGGGCAGTCCACACTACCAAGTTTTCGGCCGGGGTGAGTTGGTGACGAGGCAAAGAAGAGAGGGCAGGTAGGGGGAGGCCCTCGGACCAGAGAAGGAAATTAGGGGTTAGGGGTTGGGGATTAGGGATTAGGGATTGGAGATTGGAGATTGGGTTACTGGCCCGCCGCCAGTCAACAAATTCCGGCTTGGTGGTGATAGGGGCAGGAGTCCACTCTCGTGCAGCCAACCACTCGACTTGAATAGCTTCACCCCCCTTAAAATCGCCATCACTGAGGGTGAAGGCCAGGTCAAACGTGCCTTGGGGAGATGGCTCAGCCGCGCCATTCCACCAGATGAGTTGTTGTTCAAAACCGGCCCTATCCTGGACCACCAGCCGTTTGTGGCTGCCGGTCTTGCCAAAGATGGCCTCTTCGACAATGGTCAGGCCGGTACAGCCTAACCGCACGCGCGGGTTGCCCGGTCCAAAGGGGGCGAGCCGCCGGATAGACGCGAGTAAGGCTGAGGAGATTTGGGGTAAGTCAACTACGGCATCCAGGGCGATTGTTTTTTCCACAGCCACCTGGCAATCGGCCAGCGCCGCCGATAAACCACGCCGAAACGCAGCAAGATGGTCCGCTGCCAGGGCCAACCCGGCCGCCTGGGGGTGACCGCCAAAGCTGTGGAGCAAATGAGCCAAAGTTTTGAGCGCCTGGTGAATATCGCAGCCAGGTACAGAACGGGCCGAGCCGCGAGCCAGAGGTTCATCGGGCCGCAGCGCCAAGAGAATCGTTGGCTTGCCAAATTGGTCAATCAGGCGGCTGGCAGCCAGACCCAGCACGCCGGGGTGCCAATCGGCGGCAGCCAGGACGATGGCCTGATACTCGGCCAGCGAGGGTGTATCGGCCAGTTGGCCCAACGCCTGCACTACCACTCGATCTACCAACAGCTTGCGCCGGTCGTTGAGCGCCTCCAATTGCAGGGCGATGATGCGGGCGCGGGTCAGGTTAGCGGTTGTTAACAATTCAACGGCCAGGTTGGCGTCGCCCAGACGGCCCAGGGCATTAAGCCGGGGGGCCAGCCAGAAGCCGATGTGCTCTTCGGTCAGGCGTTCAGGGGTCAAGCGGGCATGCTCAATTACAGTCAACAAACCGAGGCGGCGGGTCTGGCGCAGCGCCTGCAAACCTTTTTGCAGCAGGTAGCGGGTATCGCCGCTGAGATGGGCCACATCGGCCACAATACCCAGGGCAGCCAAATCCAGTAATAACTCGCTCTCGGCGGTCCGGCCAAACGTCTGGAACAATGCTTCGGCTAGTTTGTAGGCCACACCCACCCCGGGTAACTCCCGCAGGGGATGGCCTGGCAGCAGGCGCTTGGGATTGATGACCGCCTGGGCGGGCGGCAGCGTCTCGGCCAGGTCGTGGTGGTCGGTGACAATCACCTCAGCGCCGGCAGCCAGGGCCGTGGTCAGGGCTTCATGCTCGGCGATACCGGTATCGCAGGTCAGGATGAGTTGGACTCCCTCCGCCAGAATACGCCGGAGGGCCGGCAGTTTGATGCCATGCGACTCGGTCAAGCGGTTGGGAATATAGTAACGGACGTTTGCCCCCAAGTTGCGCAGCGTGGAGACAAGCAGCGAGGTGGCGCTCTGCCCATCTACATCAAAATCCCCCCAGACGCAGATCAACTCCTGCTGTTCGATGGCCTGGCTGAGCCGGCTGATGGCCTGAGCCATATCGGGCAAGGTTTCAGGCGGTGAAGGCCGGTAGGCGTGAGGATCGAGAAAAGCGCGCGCCTGGTCAATGGTCGTCAAACCGCGCCCGACCAGCAATTGGCTTAAAAAAGAGTCACCGCCGGTGTAATCAAGGAGTTCGGAAGGGATGTTAGGTTGGGAGGGTAAAAGCCAGGTGGTCATTGGAGGTCATCGGTCCAATTTTGCTGCACCTGTTGGTTACGCTGCCAGCGCCAATCATCCTGCTCTTGGTCGGCGGCGGTCTGTTTCATCAATTGGGCAAAATCAACCCCTTCAGCTTTGGCTCTCTCTGTGCCTACAGCCATAACCACTGCCAGAGTCTGCCGGAGTTCTTGTTGGAGCGGCTGAGGCGGCGCATCTTCTGGGTAGTATTGCCACTCTTCCAGGCTGTCATTCAAATCACGCACCAGGTAAGCCAGGGTTTGGGGCTGGAGTGCATCGAGCATCAGTTTGAATAGTCTTTCTTCCATCGTAAAATTCTCACCTAGAATTGAATCTCGGCAACCTGGTCCCAATCAAGGGACAGCACGTCGAGCAACTCCTGGGGGTCCTCCCCCAGGGCGACCAGGGGACCACCTTTTTCCCCCCGGTCACAAAAGGAGCGATAAACGCAGTAGAGGCAGGGCTTTTTATCCTCGACGGGTGAAAAGTGGGTGGTCTGAGCGGCGTGTTTGATTTGTTCGATCAGCTCGCCGAGAAATGACTCATCTCGTTGCAGGAGGGCGAGATTATAATCAAACCGTTCCGGCCGGTCGAGTGCGGCCGGATACCAGTAGATCATAAGAATGCGCGCCGGGTCAATCGGCCGGCCGCCGTTGAAGGCCGCTCCGGCCATAGCCAAGACATACGGATACACCCGAGTTTGCATCCGCCGGGCCAGGTCGTCGTGAGTGGGCTGGTGGAGCGAAGTTTTCCAATCCACAATCAGGTACTTGCCGCCGGGTAACACAGCCAGCAGATCAAAGCGAGCCATCAGCCGATAGCCGCGCAGAGGAGTCGAAAGAATCACCTCCGGGTAGACCTGTGCCTCAGCCAATTCCTCCGGACGGTGGCGCAGGTAACGCTGCCACCACGCCCGGAGGTCGGCGTCGCCTTCGGTCAGGCTGTCGGTTAATACATCCTCGGCAATTCCGACCAGGTGCTGCTGCACCAGGCGATGAAAATCTGTGCCTAATTGGGCCAGCCGTTCCGCCTCCCGGATTGGCTCCGACTCGACCGCCGGCCAGGCCATCCGGCGCAGGTAGCGTAGCTCGAAGCGAAGCGGACATGTGGCGAAATCCTGCAAGCTGGATTGGCTGAATTGGAAGCCAGGGAGTAGGGAGTAGGGAGTAAGGAGTAGGGAGTAAGGAGTAGGAAGTAGGGAGTAGGAAGTAGGAAGTAGGGGTTTATTGGCGGCTTTCGGTACTGGCGATGAGTCCATAGAGCAAGCGACCTACTTTCTCTGCTTGGGCGATCATATCATCATTTGCAGGGATATAACCTAAATCTTCGGAATGGATGAAAAAATACTTAAGCTCTTCCAGGGAACCCTCTGAAGTATTGTAGAAACGAATCTCATCATGAATACCGCGACGTTTGAAACCCTCGGCAATATTAGCCGGAATAGATACCGCTGCCCGGCGCATCTGCGTCACTAAGCCAAATTTTTCCTCACCGGGAAACTCTTTGGTTACTCGGTAAACCATCAATACCAATTTATGGCCTTCCCTCCATACTTCCAAATCCTGAAAACTCGAAATCTTCATACCCTTATTCCCTCCCTACTCCCTGGTACTCCCTACTCCTTACTCCTTACTCCCTACTCCCTACTTCCTACTTCCTACTCCCTACTTTCCCCCCACCGGGTCTGCAACGCCACAAACGGCACCGCCGGTTGGTTATCCAGCTTGCCGGCATATTGCTGGCCGGTGTTCCAGGTGACGATGAGTTCCTGGCGGGCGCGGGTCAGGCCGACGAAGAAAAGGCGGAGGCGCTCTTTGACCAGGTCGAGCCGGGCGGCCTCGGTGGCCCGGCCTTCGACATAGCCTTCGTGGTTGATCAGCGCCTCAAGTTCGGCTAACACTTCAGCTTCCAAGTTAAGAGAGTCGCGCACAAACCACTTTTCGGAAAAGTAGGTGTCCTGGGGCTGACCGGAGGGAAAACTGTAGTTATTCAGCCCCATCAGGTAGACCCGGTCCCACTCCAGCCCCTTGGCCCGGTGCATCGTCGCCACCGTTACCTTACCGGGCGGCGGCTCAAAACCAACTGTCTCTTCGTCAAAGCCTAAAAAGCGGCGCTGGTTACGGGCAATCTCGGCCAACTCCTCGACAAACTCCGGCAGGCGGTATTCCGGATTCTCGACGGCGATGCGGCGCAGCACTACGGCAAATTTGTGAGCTAGAGCCAGGTCGGCCGGGTTGTCGAACAAATCCTGGGCCAGCAGCAAAATCAGTTGGTCAATGGGCAGGATAGCCGCCTGCTGCCAGCGACACGCCAACTCGCGAAAGTCGGCCAGGAGGGTTGAAAGGTTGAAAGGTTGGAAGGTTGGAAGGTTGGAAGAGTCAGAATCAAGTGGTGTAGGCTCGAATTCATCATTGGTTGATTGACTGATTGGCCGGCTCGCCCATTCGCCGACTCGCCATTCGGCCATTCGCTCCTCCAGCCAATTGTGACCGGGGCGGGGCCAGAGATAATCTTCCAGGCGGGCGCAGTTTTGGATAGCCGCCTCGGCTTGTTGAAAGATGGGCTGTAAATCCTCCAAGTCCCAGTCATGCCGCTTCCAGACGTGAAAGACGGTGGCCAGTTGGCGCGAGTCTTCGGGCCGGGCCAGGTATTTGAGGATGTTGCCCAGCACCCCGGCGGTGCTGCGAGTGGCGGCGGTGCTGTTGAGCAGTTCGACGTAAGGCACGTCGGCCCGGCGCAGGGCGTTGGCGACATCCACGCCCCGCTTATTGCGGGCGTCGAGAATAGCGACTGTTTTAGTGGGGTTTTGCTTGAGCCACTGCTTGACCGAGCGGACAACAGCCTGGATTTCTTGCGGCGGCTTAAATTTCTCGGAGCGGAAGTGAATCTGGTCAGGCCGGTCAGGGGGATTCGCTTGCGGATCGTCGGGCAGCGTTGGCTCGATCAGGGGCTTGGTTAAGGCCATCCGAACCTCGTCGTGTGGATGATCGGCCATCGTCCACTCGATCATATAGTTGGCCAGGCGAATGATACTGGGCGAGGAACGGCCTGACTCCGGCATCGGCAGGGCGATAACATCCCCCCGGCGCAGAAAACCGCGCAAGTGTTCCGGGTCGGCGGTGGTGAACGTTTCGTAGATGGCCTGGTTGGGATCGCCGACACGCACCCAGGTTCCGCCGGGGCCGGTCAGGGCTGCCAGAATGTGCTGCTGAAGCTGGCTGCTGTCCTGGGCTTCGTCTTCCAAAATATAGGGCCAGCGCTGGCGCAAGCGGTGGAGAAAATCGGGATCAAGCTCGATGGCCTGGGCAGCCAGGCGAATCAGATCGTCGAAGTCAACGCCGGTGCGGGCCAGGCGGTTCTGGTACTCGCGGTAGATGTCAACTCCAAGTTGGACCAGCGGCAGCGAGTCGCGCCGCTGCTGGAGCAGCTCTTCCAACTGGTAGGGGGCCAGGCGATAATCTTTGGCCCGCTTGATAAAGTTGCGGGCGATTTCGCGCACCAGTTCGGGCAGCGGTTGGCGCAGCAAAGCCGGCAGTTCGACGGTCGGCTGCAGATAATCCTCAATAAGATCGGTATGAGCTACTAACCAGCCATCGACCACCTCGCGCAGAATCAACTCGGCGGTCCGGTCGTCCACGATGTCGAAATCCTGGCTGAGACCGACCAAGGAAGGCCGCTGCTGCACAATTTCGTGGGCCAGAGAGTGCAGGGTACAGACCCGGTAATTGAAGCCGGGCAGCAGCCCCTTGGCCCGCACAAAGCCATCCACCCGGCGGCGGAAGTTGTCTACGGCGGCGTTGACCAGGGTGACAATCAGCACCTCCTGCTCATCACCAACCCGCTGCACCAACTCCGAGGCCAGGTAGGACAGGATATGCGTCTTCCCGCTGCCCGGCACCGCCGACACGCCCACCCGGATAGGGCCGGAGGCGGTTAGTACGGTATCAAGAATTTTTTGTTGAGAAGGGCGAGGAACGAAAGTGGTATCGGTCATTTTTTCAGCCAAAGTTTTCTACTTCGCCTGCACATACTCGTTAATATATTTCCACAGCAAATTAACTACCTGCTCTTGTAACTTTAGGTCGGCGGTGCGGCTGCTGGCCCATTCGGTTGCCTGGGCCTGGATGTCAGCCCGATAGCGGGCGTAGGCGGCCAATATATCATCGCAGGTTTGCTCATCTTCGGGCACGAAAACCGCGCCGGTGTGACCGGCCTCTTGCCAGGCTTGGATAAATTCGGCTTTGATCATGCTGCCCACGTAACGTAGTTCTTCGCCGATCATAATGTAACCAACGCCCAACGAGCCGGCCCCCGTGAATAGCTCTCGGCCCACTTGAATTTCGCCGCCGGGCAGGTCAAACCGTTTGGTGGGTATACCAGGCAAGATGAAATCGTCGGGAAAACAGCGAAAGGCCGATTTGTCCATGTCGCGCCAGATCTCTTTAGCCAGGGTACGATAGCTGGCAGTCATTTTCGTCCGGGCGGCTTTGACCCGGTTGGACATAGCAATCAGTTCCAATTCTCGCTTGTGCTTATAAAGTTGCTTTAACTGGTCATAGAGCCACTCACGCCACTTATACCGATCCGAAGGGTGAGCCACGCCCAATGCCTCAAAAATGGCGTCATCTAACTCAACTCGATCGGATTGGTCCAGTTCAGCCCCCATCGGATAAATGGGTAAAGCAGGGCGACGCATCAACTTTTCCAGTGTTGCATAGAGGCGATCAACAACGTTTAAGGAGATACACAAAGGGTCAACAATCAACATTTGTTTGACCTCAGTAACCATCGTGTCAGTATTACCTTCACGCCCCATAACTCGGCCATAAATCTCTTTGAACCAGCCAATAAGAGTTGAATTGAGAATAGCACCAAGCAGTAACGAATCCACTTCGGTTTTAGCTTTGATAGCGTATAGGCGGCAATTAATCGGTAAACTTTCAGAATTAAAAGTGACAATATGACGATATTGATGCGCTTTTGGCCATACCCACTCACCTCCAACCAGACTGCTTCTTAACTCATACCATGCTCTTTCACCCTCAATGACTCGTCCCTGACAAGTCGTATTTTCGTGATAGCCTGCCTGTTCACCGTAACGAATATATTTAAGTGCATAGGTTCCCTTAAGTTCGTCTGGTTGACCGTCAACAAGAAAAATCTTCTTTCGCAAACCTGAGTTGTCCAACTGTAGACCATCTAATTCCATCACATTAAAAATCAGCGGTTGGAGGTAGCGGGCTTCGATCAAGTGGGCGGAGCCGTCGCCGGATTTGACAACGCGAGTCTGCCCGGTTTGGTCGCGGGCCAACCCGTACCGCTCGGCCAAGGTTTCGTTGTCCAATTCGTCGGTGATGTCCTGGACGTAGAAAAATTTGTCCGCGCCGGATTTAATACCGTATTTCACCCCGGCTACTTCGCGCAGGGGAACAAGTCTATCGGCAAAGGTATCGAGAATTTCAAAAAAGAGATCGGGGGCGCGCAAATGTACGCTCCACTTCGTCCCGGCGTAGTGGCCGCCCAGCGCCCGCAGTTCGTTCCAGTCGCCGCGCCAATTGTTGGGTAAGTCCACCGGGCCGGCCTCGTCGTCCGGCTCCCAACCGGCCAGGGTCAACTGGCCCTGGTTGACCAAGCGCACCCGCCAGCGGTCGTTATTCACATTTTCGGTTAATCCTTCAATTTCGGCTACCAGGGCGTCTACAGCCCGTTGGCGTTCGGTTTCATCCTCGGTGTGGGGTAATAAATCGCTCAACTTGCGGCGCAGCAGGACAAATTTAACCATGTGGTCGGCGCGAGCGGCGGGGTCGCCGGTACGGCGTAGGATGGTGGCGGCGGTATTGACGCGGGCCTCGCTGAACCAGGGTTCCACTTCGCTTTCCAACACAGCCAAAACTTGAAAGTGTTTCAGCATAAACTCTTGCAAGCGGAAGCCGTATTCGTTATCCAGCCAGCCGCTGCCGGTCAAGAAGCCGAGGTGGCCGCCTTCAGGCACAAAACTGGCGGCATGCGGCCAAAAGTAAACGTACAGGTCGGAACGGGCAGAGAGTTTGGGGGCGGTTTTGCCCCACTCTTCGGCCTGGAGATCGGCCAAAAACTGTTTGTAAGGCTGGTCAGGCCGCCCTTTCACCTGAAACACCTGGTCAATCAACTCTTGTCGCACGTAGGGGGGATTGCCGACGACGGCATCGAGGCGATCTATGGAAAGCGAAGCAGCGGTTTGATTACCCAGGCCCTCCACTGTAACGGCGTTACGGGTTGGTATCTGGAACACCGGATGGCCGCGGCGCACGTTAAAAAAATCATCCACAGCAATCAGAGGATAGTTAGGTTCGGCGTCAAGGTCGCGGGCGGCCAGGTTGATCAGGGCCAGGTGAGCGGCAAAGGGGGAAATATCCAGGCCATAAAGCTGGCTGATGAGGTCAAGATGGGGCAGCCGGTTTTGGCTGAGATATTTTTTGCGGGCGTAGGCCCGAACCAAAAAAGTGCCACCACCACAGGCGGGATCGGCTACAATGGCATCGGGGCGGCGGATGCAAAAGCCGTTAATCACATCCACCAGGTCGGGTAAGGTATAATGTTGGCCATAGCGGTGACGTTCTTTGGGGCTGATAAGCCGTTCAAACACCCGGCCCACCACATCGTAATTCAGGCGGGTAAAATCGTAGGCGTCAATGTGGGCAATCAGATCACGCCAGCCGGTCAGAGCTACCTGGGCCAGAAAGGGTAAGGCGTCGGCAAAGCTGCGCAGGTAGACCGTTTCGTAATCGCCGGAAGCTATCATAGCCTTGTTAAAAAATTCGTTCAGAGTTTGCTGCATCCGCTCGCCGGTATCGTCCAGGGGGCTAAAGGCAATGGCCGGGAGTTCGTTAGAGTAGCGGCGGCGGAGCGCATTGTAAAACATCAGCTTGTTGACCAGGCGATAATTGCTCACTTTGGCAGCTCGTTCCAGATCGAGCAACAGGGTTTGCTCAGAGTGAGTCCAGCCCATGTCGTTAATCATCCAATCCACCAATTGGGCGCGAAAGGTCAGGTCGCTTTGATAGCGTTGGTGGAGGGCGTCAACAGTGTGGAGGACAATGGTATCAAGGGCCGTGTCAAGCATATCAATAAACCGCTCATCTAGCGGCTTAACCGGCATGAGCTTCAGACCACGATGGACATCGGCAAAAAAAGTCAGAAACTCTTCTAAAAAGGCTTGGATATGAGCCTGAATGTGGGTTTGAGTTAACTCATGGCTGGCCCGGACGTTGACAACTTCAAAAAGGCGCTGGTCGCGTTCGATGAGAGGCACGCCCGGCTCAAAGGTTTTCCACAACACCAGCCGGTTAACATTCCAGGTGAAAAAGTAGGCCGCACCGATGTCATTGGCCTTGCGGTGTGCGTCAATCACAACGGTTTCATTATAGGGAGTCAGGCCGTCAGGCTTATCAGGTAGCTTGATTTCGCCGGTCAGGGCCAATTTATCCTGCCGGTCATACAGAGTCAGGTCACGGCGTTTGCGTTTGCCTTTGGCGCTTTCTTCAATGGTCGCCTGGGTAAAAGGCAGGTCGAGCCGCTTGTGCAATATTTCGTTGATCCAGGTAGTAACTTGGTTGACGAAAGTCAGTTCGTGCATAGGCCACCTATTCAAGTCTAGCCCAAAAGTATGGACAGGTATGTTGCAACTGGCTTGGCAGATATGATAGTATAAAGTTGCCACAAATTCAAGTAGCACTTTAATAGATTAGAACATTTGTACCGAGAGTAATCCTCTCGGCCAAACTTAGGCTATACTGAGAAGATCAATGTCATTAAGTTAAGGAGTCCAGACTTCAGTCTGGCAGGCAGAATAAATTCTGCACTCCGGCTTATCTTAATGACATTGCTGAGAAGATAGTTACCTAGACTCATGAAACGTGATGAATTCACGTTAGATATTTCACATTTCACACCTTATCATTACCAGAAATCAGTTGAACTATGGAAGCGCCAAGCGCCTATATCCCAATGGATCGCCAGTGGGCCATCGCCCGGGGTGAATCTTTACCTGATCGAATCAGCGGCACGGCTCTCTTTGCCGACATTTCCGGTTTTACCCCGCTCACCGACGCGTTATTACAAGCCCTGGGGACTCGGCGGGGTACCGACGAATTGACCAGGCATTTAAATCAGGTTTACGATGCCCTCATTCAACAAGTCCATACCTACCGGGGCAGCGTCATCAATTTTAGCGGTGATGCGATTACCTGTTGGTTCGACGATACTCCTGCGACCCACTTCCCGGGGGGAGTCACCGGGCCGGCCGAATTACGAGCTACGGCCTGCAGCCTGGCCATGCAGCAGGCGATGCACCAGTTTGCCGTTTTAAAGCAACCGGGCGGCGGCGCTGTTTCCCTTTCGCTGAAAGTATCTACGGCGAGCGGCTGGGTCCGGCGTTTTTTGGTCGGCGATCCTCACATCCAATGTATTGATGTGCTGGCCGGCGTTGTTTTGGAACGAATAGGGACAGCCGAACACTATGCCCGAAAAGGCGAGGTTTTGTTGAGTCAAGAGCTGGCGACTCAATTGGGTGACCAGGTCAACATCGTCGAGTGGCGAGGTAAAACCAAAAGCCAAAAACAGAGAAGTAACACCGCTACTTTTGGCCTGGTTAACAGCTTAACCGTACCCGTCGAACCATGTCCCTGGCCGGCCGCCCCTGGTTCCACCAACCAGGCCGGGAACGGGGGACTCAGCGAGGCGCAAATCCGGCCCTGGTTACTGCCCCCCATTTACCAGAGTCTTCAGAGTGGTCAGGGTGAATTTTTGGCCGAAATCCGCCCGGCGGTAGCCCTGTTTCTGAGATTCGAGGGCCTGGATTACGATCACGACGAAGACGCGGGCAAAAAACTCGACGCCTTCATTCGCTGGGTCCAGAATGTCCTGGTAGGCTATGACAGTTATGTTATGCAGGTTCTCGTCGACGATAAGGGCAGCCATCTCTATGCCATCTTTGGCGCGCCGGTGGCTCATGATGATGACTCGGAACGAGCGGTGGGGGCAGCCCTGGAGCTACAAGCTGCGCCAAAGCAGTTCGATTTTATTACCCAGATTCAAATGGGTATCAACCAGGGTCGCATGCGCACCGGCGCTTACGGCAGCTCCACCCGGCGCACCTATGGTGTGTTGGGTGATGGAGTCAATGTGGCGGCCCGGCTGATGAGCCAAGCCGCGCCGGGACAAATTTTGGTCAGCCAGAGCATTGTCGAGGCAGCCTCAGCCGGTTACTACTTTAAATTCCTGGGGCCGGTCAAGTTCAAAGGTAAACCAGAACCGATCCCGGTTTCGGTGGTTTTATCTCCCCGCCCACCCTCACCGCAGCGGCTGTTCACCATTTTTAAAGATACCCTGGTGGGGCGGAGCGAGCAGCTAGACCAACTGGAACACATCCTGGCGGATACGCTGGCCGGTCAGAAGCAAGTGGTCTGGCTGGAGGGAGTCACCGGGATCGGCAAAAGCCATCTCGTCGCCGAGTTTGCCGAGCGCGCTCTCCGACGCGGGGTGCGTGTCGTCATTGGGGCCTGTCAAAGCAGCAGTCAAACCGTTACCTATTATCCCTGGCAACAGATTTTTCGGAGCTTGTTGGGCCTAATTGACGAAAGAACATCGCAGGTAAACCAGGAAGCGCGGCTGGCTCGCCAGATTAACCAACTTGAAGCCCTCATCAGGCGGATGAATCCTGACTGGTTGATTCGGCTCCCCTTGTTGGGTGATCTGCTGGCCTTACTCATTTTAGATAACCCAACCACGGCTGCTTTTCCGCCGCAGGTACGTCAAAATGCGCTCTTTGACCTGGTCGAGGAGATGCTGCAAAGCTGGGCGCAAGAGCAACCCCTGCTGGTGCTGATTGAAGATGCCCACTGGCTGGATGAAGCTTCGCAGGCGCTGTTGCTGTCGTTGAGCCGGGTGCAGTTGAAAGCGCCGATTCTGTTCATCCTGGTACAAAACCTGCCCATCATCAGGGCTGAACAGGAACGCTTGTGGCTGGAATTAAAACGGCTGCCCCAGGTTCACCCAGTCAAGTTGGATGAGTTGTCACCGTCGGAAATAACGGAGCTGGTCACCCGGCGTTTACAGGGTGAGATTTCTCCCCTGGCTCTGGAGCTAATCCAGATTCAGGCCCAGGGAAATCCACTTTTTACCAAAGAATTAGTGGATGCTTTACAAGAAGCCGGTGATTTGTGTCGCCGGGATGATGGCCAGTGGTGGCTGTCCGAGTGGATATTCAATGCCCTTCAACAAGCTAACTGCCTGGTCAAACGACAAGGACAATGGAGCCTGATTGAAAACGCATCCCTGGCCGCGGCTGAGGTAGACCTACCTGATTCCATCCACAGTATTGTCCTGGCCCGGCTGGATCGGCTGGCGGAGCCGCTCAAAGTAACCCTCAAAGCAGCCAGCGTCATCGGGCGGCTTTTTGAATTGGATTTGCTGGTTCACGCCCACCCGGCTCAACCCGGACAAGCGGCCCTGTTGGAACAGTTTAGCCAATTACAGGCTCTTGACTTCATCCAACCGGAGCCGGCGCTCCCCCACCGGACTTATCTGTTCAAGCACAACGTCACCCACGAGGTGACTTATGCGACCTTACTAGAGCAGCAGGAACGCGGTTTGCATCAAGCCGTAGCCGAGGCCCTGGAACGCTGGCAGCCTGAAGCCGTCGAACGCCTGGCTTACCATTTTAGTCACACGGATGCCCAGGATAAGATGTTGTACTACCTGGACCTGGCAGCGGGCAAAGCCCAGCACGAATATGCCAACGAAACCGCTCTGACCTACTACACCCAGGCTTTAGCGGTAACGGAGCGCTGGCGCTGGCGTAAAGGCCAGGTGGAAACTTTGCATACCCTGGGCCGGCGGGAAGAAGAAAAGAGCAGCCTGCAGATGCTAGCGACCAACCTGGAAACCCCCACGTTTGAGGTGGGTTATCTGTGGGGGCAGTATTATGAGGCTACCGGCAACTATGCCAGGGCGCAGGCCGCCATCGAGTTAGCCCTGGCCGACAGCCGGGATAAAAAAGACCTGATCAATGAAATGCGCTGCCTCTCGCACCTGGGTTTGATCGCCCGCCGGCAGGGTAACTACGATCAAGCCAAAACATGGTACGGGCAAGCCCTGGCCTTGTTTGAGCACACCCGGATCTACTCCGAACGAGAAGCCTGGGTAGTGACCCAGGCGTTTAATGGTCTAGGAGCCGTCTACCGGCAGCAGGGTGGTTTTGACCAGGCCCAGACCTATCACGAACGTGCCCTGGCTTTAAGCCGGCAAACCGGCAACCGGGCGGAGGAGGCTCAGGCCTGTAATGATCTGGGCGTAAGCTTCTTTTACCAACGTCGTCTGGTCAAGGCTCAAGTTTATCATCAACAAGCTCTGGAAATCCGGCAAGCTATTGGCGACCGGGCCGGGGAGGGTATGAGCCTGGCTAATTTAGCCGAGGTGACTTTTATTATGGGGGATTATGGCCAGACACAAAAATATTTAACGGAAGGATTGAATATTTTTCAGGCCACCGGCAATCGTTGGGATGAAGCTAACGTCTGGAATACTCTAGGGATTTTATATCAGGAGTTGGGAGATTTAACCCAGGCAGAAGCTTGCTTAAAGCAAGGCCTGGCCTTAACCCAAGAAATTGGAGATCAGGCCGGGCAAGCCTATATCCTGGTGAATTTGGGCCTGGTAACGCGTGATAAGGGCGAGTTGGAACTGGCTAAAAAATTACTTATGACCGGATTAGCCCTGGCTGAAGCTCAAGATGATCAATATCTGATGTCAAGTTTTCTCAATTATCTGAGTACCGTCCACTTACAATTAGGCAAGTTAGACGAGGCCATAACCCAGGCAGAATTGTCACTCACCCTGCGCCGGGATGCAAAGATGCACCTGGCTACGCCTGATAACCTGGCTACCCTGGCCGCGGCTTATTTAGCTGCCGGCAACCTAGCTCAAGCCCTGGCCTATGCCGGCCAAACCCAGGCTGTTTTAGAAGGGTGCGGCGGCGAAGGGCCGGAATTTCCCCAACAAGATTATTTTATTATCTACCAGGTTTTTACCGCCGCCGGGCAGAGGCAGTATGCCCAGGCAGCCCTCCAGGCAGCTTATGAATTGGTGATGGCTCGAGCGGCCAAAATTATTGATGCCGCCCTACGCCAATCCTACCTGGAACAGGTGGCCATAAATAGGACTATAGTAACGAGGTACGAAACGCTAAAACCGGAGTAAAATAAATAAAATCTCACTGATCCCCAACAGGTGTCTCTCGAGCCGGTGGTTCGACTGACTTTGCGGACTTTCAGGGTCGCCCCAATGCCTCCGGTGAAACTCACAGCACTGCCGACCACCTCACTGGCCAATGCACCTTCACCGAGTTCACCCCTTAAGGATAGGGGAGCAACCACCGGCTCGCGAGGCATCTATTGGACCTCATTACACAAATAATAACAAGCGCAGCAAGTAGATTGCCGCGCTTGTTGGTTAGAAGATTACATAATTGCTAGCTTGAGGATTCAACCACCTAGCTGGCTATGGTAAAAATTTAATGCCCTCGGGGAGTACCCGTCGGCTTGACCTCTTCGACTTTGCGGACTTTCATGAGTCAGGCTCCTTTCTATTAGATTTGCTACAAGGCCGGCCACCTCACTGGTCGCCCCTGAAACATCAAGATAAAAACCAGCCGGGTTACTTCTTGCGCCAATAGGCATAGAAGAGTAAACCCAGGTCAATGACCTGGCTGGTCAGGACGGCAACGCCGTCCCCAAATTCAAGGGGGGCTATCGTTACGCCGCCGCCGATTTTGAGCAGCGACTCCCACAGCAAGCGCAGTTTAATCGGCAACTGCACCGCCAGGAATTGCCCCATAAATAAACCGCCCCCAATGATGGTAATCAGCGCATATAAATAAATGAACTTCATCCCGGCGGCCGGTGGATCAAACCGGCCGGCTCGGTGGAGCAGGGATTTGAGCCACTGGTAGGTATCGGCTTGCAAATTGCGCTGCCCTAATAAAGCAGACACCAGAAAATAGCCATCCATTTTGGAAAAAAGCCAGAATTGAGCCGCCAGGGAGAGGGTGGAGGTGAGCAGGTAAAACTTCAGAAACTTGACGATCAAGACCGGCCAGAGCAGCAGCCCGATGTGTTGAAAAAAGAGCAAGTACACCAGCACGCTAATGCGCAAAATATCTAAGACCATACCGGCGGCAATGGGCAAGAGGCGAGTTGAGCGCGGCACAGCCCAGATGTTATGCATAATCGTCTGGCTCATGGGGATAAAACCGAGGCGTTGTGTCCAGGTGATGGAAGCCTCGATGCCTTTGGCCCGGCAGGCCGCCAGATGGGCCAGTTCATGCAGCGGCATATCTACCAGCCAGAACAGCAACCCCACCAGAACAATAAGAAAGTTATAATCGAGCCAAAAATAATCGCTACGGAGCGGCCACAATTCAGGAGTACTCATCCAAAGAACGATGGCCGGAATAACCACCACCATCCAGGCAACCAAGACCGGTGTAGAGAAGATACGTCTGGCCCAGGCTTGAGGCAGCCAATAAGCTTGAGCAGCCACCGGCCTCGGCAATGAGGCGACGGCCTGGCCGTCCACTGCCGCAATAAAACCACTCTCCCAAAAAGCCTTGACTACCTCCACCAGCTCTGGTTCTGGAAAAGGGTTGTAAAGGGCTTCAAAACGCCGCCTGGCTTCGGTCAGGCTTAACCCTTCATCCAACCAGGCGATAAACTGCAAACCCTCCAGCGGCAACTCTAAAAATTGATCTCCCCAGCCAATAACAACCACCCCATTTTCAACTTGTTTGGAGAGCGGGCGTAAACAGATACGACTGTCTAACGAGATTGCAGAGAGTTCCATATTTCTAGAGATTGTTTAATTTTGCTAGAGACGGCCAAGAGTTAGCTGGTATTTGCAGTTAAGGAATTAAAATTAAATAACTTTAGCAGAGGCGGCCGCTTGCGCGACACCACCCAGTATTGGCTCCCATGTCAATACTACCATAAAAATTATTTAATTCCGACCCCTAAGAATTTCTGGTACGAAAGTACTATAACCTTAACATTATTAAGAGTATCACACAAAAGTTTGAATCTGGTTTGAAATTTAAGCCAATTTTTCTAACTTATACAAAATTTAAAGATTGGGAGAACTTTTCTGCAACTGGCGCAGCATTTGCTGGAGAGCAATCAGCAATTGCCCGCGCTGCTCGTAGCCCTGCTCGCCGACTTCGGAGTTCACAATGAAGATGTGCTTGCGGCAGCGGCGGGTCAACCCCAGCACCAGGCGGGTGAGCCGGTCGCGCTGACCCTCCACTTCGTCGGCGTCGGTCCAGGGGCGGCCGGGTTCCCAATTAGGGGTGAGCACGTAGGGGTGGGTCAGCGGTTGGGCGATACGTTCCCACCAGCCGCTACTCCCGGCGTCGAGCCAGAACTGGTAATCCACGGGATGATTGCTGACCAAAAAGGTGGTAGCCGGAGTAATTAACACGGCCCCTGTCCTTCCTTCTGCTTCGTTTGGCTCCCAACTACGCAGGTATTGCGCGGCCATAATGCCCTGATCAATCGTCTCCAGATAGGCTCGGTTCAGATCGTGAACAGTGGGGAACTGTACCCCATTGGGGACCTGCTCGGCTACCCGGCGGAACTGGCGGGCCGAGTCAATCAAATTAGCAATAACCTCTCCTGCCTCTGGCTGCCCGTGGAAGCCAAAGCCAGGCTGCGACAACACCTCGCCAAAGAGGCGGCTGAGGAAGTGATCCAGCACCGGTGGGTCGTTTGCCTCTCGTACCGACTGTAGCCAGGTCTGCAACCGGTCGAAACGGTTGCCGGCCTGGTAGGAAATTCGCTCGCGCACGTCGCCTTCAATTTGGTCAAAAGAGGACAGAGGGAAGGTTGAATTGTGAATTGTGAATTGTGAATTGTGAATTGTGAATTGATCTGCGGCAATCTGCGGCTTACCTTGAGCCTGACGAATGGGGCGGTAGACTACCTGGGTGAGCAAATTGGCCCGGATTAAATCCAGGTCGGCAATAGCCTGGCTGAGCGCCTGGGCAACATCGAATGGCTCCGGCAGCATCCCCCATTCGGGGAAAGCCAACCGGGCCAGGGTGAGAACAGTTTTGGCCGCCGGCTCTTCGTTCAACGGGCGAGAGGGGCGATGGGAACGAGCCGGCAAACCTCGCTCAGCCATCCGTTGGGTAAAAGAAAAGCGCAGCGCATCGCTGACAAAGGGAGCCAGCACGACAACCTGCTCCGGTGAAGTCCCTTCGGCCAGCAGCCCGGCAATCCGATCAATCACCCACTCGATCATCTGGGGATAGAAGCGTTCCTGCTGGAAAGTGATGACACGCCGGGGATCAGGGGATTTACGATTTACGATTTTGGATTTACGATTTATGATTTTGGATTTACGATTTTTAGTTTTTCCGGTCGGCGGCCGGCCATCCAGGATTTCTGCCAACCGTTCACCTAAAGCCGCCATGTCTGGCGGGGCCACCTGGGACTCGGTCAGGCGAATGGTTTCATCGGCCAGTTCGGCCAGAGATTGGGCCGTGCGCCAGTTAGCGCCCAGGAAGATGCGGTAGCCGGCGTCCTCGTCGTTAATCAGCAAAGCCGACTCGGTTTGAGGCAGCCACTCACGCAAAATAGCGTGGGCAAAGGGGTTATCTTCCTCAAGGTTATCCACAATCAGGTGGCGGTAACGCCGGGTAAGGTACTGGCGAATTCCCTCGACCGGCCAGAGATAGCGCTGAAAGGTTTCAATCCGCAGGGAGAAATCGAGCAGGTTGCGAGCCAGGCAAAACTCTCGAAATTGGTTGACACAGACCTGGGTGTGCTCCAGAGCTACCCGGCTGCTCGGCTCCGCCCCTAGCGATGCGGCCAGCCGCGCCCCTACGTCGGTATGAGGCAGGCCAATCAGAGCAGCTTTGTTGAGGTTGTCCAAAATCTGGCTCATCAGCCGGGGCAAGGAAATGGTGATGGGTACCACATTAGGATCGAAGTAGCCCTGCCGTAACAGCGGATCAATGGCCTGCCGCAGGTAATATTGGGCCGTCTCGATGGTCAGGAAAACGGGGCGAGCTTGAGGCCGGCTAAAACCGGCCGGGCCGGCCACCAGGGGCCAGAACAAGTTAATCGTCTGCAAGGCCAGGCCGCTGGGAGTCAGAATATCAACTGTCGCTGCGCCGGGCAGGCTGGGGTCACGTAGTAGCTCGCGATAGGGTCCGGTCAGGGTTAACTGAGGCGCCAGCACCAAAATGGTGTGACCCGGCACGTGGCCGGTCAGCATGTTCCGTAATTGCGTGACCGCATGGGTGGTTTTGCCGGTTCCGGTTGGGCCGGTCAGGAAGGTAATTGACACTCAAACAGCCTTTCGCTCAGAATACAGAGATTTTAGCACAAATGAGCGAGAAAGGGAAGGGTTAAAACGAACAAGTTACGGATTCGGGGTAACCGTAGGGGTACGGGTTCGGGCAGGCGTAGGTGAGGGCAGATTAAGGAAACTGTAATCGGTAATGACCCACTGGCCGTTGCGGCGGGTTAAGGTATAAATGAAGCGGAAAGTTTCCTGGTGGTCAATTTTGGTGGGGCCGCCATAGGTCCACCGCTCCTGACTGGTTACCACTAAACGATTAGTGGAAGGTTGCTGGTCGACCCTCGGTGGAACAAGATACTCAAACTCCACCTGGAGCGGCTTGGCATACTGATCATAAAGCGCGGTGGCAAAGTCACGGGCTGTGGCCAACGCCTCTCCTTGCCAGGCGGTTTCCAGCTTCTGCAAATTCTCTTCAGTGGCCTCGACAATGGCATCATGCAGCAGGGCATTCCCTGCTTCGACCGCCTGGATAGCTGCTTGCCGGACGGCAGGCGGGAGGGTGGGGGTAGGCGTCACGGTTGGAGTTGCGGTAGCGGTCGCCGTAGGCGTGTTAGTGGCTGTAGCGGTCGAGGTGGGGGTGTTGGTTGGCCTAGGCGTCGCAGTGGCGGTCGCTGTAGCCGTAGGAGTGTCGGTAGGGGTGTTGGTCGGGGTGGGTGTTGGCGGAATAGGGGTGGCTGTGTCGGTGGGAGTCGGGGTAGGCGGTATCGGGGTGGCCGTCGGTTCCGGTGTTGGCGTTGCGGTGGGTGTAGCCGTTGAAACAGCCGTTGATGTAGAGGTAGGTTCTGAAGTGATGGCCGAAACCAGGGTTGCCGTCACCGTCGAGGCGGGGATAAGCGGAGTTGGGGTTTTGGTTTGAGTTAACCCACCTGGCGTTGGCGTCGGAGCAACCGAGTGGCGGGTGGGTGTGCCGGTTGGCTGCGGCTGCTCAACCGTAGATGCAGCGGAAGAGCGTGTTGGGAGAGTTACCTGGGCTGGTGGGGCCGGAGCAGGGGCCAAAACCGCTGTTAACTGAGCTATGGTAACGGAGGGGGCAAAGGCGGTCAGTCCCAGCCAAATCAATCCCCCCCAGATCGCTGCCCACAGCAGCAGCCCCAGAATGAATGTCCCGACCCGGCCAGCCGGACGGTAACGTGACGTATCCAGCATAATTGGCCCAAAGGGCTGATGTCCTCGGAACACGGCAAAAACCAGCAGCGGCCAAAAAAAATTTTGACCTTTGGTTGGGAGAAAAACAAAAAAAACCGGGGGCCCAATAAAAACAA
>CAZUNT010000084.1:0-29196 GCA_964622215.1 uncultured Caldilineaceae bacterium
AGACCCTGTTGAGCTGCTAAAATTTCTGTCAACCCCCTGGATTCCTAAAGAGCCAAATAAAGTAGCAGTTCCTATATTAACAATGGAGGAGATTTTTTCCATGAAAAAAGTATTATCTGTAGTAAGCATTCTCTCATTGCTTGCGTTGATATTGACGCTGGCCCCGGTAACGTTAGCTCAGACTGAGGTTGTATGTGAATCTGACGTCGTAGTCCAGGCGGATGACTGGCTGTCGAAGCTGGCCGATAAGTTCTATGGCGATGTGCTGGCTTACCAGGCCATTGCCGATGCTACCAATGCCAAGAATGCCACCGATTCTACCTACGCCAAAATTGACAACCCGGATATTATCGAACCGGGCTGGAAACTGTGCATTCCCCCGGCGGAGTCAGCCCAGACGACCGTTGGCGCTCAAGCAGAGCAAACCGCCGCGGCTATGGATGAGTTGGTCGCCGCCGCCAAACAAGAGGGCATGCTGACCACCATCGCTCTGCCGCACGACTGGCTAAATTATGGGGTGATGATCGAGAACTTTAAAGCCAAGTACGGTCTCGAAGTCAACGAACTCGACCCGAATGCCGGTTCAGGCGATGAACTCGAAGCCATCCGGGCCAACAAGGATAACAAAGGCCCCCAAGCGCCCGATGTGATTGATGTTGGTTTTGCTTTTGGCCCCCAGGCTAAGGATGAAGGACTGCTACAGCCGTATAAGGTTTCTACCTGGGCCACCATTCCGCAAGAGACCAAAGATCCGGAAGGTTACTGGTATGGTGATTACTACGGCGTTTTGGCCATTGAAGTGAACAGCGACGTAATCAAGAATGTGCCCAAAGACTGGGCCGACCTGCTCAAGCCGGAATACAAGGGGCAAGTCGCCCTGTCCGGTGACCCCAGAGTGTCTAACCAGGCTATCATGGCCGTTTTTGCGGCCGGCCTATCTCGGACCGGCAACCCTGACACCGCGGCTCAGGCCGGCCTTGAATATTTTGCCGAACTGAACCAGATGGGCAACTTTGTGCCGGTGATCGCCATTGCGGGGACCATTGCCAGCGGTGAAACGCCGATTACGGTCGAGTGGGACTATCTGGCCCTGGCCAACCGGGATAACTTGGCCGGCAACCCTAATATTGAAATCTCTATTCCCCAATCGGCGGTTGTAGCCGGGGTTTACGTGCAAGGCATCAGCGCCTATGCCCCCCAGCCTAACGCCGCCAAGCTGTGGATGGAATACCTTTACTCTGATGAAGGCCAACTGGTTTGGTTGAGTGGCTATGGTCACCCCATTCGTTATACCGATATGGCCAAGCGGGGCGTCATTCCGGCCGACCTGGCCGCCAAACTGCCCCCGGCAGAACTGTATGAGAAGGCGTTCTTCCCCACCTTGGCCCAGATCGACGCCGCCAAGAAGGTTATTGTTGAGCAGTGGGATACTGTAGTAAACGCCGACATTAAAGCGGCGCAGTAATTCAATCTAAAATTCAGGTGCAATGAATGTACCCCCACCCCAACCCCTCCCCCTACGAGGGGGAGGGGCTAGGGGAGGGGGGATTTACGAAGGAGTTGACCCTAAGTGTCACAGATGGCTGTGCCAGAAACACGAGGTGGGCCGATGGCGCCGCCTGCCTCTCGTGGATTTTCTTGGGCCTGGTTGGGCGTTGTCCCATTTTTTATCTTTGCGGTGGCCTTTATGTTGTGGCCGGCCGCTTCTCTGTTTGCGGGTAGTTTTTTAGACCGGCAAGGCAACTTTACCTTCGATAACATCTTGGGCCTGTTTCAACCGTTTATTCTCAATGCTTTTTCGCTCAGTATTCAGATCAGCACCGTTACTGCGCTGGGCGGTGGCCTATTTGGCTTTTTGTTGGCCTATACCGTCATCCTGGGCGGCCTGCCTCCCCAAGCTCGCACGGCGTTGATGACCTTCTGCGGCGTCGCCTCCAACTTTGCCGGGGTACCGCTGGCTTTTGCCTTTATTTCCACCCTGGGGCGAGTTGGCTTTCTGACCGTTTTGCTCAAAGAGTTATTCGGGCTGAACCTCTATGAGCTTGGCTTTAACCTCTATGGGTTTTGGGGCTTAAGCCTGGTCTACATGTTTTTTCAATTGCCGCTGATGGTTCTCATCATTTCGCCGGCGCTGGACGGCCTCAAGCGAGAGTGGCGCGAAGCTTCGGAAAATTTGGGTGCAACGACCGGGCAATACTGGTGGTATGTGGCTCTGCCAATCCTCTTGCCTTCCCTGCTAGGCTCTTTTATTTTATTGTTTGGTAATGCCTTTGGAGCTTATGCTACGGCGGCAGCCCTGGCCAGTACCTCCTTGAATCTGGCCACGATTCTCATTGGCGCCCAGATTCGGGGCGATGTTTTGAATAATCCGGGCTTGGGTTATGCTATGGCCCTGGGTATGGTCATCATAATGGCAATTTCAATTGCCGGTTACTCTTTGTTGCAACGCCGCACGGCCCGCTGGTTGCGCTGAGGATTAGGGGTAGTTTGAGGAGTAGAAGATGAAAAAGGGTGGTTTTTGGAGTTGGTTCTGGTTTGGCTTGGGGTGGCTTTACTTTATTTTGCCCCTGGTGGGTACCTTTATTTTTTCGCTGCGAGCCAGGAAAGGAACCTTAAGTTTCCAGGCTTATCAAAGTATATTTAGCGACCCCAAGTTTTGGGAAACCTTTGGCTTTTCGGCCTTGATGGCGGTGCTGACCATTATCGTCAGCCTGCTGCTGGTGGCCCCTACGGCTTATTGGGTCCAGTTGCGCTTGCCCCGCTTGCGCCCGGTGTTGGAATTGATGACCCTGCTGCCTTTTGTCATCCCCACCATTATCTTGGTCTTTGGCCTGATTAGAGCTTATAGCCGCCCGCCATTTGCCCTGACCAATAGTGTGTTTACCACCAATATCCTGTTAGTGGCCGGTTATGTTGTGCTGTCTTTTCCCTACATGTATCGCGCCGTTGATACCGGGCTGCGAGCGATTGATGTACGGACCTTAACCGAGGCGGCCCAGAGTTTAGGCGCAGGCTGGCCGACGATTCTGTTGCAAGTTATTTTCCCCAATTTACGGGTGGCCTTGTTGAGTGGGACCTTTCTAACATTTGCCATTGTCATCGGGGAATTTGTGCTGGCTACCTTTCTGGCCCGTCCTGCTTTTTCCCCCTATATGGTTTTGCAGGGGCGTAGTAGAGTTTATGACGCTTCGGCCATGGCAATTTTTAGTTTTGTTCTCACCTGGGCCTGTATTGGCCTGATGCAATTCCTGGGCCGCGGCCAGGAGAGCCAACTGACGGGAACCCACTAAGTTATTTACGATTTACGATTTACGATTTACGATTTACGATTTTGGATTGGTAACTCAAATCGTAAATCGTAAATCCAAAATCGTAAATGGGATCGAGGTGATAATGGCTTTTCTCGAACTGAACAATGTGCAAAAGAGTTTTGGTGACTTCGTGGCTGTGGATAATTTCAACCTGCCGGTGGAGAAAGGCGAATTTGTCTCCTTTCTGGGGCCAAGCGGCTGTGGCAAAACGACGACATTGCGGATGATTGCCGGTTTTGAAAAGCCAACCTTTGGTACGATTCGGATTGATGAGGCCGATGTAACCTTCAGGCCGCCGAATCAGCGTAATGTCGGTATGGTTTTTCAATCTTATGCCCTTTTCCCCAATATGACCGTAGCCGGCAATATTGGCTTTGGCCTTAAAATTGCCAAAACACCGGTGGCCGAGATCAAAAAGCGAGTCGAGGAGATGCTCTCGCTTATCCATCTGCCCGGTTACGGCGACCGTTATCCCTACCAACTCTCCGGCGGGCAGCAGCAGCGGGTAGCCCTGGCTCGCGCCCTGGCCATCCGGCCCCAGGTGTTGCTGTTGGACGAGCCGCTTTCGGCCCTGGATGCCAAGATTCGGGTCGAACTGCGCTCCGAGATTCGCCGGATTCAACAAGAATTGGGTATTACCACCATCTACGTTACCCACGACCAGGAAGAGGCTTTGTCCCTCTCGGACCGGATTGTGGTTATGAGTGCAGGCCAAATGGAACAGGTCGGCACGCCTTTCGAGATTTACAACTTCCCCAAAACGCAGTTCGTGGCTTCCTTTGTCGGCACATTGAATCAACTGTCGTGTACGGTGGTAGATGCGGCTCGTGGTCTGCTGGCCTATGATAGCCAACATCTGACCACGGCTTCTACTATCGATATGCCCCCAGGGTCTAAGGTACGGGTGATGCTGCGGCCTGAAGAGTTGCATTTTGGTCGAGAAGAAGGAGCAAACCAGTTAACCGGCCAGGTAAAGACGGTTACGTTTCTGGGTTCCATTGTACGAGTAGAGGTCAGCCTGGGAGATGCAACCATCACTCTGGATGTTCTCAACGAGCGTAAGCTGACCCTCCCGCAAGTGGGCGACTCGCAAACAATCTCTTTTGCCCCCCATGCCTGCTGGGTGATGCCGGAAGCGTAACAAATTGTGAATTGTGAATAGTGAATTATTAATTGTTAATGAAATGTTAGACCTATCAAACCATTTACCGTTTTTAGTTCACAATTGACAATTCAACATTCACAATTCACAATTATCTCAGGTGTTTCCCCAGAAATTCCTGGGTCAGCCGGTAAATTTCCAGCGTATCTTTGTCTCCCCCTTCAGCCATCAGGTAATGGCTGGCCCCATTAAAGAAATACATCTCAGATTTTAGGCCCACTTTAGCCAAATTTTTGGCCAATAACTCACTTTGCTGGTACGGTACCACCTCGTCGGTGCGGCTGTGCATAACGAGCAACGGCGGAAAATCGGGGCGGATGTGGTAAGCTCCGGAGTAGAGCCAGTAGCGCATCGGCTCGCGGTTAGGCAAACCCAGGGCAATCATCACCTGGTCAAGACCAAACGGCGGGATATAGGTGCGTTCTTCCAACTGGCGGCGCATATCAAATAGATCGGTGGGCGGGCCGAGGAGCACTGCCCCCTCTACCTGGGGATTACGCTGGATCAAACGTTGCACGTGCAGGCTGCTGTAACTGCCGCCGAGGATAACCAGTTTGGAGCTATCACTGCCCGGAAATTGTCCTGCCCGGATAAAGTTGATTATCCGTTCCAACTCGTCAATATCCGCTTCCAGTTGCAGGCTATAGGCCGGCCCAACGGCGACCAGGGCGTAGCCGGCTGCCGATAACGGCACACTGGCACATTCCCAAGTATCAGCGGGACCGGGGTAGATAGTCAATAACATAGGCAGCCGGCTGGCCATAGTTGCGGTGACGGGGATATAGTAGAGACCGGGTTGACTGGGTTGATCCCCATTATCAAAAGTGAAGGGCTGCCGGATTGCCGAGGATTTGATTGGGTCTGAACAAGAGAGCGTACTGGCTTGGCCCAAAGTCAAATTCGTACCGGGCGTGACGGTATGAACCGGTTCAAGCGGTAAGGTGATGTCAAGCCTTGTTTCTTCCCCTGGTTTGACCGTCACCCAGCCCCACTCACCGGCCGGCAGTAGATCGTCGTAACCCGGTGCGCCGGCTACGGGCCGGTACGAATCGGCGGGGATAGAGGAGATAGCGTAACTACCGTCAGGCTCGCTGTAGGCGCTGTAAGTCGTACCATCCCAGCGAGAGACCAGAATCCAAGCCCCGGCGATGGGCCGGCCTTGCTCGTCACGAACCATACCTCGCATACTGCCAGGATCGTTTATTTTCGGATAGCCAATTTGCTGCCACCACCAGGCCAACATATGATATTGGAGCGTATTGCGAATAGGCCAGACGAAATTGTTATCGGTTATCACCAGCCAGACCAGGGCCAAGATTACAGCGGCTAGCGCAGCAATCATCCGCCAGTGTCGGCGTAAGCTTGTTTTCATAATTTCTCCCGCTTTGCCTCAACGGTCGCAGAGATGCACAAAGGATTCACAGAGATTCACAGAGGTATTTTAAGTTTTTCTCTGTGCGCTTCGCGTCCGTGCCTTCTCTGTGAAACTCTGTGACCTGAGAAGTTACGAAACATGATTTCAATTATACCTCCAACTAAAAGAGTTGTTAAGGCGACGATGGGGATTGGTCGAACATTCTATAAACCGAGCCAGTCCATAATGAGGGGCGCTGGTAAGATGAAGGGGAGCAAGAGGGCCAATATCATCACTCCAGTAACTGTCCCTTGGATCAATAGAGGCTGAACAGCCGCATTTCGGGTGGAATAGATCAAAGTGCAAAGGACATGTATCAGCCCGCACGTTAGCACTATCCAAACAGTGGTATCAATTAGAAAGGTAAATGGGGCGAACATCACGTCAAGGCCGACCAGTCCATACCAGGGCAGAGGCCAGCCGCGCTGGACCGTAGCCGGGTAGCTCAAATCTATCATAGCTTCAACGGCTGGTTGAGGTGTTCCGTAGATGAGGCTGGTCATACTTGAGCCAATGATACCGATCATAAGCCAGCACTTAACGGAACAATCGGCCGAAACAAGGGCTGCTGTACTTTTGAAGAAGGTACAGAAGAGAAGCAGTATCCCCGCCAGCCCAATGAGCCACCCTATTACACAGGCCATAAATATTTCCATCAGCCACATCCCTTTCCAGAAACTTATCGTTCATTAAGGGTTGGTCTAACATTTTGGCCGGCTGACAAGTTTTTGGTCTTGTTGTTCAGGTTTTACCGGGTCGGATCGTAGTCGAGGATAAGGCCATTAATTAGTTTAATTTTTTGAGCATCTTCTCGGTTTTGGCTTGTTCAATTAGATTTACCTAGCCTTACTATAGCAAGTGTCGAGCAATTTGTCCCCTGTCAAAAGTTAGGCTTTTAGGTGGGCTTGGCCCAAGATTGGACAGAGGTAGCAGATTGTGCTAGAGTCAAGTTTTATGAGCGCCACTCTTGCAGACTCCGCTCCGGATTTTAATCAGCGTCTCCTGGCTGAGCTGGATGCTTTGTATCGCACCGCCCGCTATCTGACCGGCGATGCGGCCCTGGCCGAGGATATGGTCCAAGAGGTGGCGGTGAAGGCCATCCAGGGAAAGGGCGCTTTTCGCCATGAGGCTGATTTCAGACCCTGGATTTTTACAATTCTACGCCATACCGTAACCGATTATTACCGTCGCCGGGGCACGCACCCCGTGCCGTTGAGCCTTGAGGATGATAACCCTGAACTACCCCTCGAAACTTCACCGGATAATGGTCTTTTTGAGCATGTTCTGGATGAAGAAGTTGTTCAGGCTTTGGCCGAACTGCCGGAAGAGATGCGCCTGGCGGTATTGCTGGCCGATATTGAAGAATTCAGCTACCAGGAGATTGCCCAGGTGTTAGGCTGGCCGTTGGGGTCGGTCATGTCGCGGCTCCACCGGGGCCGCCAGAAGTTACGGCAACGCCTGCTGGTGTATGCTAAAAATAGGGGGTACCAGATATGAACACCCTATCCCCAACGGATTTAGCCATGCTTCACGCCTATTTGGATGGAGAATTAGGAGCTGCAGAGCGGGCCGCTTTCGAGGCTCGCCTGGTCAATGAGACCACTTTAGGAGGGGCGGTCGAGGCGGAACGGCGTTTCCGAACCCATTTGCGGATCCGACTGACCCAAACCCATGCTCCTGCTTCGCTCTATACCCGGGTGCAGACGACCTTAGGTCCGCAAAAACCGTTGTCGTCACCCTGGCAGGGCTTCCTGAGATGGTGGTCAACCCCGCAGCCCATTCGACCCGCCGTGGGTGTAATTTATAGCCTGCTCTGGCTGGTTATTTTGGGGGGAATAATCTGGTGGTTAGGCCAACCGGCGGCTAAAAATAACTTGGCCTTCCGGGAACTGGCCGATATTCATACCATTTATTTTGAACACAACCCTGTCTTTGATGTGACGGGGCCACCTGCTGACATCACCGCCTGGTTTCAGAACCGGGTCTCTTTCCTGGTGGCTGTGCCCCACTTAACCGGTTGGCAGCTCGAAGGGGCGCGCCTGGGCGAGTTCCAACAGCAAGGCACGGCTCACCTCCTCTATGAACAACCTGATGGTCAACGTATCTCGTTAACCTTCTTTGTCCCTCATCAAACCAATTTTCCTGCTGAGGCCGGCGTTCGCTTCGCCGCTCAAACCTTCTATGTAGGCGATAACGGCCAACATCGAGCCATCGTGTGGCGCAGCGGCGACATGGGCTATGCTTTGGTCGGCGATGCCCAGGTGCCGATCGGGAACCTGCTTACCCTGGCTGCCGACCTTAGAGCACAACTCCATTAATTAATTTCCGTCCCCTATGTTAGCTTACCGGGAATATTTGCCGGCTCTTTTGCGTATTAATAGAGTGGCTGTTAACTATGTAATTACCAAAATAGGTGAAAAAAGGAGTTGTTTATGAATTGGAAAGTGTGGAAATTACCATTTGTCGTTGCCTTGTTGCTGGCGGCGATGCTTATAGGGACCTCACTGGCAGCCGCTCAGACAACGCCGGTTAAGCCCCAGGCTGAAGTTGTTGTGGCGGCGCTGAATGTGCGCGAGGGGCCGGGTATAAACTACACGGTCAAGAGGGTGGTCAAGGTGGGCGATAAGTTCGAAATTGCCGGGATTAATGCTGACCATACCTGGGTTCAGATCACCATGATCGACGGTACGACCGGCTGGATTTCAGCCCTGCCGGCCTATACCCGCTTAACCGGCTCGTTGGATGATACCCAGGCTGTCCAGGCTGCGCCGTCTACTGTCTCAATCCCCACCGCGCCAACGGTCCCAGGCAGCGGCAAATTACTCTTCATGACCGCCAGCGGCGGCGATATTTATATCGTCAATGCGGATGGAACCGGCCCGCGCCTGCTTACACAGGGCGGCCTCGACCCGGCCCTTTCTCCCGATGGTCAGCAAGTGGCCTTTACTCGCTGGGGGCCGACGGAAGGGGTTTATCTGATCAACGGCGATGGCTCCAATGAGCGCCAGGTTCACGCCGGCCGCCAACCCAAGTCGCCGGTTTGGTCGCCGGATGGGACTCAACTGGTCTTTACTATGCCACGGGGAGGCCGTTTGGACGAAGTGCGGGAGTGCAAGACCTCCAGCGAGGATAAGTCTGAAAATGCCAATTTGCCCCCTGATGCTTACAACATCGACCGCAAAACGATTGAAAAGGACAAGAAATACGAGTACTGTTATACCCTGCCGCCCAAGCCGGCCTGGGAGCTGCGTAAGCTCGACCTGGCTACAGGCCAATTTCAAGACCTCAGCAGCGACTACGGCAGCTTTGGCCCGACCTGGGACCCGCGCAATCCCTGGCGGGTAGTCTATGCCGGCGATGTGAGCCTGGTGCAGCTTGACCTCAATCAAAATACCAGGACCCGCCTGATCGAGGGCAATCTCGACCGCTCGCCGGTTTTTTCGCCGGATGGAACCCGCCTGGCGGTGATGCATAAGCAGGGCGATAACCAATGGACCATTGATGTCATCAACCTTGATACGAGCCAGCGCACTCAGTTGGCTGCCACCGGCAACAATGTCTCGCCCGCCTGGTCTCCTGACGGTTCGCAGCTTGCTTTCTTATCGGATCGGGGTGGTCAGTGGGAGATTTGGGCGATGAACGCCGACGGGAGCAATCAGCGCCCCCTGTTTACATCGGGTACACTGCCGGGAATTAGTTTTCAGTACAATTTTGTGGATGAGCGCATGATTTCGTGGGGACAGTAATTGCCATCGTTAAGCTGGCCCTCAAAAAGCGAAAACTGGCCTTAACCGGGCCAGTTTTTGCTTAAATGAGGACCTAACGAGGTGAAAACAAAAATTTGGCCTGCCAGCTTTTGAGCCAATGAGGCTTAATGGGTGATGGCTCTGGCTCAGTTGTTGGGGTCGAACCGGTCACTTTAACCTGTCCTTGCCTATCGAAGCCGATCAAGAAGTTGCTGCAGGTATAGACCGGCGGAAAGGTACCCGGCACGGTTTGCACATTTTGTAATAATTCTCTTAATGCTTGCTCCACTTCTTCGTGGTTTGACATGATTTATCCCTGTGCCTCTCTAGCCATTTAGACTGAATAAAACCACCCTTCGACTGATCTCAGCCGAAGTCCTCACGCTGCAACCTCGCTTCTCTACGGGTCTACCGATAATTCTGGTGGTGTTATTTGGTCGTAATTAGCCACGGCCACTGACGAGTGCCGATGTTTTTAAATCCCTGTCCTTCCCCAACTCTATTGTAGCATAGTTAGGTTTGAAATAGGTTTGTGACGGCCGGGTGTATTTTCAGTTTTAGGGCTGATTGACTGAAGGCTCAAGGCCGATATCGCGCAGATGCTGGCGAAATTCCTCGACCCGAGCCATAATCTCGATCAGTTGGCCCTCTTCCTGCTCGTTGACGTCGTCGGGCATGGCCTCGCGGGCCTGGCGTAAGGCCGCCTCCATACGGTCGTTGTGCTTTTTAATCATATTGGCAATGTGTTCCAGGGATATTTCCCGGTCTTTTAATTTTAGACGGGGGCCGGAAAAGAAGCCCATCTCCTCCATATCGCCCACGTATTCGTCTAACTCCTCCTGAGAGTCCCACTCCAATCCCTCGGTGTGATCCACCCCCTCGATTTCTTCAAACCGTTCGTCGACCCGCAGCAGTTCGGTAAAGCGTTCCAGGGGCGGCTCGGCGTGGGTGGATCGCCATTCTTTCCATATCTTCTTGATGGGGACAACGATATCCTCGTCTTGTTCCAGGTAGGCGTAGGCCCATTCCAACAATTCGGATGACATACTGGTCTATTTCCTTAAGGGTCAGTGATTGGCCGAAATTCTAACACGAGGGAAGACAGCAAGCAAACTAAAATTGTGAATTGTGAACTTCTAAAACAAATTGTATAAATTTGTACAAAAAATCAGATTGAGTATATTATCACTTGTCCATGTTGGTTGTTGATGCTGCAAAAATTCCTATCAACGACGACAAGTAAATAGCTCACCTTTCCCGGTTTTTTTGGTCAGGAGTCCCGAATTTATTCGGGTTTTCCAGGTTAAAATCTGGATTCCGGCTAGGTGGGCAAGTGATACATGCAGTACCGATGCTGCGAGGGGTTTAGGTCGTTTGTACGTAACTACTCGTCCAGCCGTCTAAGTGAACGGATTCTTAGCCGGGATTAGGGGATTGGGGGATTTTTATCTAATTTTTTCTTCCCCTAATCCCCAAACCCGCAGGGTGCAAAGCCTATCCCGGTGAAATAGCCGCTTCAGGGCGAACCCCTCTGAGCAGTTACCTTTTTAAAACCCAGTTCTGCCTTAAGCTGTTGGTGTAATAAGGATTCTCAATGGCTCAAATATTTCATCCAAGTACCAATACCATTGCTAAAGTGAGTATTTTTGGCGGCGTGTTCATTGTGGCTGGCGTGGCTGTTTTGTTTATGGCTTTTGTGCGCTCTTCGTACGCAACCGGCGTAGGGGTTTTTGTCGAGCAGCCGGTGCCATTTAGTCACGAGCATCACGTCAGCGGGCTGGGCCTTGACTGCCGCTACTGCCACACCTCGGTGGAAGATTCTGCCTTTGCCGGTATCCCTCCCACAGAAACGTGTATGTCCTGCCACTCCCAAATTTGGACCAACGCCGAAATGTTGGAGCCGGTGCGAGCAAGTTACCAGACAGGCCGGCCAATCGAGTGGTTGAAAGTCTACAACCTGCCCGATTTTGTCTACTTCAACCACAGTATTCATGTGGCCAAAGGCGTTGGCTGTGAAACTTGCCATGGTCGGGTAGACCAGATGGCGTTGACCTATAAGGCTACTTCGCTGTATATGGAGTGGTGCCTGGAGTGCCATCGCCAGCCCGAGAAGTATCTGCGCCCGCAGCAGGAAATTTACACTATGGGCTGGCAGCCAGAAAAGGATCAACTTACCCTGGGCCGCGAACTGGTCAAGGCTAATAACATCAATGTGGCTCAACTGACAAACTGTTCGATGTGCCACCGGTAAAACGATATAACCCGGAGAGCGAATTTTTATCAAATAAAGAAAAGGTTTTATGGAAAAAGAACCCCTCAATTTAACCGAAATCCGTGCTCGACTGGCCGAAAAGAAAGGCCGTTATTATTGGCGCAGCCTGGAAGAAATTGTCGAAACTAAAGCCTTTCAGGAATTTTTATACCGGGAGTTTCCCCAGGGGGCCTCGGAATGGTCCGATCACTTTAGTCGGCGTAATTTTCTCAAGTTGATGGGGGCGTCGTTGGCCCTGGCCGGCTTGACCGGTTGCTCCGGCCAACCTGCCAACAAAATCCTGCCTTATGTGCGCCAGCCCGAAGCGTTGGTTCCGGGCAACCCGTTGTTCTACGCCAGCGCCATACCCGTTAGCGGTTACGCTGCAGGGGTGTTGGTTGAAAGCCATGAGGGCCGGCCCACCAAAATTGAGGGTAATCCCGATCACCCCGCCAGTTTGGGCGCCTCTGATCCCTTTACCCAGGCCTCGATTTTGGGCCTATACGACCCCGACCGTTCCCAGGTAGTCAATCGTTTTGGGGCCCGTATCAGCACCTGGAGCGCTTTTTTGGCCGACTTAAAAAATGAGCTAGATATGCAGCGTTCCGGCCAGGGCGCGGGTTTGCGGATTTTGACCGGCGCTATCACCTCTCCCAGCTTGGCCGACTTGTTGCAGCAAGTGTTAGCGCAGTTTCCACAGGCCAGGTGGCACCAGTATGAAGCCGCGGGCCGGGATAACGTGTTGGCGGGAGCGCGCACAGCCTTTGGCCGGGCAGTTGAACCCCATTATGACTTTAGCCGGGCCGAGGTCATTCTCTCACTCGACGCTAACTTCCTGGCCGAAGGACCGGGCCATAACCGTTATGCCCGCGATTTTAGCGACAAACGGAGAGTCTGGACGGGACAGACGGCGATGAATCGCCTTTATGTGGTCGAGACAACCCCCAGCCTGACCGGGGCCAAGTCCGACCATCGCCTGCCGCTGCGGGCCAGCCAGATGGAGGGTTTTGCCCGCGCCCTGGCCCAGGCGGTTGGGGTTGAGGCCGGCGGAGCAGATCTGCCGGATTTTACTCGCTGGATTGCCGCCGTCGCCGCAGACCTGCAAGACCACCGGGGCGCGAGCCTGGTGATTGCCGGGGATCAGCAGCCGCCTATTATTCATGTCCTGGCTCACGCTATGAACGAAGCGCTGGGCAATGTGGGTCAGACGGTGAGTTATACCCGGCCGGTGCTAGCCAATCCGGCCGACTCACTCGGCTCGCTGCGTGAATTGGCCGCCGATATGGAAGCTGGACGGGTGCAGTTGCTCGTCATTATCGAGGCCAACCCGGTTTATGATGCCCCGGTTGATTTACAATTTGGCGAGCGGATGTTTAAGGTGAGAACGCGGGTTCGCTTGGGGTTATACGAGGATGAAACTTCGGAACTGTGCCAGTGGCATATTCCTGCGCTGCATGATCTGGAAATGTGGGGTGATGCCAGGGCTTACGAGGGGACGGCCAGCCTGATTCAACCGCTGATTGCCCCGCTCTATGACGGCAAGTCTCCCCATGAATTGCTGGCGGCAATTTTGGGGCAGACGGACGTTTCGAATCACGACCTGGTGCGCGGTTATTGGGAGTCCCAAAACCGGGGCGGCAATTTTGAAGCCTCCTGGCGGACGGCTTTGCACACCGGTCTGCTGGCCGATACGTCTCTACCCACCCAGCCGGTTTCACTGCGAACAGATTTTGGGACAGCCGCACCGGCTGCCTCCGGCGACTCGCCAGGGTTGGAACTTATCTTCCGGCCCGACCCGTCGGTGTGGGATGGCCGTTTTGCCAATATTGGCTGGCTGCAAGAACTGCCCCGGCCCATCACCAAGCTGACCTGGGACAACCCGGCCTTGATTAGCCCCGCCACCGCCCAGCGCCTGGGACTGGCGAACGAGGAAGTGGTCGAATTGCGTTACCGTGAGCGCACTTTGCGCGTTCCGGTTTGGATTACTCCGGGCCAATCCGACAATACGGTTACACTCCATCTGGGCTATGGGCGGACTCGGGCGGGGCAGGTGGGTAACGGCGTCGGTTTCAATGCCTATACTCTGCGCACTTCCGACGCTCCCTGGTTTGATACCGGTCTGGAAATCGTCAAAACCGGGGAGAGTTATCCCCTGGTGACAACGCAGCAGCATTTTAGTATGGAAGGTCGTGAGTTAGTCCGGTCAGCCTCACTCGCTGAATTCCAGGCCCATCCGGAGTTTGCTCAAATAGAGCACAACGAAGGTAGCCCCATCTCCCTGTACCCTGAGCATCCGTATGAAGGTAATGCCTGGGGTATGACCATTGACCTGACTACCTGCATCGGCTGCAATGCCTGTACCATCGCCTGCCAGGCCGAAAACAATATTCCGGTGGTGGGCAAGGACCAGGTTTCACGAGGCCGGGAAATGCATTGGATTCGAGTGGATACGTATTTTGAAGGGGAATTGGACAACCCGGCCACCCACTTCCAGCCGGTGACATGTATGCACTGCGAGAAAGCGCCCTGCGAGGTGGTTTGCCCGGTCCAGGCAACGGTGCATAACGCGGAAGGGTTGAATGATATGATCTATAACCGCTGTGTGGGGACGCGCTACTGTTCCAACAACTGCCCCTACAAGGTGCGACGGTTTAACTTCTTGCAATATAGCAACCAGGATGTGCCGGTATTGAAGTTGTTAGCCAACCCCGACGTGACCGTACGAGCGCGGGGAGTGATGGAAAAATGTACTTACTGCGTCCAAAGAATTAACGCGGCGCGTATTGAGGCTAAAAAGGAAAACCGAGTTATCGGCGATGGTGAGGTGGTGACGGCTTGCCAGCAGGCCTGCCCAACCCAGGCAATTATTTTTGGCAATATCAACGACCCGCAAAGCCAGGTGGCTAAAGCCAAAGCAACCCCGTTGAATTATGGCTTGTTGGTGGAGTTAAACACCCAACCCCGCACCACCTACCTGGCCGAGGTTAAGAACCCCAACCCTAAACTGGGAGGTGAATTGGGCTGATGCAATCATCGGACGCTCTGAAAAAACCAACGGATGTACAGTTGCCCGTGCCGATCATTGGGCCGGGCCATAGCTACGCTTCGGTCACGGACAAAATCAGCGCGCTTGTGCTGACGCGCCGGACGCCATTGGCCTGGTTTATTGCTTTTGGCCTGGCTTCGATTGGCTCCGCGATGCTGTTCGGCACGATTGCCTACGTGTTGTATCAGGGCGTGGGCGTTTGGGGGATCAATATCCCCGTTGGCTGGGGCTTTGATATCGTCAACTTCGTGTGGTGGATCGGTATCGGCCACGCCGGGACGCTTATTTCGGCCATCCTCCTGCTTTTCCGCCAGCAGTGGCGGACCTCGATCAACCGCTTCGCCGAGGCCATGACCCTGTTTGCAGTGGCCTGCGCCGGGCTGTTCCCGCTGCTGCACATGGGCCGCCCCTGGTTCTTTTTCTGGACAATGCCCTATCCCAATACCTTTGGCCTGTGGCCCAACTTCCGCAGCCCCCTGGTTTGGGATGTGTTTGCTATTACAACCTATGCCACAGTTTCGTTCCTGTTCTGGTATACCGGCTTAATTCCCGACCTGGCGACCCTACGCGACCGGACTAAAAACCCTCCGCTCCGAATTATCTATGGTATTTTTGCCCTGGGTTGGCGCAACTCCGCTGCCCATTGGAATCGTTATCAAGCCGCTTACTTGATGCTGGCGGCGTTATCTACGCCGCTGGTTGTATCGGTGCATAGCGTGGTCAGCCTCGACTTTTCGGCGGGCGTTATCCCCGGCTGGCACGCGACGATGTTCCCGCCCTATTTCGTGGCCGGGGCTATCTTTTCCGGTTTTGCGATGGTCATGACCCTGGCCATCCCGCTGCGCAAGGTTTACGGCCTGGAAGACTTTATAACCCTGCGCCATATCAACAACATGGCCAAGATTATGCTGGTCACGGGCCTGATCGTTTTTTATGGCTACATGATGGAATTGTTTATGGGCTGGTACAGTGGCAGCCAATATGAAGAGTATCTCATCTTTAATCGGATGCAAGGCCCTTACTGGCCGCTGTATTGGGCACTGCTTTTCTGTAACGGGCTGATCCCGCAGTTGCTCTGGTTCCGCCCAATCCGCCGAAACCTGTTGGTGTTGTTCGTCATCTCGCTGATTGTCAACGTGGGCATGTGGCTGGAGCGGTTTGTTATCATCGTCACCAGCCTGCACCGTGACTTTCTGCCCTCCTCTTGGGGGATGTATTCCCCCACAATTTTCGATTGGACGATGCTTATCGGGACGATTGGTCTCTTCCTGACCTTGTTGCTCCTGTTTATTCGGGTGCTGCCGGTCATTTCGATTTTTGAAATGCGCGAACTGGTGCCGGAGAGTGAAAACGTATGAAAACCCCTGCCATTTTTGGTCTGTTAGCCGAATTCAAGACCCCGGAAGCCCTGATCAAGGCCACTCACCAAGCCCGTGAAGAGGGTTATCGGAAGATGGATGCCTACACCCCCTATCCCATTGAAGAAGTGGGGCATGCCCTGGGAGCACGGGGGACGCACTTGCCGTACATTGTCCTGGCGGGCGGGGTGCTTGGGGCTGTTGGCGGTTATATGATGCAATATTACGCCGCCGTGATCGATTATCCCATCAATGTGGGCGGACGCCCGTTCCATAGCTGGCCGGCTTTTATCCCCCCCACCTTTGAGACAACGGTTTTGCTGGCGGCTTTTGCGGCGGTGCTGGGCATGCTGGCCTTGAATGGCCTGCCGCAACCTTATCACCCTGTTTTTGGCGTTCCCGGCTTCGAGGCGGCGACGCGGGATCGTTTCTTCCTACAGATTGAAGCCAAAGACCCCAGGTTTGACCTGGAAGAGACGAAAAAATTTTTAGAAAGCTTTCAGCCTGAAAAAATATCGGAGATTGAGCAGTATAAGTATCCCGGTTAACTTATGACACGATTAAAAATTTCTCAACTTTTCTCAATGGCCTGTTTGGCCGCCTGTCTCCTGTTGACGACCGGCTGTTGGTTCGATATGCGCCAGCAGCCCAAGGTTAAGCCGTTGGAGCCAAGCGATTTCTTTCTCGACGGCCAGTCGGCCCGCCCCCTGGTAGCCGATACTGTTGCCCGCGGATACCTGGACCTGGACACCCAGTTTTACCAGGGCAAAAACGAGGACGGTACGCCCGTCGAGGCCTTCCCGCTGGAGATAACCCCCGAGGTTATGGCGCGAGGCCGGGAGCGGTATGATATTTTCTGCTCGCCTTGCCACGGTGCGGTGGGCAACGGTCAGGGGATGATTGTGCAGCGTGGTTTTAAAGCGCCGCCCTCATTTCATCTCACCCGCCTGCGGGAAGCGCCGCCCGGTCACTATTATGATGTTATTACCAACGGTTTTGGGGTTATGTATAGTTATGCCTCGCGAGTTTCGCCGGAAGATCGCTGGGCCATCATTGCCTATATCCGGGCGCTACAACTGAGCCAGAACGCTACCCTGGACGATGTGTCGCCTGAACAACGTAATAAACTGCAGGGGCCAGTTCAATGAATCAAGCTGAAGCATTACCTCTCAATCGTTTACAGATGCTCACCCTGGGGGTGGGAGCGGTGGGCGTAGTTCTCCTGGCGTTGGGCTGGTTTCTGAATCCGGCCCAATTCTTCCCGGCCTATCTGGTTGGTTATGTATTGTGGATACAGGTGACTTTGGGCTGTATGGTCATCTTGATGATTTACAACCTGACCGGCGGCGGCTGGGGCTATGTGACCCAACGTATTCTCAGAGCCGGGATGTTGACCCTGCCGGTGCTGGCGATACTGTTCGTGCCTATCATGTTGGGCTTGCCCGCCCTGTACGAATGGGCGCGTCCTGCAGCCGTAGCCCACGATGAACTGTTACAACATAAATCGTTTTACTTAACCCCCCCTTTTTTTATGGGCCGTACCATTATCTACTTTGTGGTTTGGGGGGGATTGGCCTTTCTGTTGAACCGCCGGCTACTGCAACAGGATGAAGCCTTTGACCTGGCCCTGAGTCGCCGCCTGCGGACTTTGAGCGGGCTTGGCCTGGGGGTGTTTGGGCTGACGGTCACCTTTGCCGCGATTGATTGGATGATGTCAATTGAACCACACTGGTTCTCGACGATTTACGGCATGATGTTTGCTACCGGGGCCATCGCCGCCGCTTTTGCTTTTGTCATCCTGTCCCTGGCCTGGCTGATGAAACGTACTCCCCTGGCCGAGGCTGTAGCGGCTCTAAATGTCAACGATCTGGGCAACTTCTTGCTGGCCGGGGTGATGCTTTGGGCTTACATGACCTTGTCGCAATACTTGATTATCTGGGCCGGCAACCTGGCCGAGGAGACCCCCTGGACTTTTCGCCGGATTAACGGCGGCTGGCAATTTGTCGGGCAGTTGCTGGTCATCTTTCACTTTTTTGCGCCTTTCCTGGTGCTGCTCTCACGGATGGTCAAGCGCCGCATCCGCTGGCTGATCTACGTGGCGGCGTTAGTGCTGTTGATGCGTCTGGTTGACCTATACTGGCTGATTATCCCGGCTTTTCATGAGACCTTTTACCTGGATTGGCTCATCATCGTCGCGCCTATCGCTATCGGCGGCATTTGGGTGGCGGTTTTTACCTGGCAGCTCAAGCGGAAGTCTCTGCTGCCATTGTACGACGCTAGAGTAGAGGAGAAATTGTTGAATCATGGCAGAACACAAGCCCCAACCCATTCCTGAAGAAAGTTTGAAACAGGGTTACGAGGTCAGGGATGCCGATCTTAGAGTAATTTTGTGGTCCGGCTCGATCCTGGCTGTCGTGATAGTGACTGTTTTTGTGGTCATTGGCCTGTTTTATTGGTTTTTGAATGTTCAATCTACCGAGCGGGCCGGTTCGCCTCCTCCCCTGCTGGAAGAGACCCAGGACTTGCAGCCGAGGCTGCTTTTGCAGCGTAACCCGGTTGAGGACATGCGGGAAATGCGCCGGGATACGAACGTCATCTTGAACAGTTATAGTTGGGTTGATAAACGGGCCGGGATCGTCCGCATCCCTATCACCGAAGCGATGAAGTTGACCGTTGAACGAGGTTTGCCGACGCAACCGAAAAAATAAGTTTCACTTAACTTGGGGCAAATTAACGTCCTGTGTGGCGGCGTGGCCGCGTATCGAAGGGCGCTAGATAGAAAGTGTAAAGCCAAGGAATATAGAAATGAACCGTCAAGGTAAGAGAGTTAAAAAAGTAGGGGGGGTAAATATTTCCATCCATTCTATTCTTACTTCTTACTTCCTACTTCCTACTTCCTACTTCCTACTTCCTACTGCTTACTGCTTACTGCTTACTGCTTACTGCTTACTTTTCCCTGCCAGTACCGCCCGCGCCCAAGACCCACTGCCCCAGGATTTGATCAAAGGGGTCAGGTTTGAGCAAAAGCTGGACCAGCAGTTACCGCTCGATGTGACTTTCTGGGATGAGACTGGGCAAACGGTGCGCTTGGGCGACTATTTTGGACAGAAGCCGGTCATCCTGGTCTTTGCTTATTACGAATGCCCGATGCTCTGTACCCTGGTGCTGAATGGGCTGCTGACCAGCCTGAACAAGTTGAGCTTTGACGTTGGCAGCGAGTTTGAGATTATTACCGTTAGTATTGATCCAGGCGAGACGCCGGAACTGGCCGCCGCCAAAAAAGAAGTTTACTTGAAGATGTATGGCCGCCCTAACACCGAGGCGGGCTGGCATTTTTTAACCGGGCAAGAGACGGCCATCCACCAACTCACCCAGGCCGTTGGCTTTTACTATGAATATGATCCAAAGAAGGATGAGTATGTCCACCCCACCGGTATTATGGTGGTGACGCCGCAGGGCAAAATCGCCCGTTACTTTTACGGAATTGATTTTCCGGCCAGGGATTTGCGCCTGGGGCTGGTTGAAGCAGCCCAGGATAAAATCGGTTCGCCGGTAGACCAACTGTTGCTGATGTGTTACCACTACGATCCTGTGGTAGGCCAGTACACGGTGGCGATTATGAATATCATTCGCCTGGCGGGGTTGACCACGGTGGCGCTATTAGGTGGAGTGGTTATTGTGTTACTCCGGCGTGATCAGCACAGGAAAATGGTAATGACGCATTAAAGTTAGTCCGACGCTGAAGCATCGAGTTAAGAGAACAAAGGACTGAAGCACCCTGGAATAACTAATTCTTAGTATAGTTTCGCGTAAATTTATAGCAAAATGGAGTGCAGACTTTAGTCTGCTCTTTTGGCTAATGCAGACCGAAGTCTGCACTCCAAAACCGCCACGAACTTATGCAATTCTGTACTTGGTCTAATCTAATCTAGTCTAGCTTGGTTTCGTGATGAAAATGTTTTCGGCGGTCGGCGGTCTGCCGTCGGCGGTCTGTTTTTACAGGAGTAGGATAAAGTAACTATGTGGGACTTTCCTTTATTTCCAGATGAAGCGTCCACTATTGCCGGTGGGGTTGACGCGGTCTATTTTCTGCTGGTGGGCCTGAGTGTATTTTTTACGCTCCTTATTTTGTTTCTGATCCTGTTTTTTGCCATCAGATACCGGCGCGGCTCCCAGGCCAATCGTGCCGGGCTGGTGTTTGAGAGCAGGAAGTTGGAATTCGTCATGTTGTTCGTGCCGTTTATCCTGGCTATGACCGTGTTTGTGGTCCAGGCCCAGGCTTATTTTAATCTCTATCGCCCTCCTGTCGACGCGTTGGATATTTATATCGTCGGCAAGCAGTGGATGTGGAAAGTTCAACACCCGGAAGGACAGGCGGAGATTAACCAACTGCACGTGCCGGTGAATCGCCCGGTGCGTTTGATTATGACCTCGCAGGATGTCATCCACAGTTTTTATATCCCTGCGTTTCGGATCAAGCAAGATGTTCTGCCGGGGCGTTATACCAGTATTTGGTTCGAGGCCACCAAGCCGGGCACTTATCACTTATTTTGCGCCGAGTTTTGCGGCACGGATCACGCCCAGATGGGCGGCAGCGTTATCGTTATGCCGGAGGCGGAATATCAGGCCTGGTTGGCCAGCAGTGTTACCTCCGGCGTTTCGATGGTTGAGTCGGGCCAGCCCCTATTCCAGCAGTATGGCTGCGCTACCTGCCATCGGACCGATAATCAGGGGATCGGTCCCTCGCTGGTAGGCGTGTTTGGAAAGCAAGTACAATTGGACAATGGACAAACGGTAACGGCAGACGAGGAGTATTTGCGGGAGTCCATCGTCAATCCGCACGCTAAGACTGTGGCGGGTTACCCTGCTATTATGCCCACCTTTCAGGGCCAAATTAGTGACGAAGGTATCCAGCAGATTATCGCTTATATAAAATCTCTAAAGGCTGAGGGAGGGGAATAAGGCATGCTTGGCGCATCATCACTAGCAGAAGGCAGCCCGCGTCAAAAGGGGCTGGCTATATCTCACGAACATTTCCTTAACGTTGACTACAACGCCAAATCCTGGCTGTTGACCACCGATCATAAACGAATTGCCCTGTTGTACCTGGTTTCGATTTCGCTGTTTTTTGCCATCGGGGGTATCTATGCCATGCTCATTCGCCTGGAATTGCTGACCCCCCGAGGCGATTTGCTGACAGGAGACATGTACAACAGGGTCTTCACGATGCACGGATTTATCATGATTTTCTTCTTCCTGATCCCTTCGATCCCGGCGACGATGGGTAATTTTCTTATCCCCCTGATGATTGGGGCTAAAGACCTGGCTTTTCCCCGGTTGAATTTGGCCAGTTGGTACGTTTACACCATTGGCGGCGCCTTCACCATCGCCGTATTGGCCCTGGGCGGCGTCGATACCGGCTGGACTTTTTACACGCCTTACAGCAGTACCTATTCTAATAGTTACGTGATCCTGGCGGCGGTGGGAGCCTTTTTTGCCGGGTTCTCCTCTATCTTTACCGGGATCAATTTTATTGCTACCATTCATAAAATGCGCGCGCCGGGGCTAACCTGGTTCCGGCTGCCCCTGTTTGTCTGGGCACATTATGCGACCAGCCTGATTATGATCCTGGGTACGCCGGTTGTGGCCATTACCCTCCTGCTGGTGGCCATCGAGCGCCTGTTCCGTATTGGTATTTTTGACCCGGCCCTGGGCGGCGACCCCATCTTGTTCCAACACATGTTTTGGTTTTATTCTCACCCGGCGGTTTACATCATGATTTTGCCCAGTATGGGCGTCATTAGCGAGATAATTACTTGTTTCTCGCACCGGCGTATCTTTGGTTACAACTTTGTCGCCTTTTCCAGCCTGGCTATTGCCGTGATTGGCTTCCTGGTTTGGGGCCATCATATGTTTGTCAGCGGGCAGTCTGTCTATGCGAGCATGATTTTCTCGATCCTTAGTTATATCGTGGCGATCCCCTCGGCCATTAAGGTCTTCAACTGGACGGCCACACTCTACAAAGGCCAGGTGTCTTATGATACGCCGATGCTTTATGCCCTGGGATTTATCGGCCTGTTTACAATTGGCGGCTTAACCGGGCTTTTCCTGGCTGCCTTGGCTATTGATGTGCATGTGACCGATACGTACTTTGTCGTGGCCCATTTCCACTACATTATGGTCGGTGGGGCGCTGATGGGCTACCTGGGGGCGCTTCACTTCTGGTGGCCTAAGATTACCGGGCGGCTGTACCCGGAGTGGTGGGGGCGGCTGTCGGCCGGGCTGATTTTTGCCGGCTTCAACCTGACCTTTTTTCCGCAGTTCCTGCTTGGCTACATGGGCATGCCGCGCCGTTACCACGTTTATCCCGACGAGTTCCAGGTGCTTAACGTCATGTCCACGGCGGGTAGTTCCATCCTGGCGGTGGGTTATGTTTTACCGCTCATCTATTTCCTCTGGTCGTTACGTTACGGTCCGGTAGCCGGACCTAATCCCTGGCGAGCGGTTGGCCTGGAATGGACCACACCCTCCCCTCCGCCGGTTCATAATTTTGAGGAGATACCCGTCGTCACCTGGGAAGCGTATGAGTACCAGTCAGGTCCGTTAGTGAACAGTGAACAGTGAACAGTGAACAGTGAACAGTAATCAATCAATCAGACTCAGTGGGTCCAAATTTGCTCGGCCCGGATTGCCAAATCCGGGCAAAAACGGGGATTTGTCAATCCCCTTTGAGCAAAAATTGGATCTACTGAGACTAATTACTGTTCACTGATTACTGATTACTGATTACTATTTCAGGAGGTTGAACCTTGAGCAATAGTCACACCTCAGCCCTGGCCCATCATTTTACCCGGATAGAGCAGCAAAATGAGGCCAATACCCTGGGTATGTGGATTTTCTTGGTTACGGAAGTTATGTTTTTTGGCGGTATGTTCCTGATCTACATTGTCTACCGCTGGGCTTATGCCGGAGCCTTCACCGAGGGCAGCCATCACCTCGATATTGTACTGGGGACCGTCAACACGACGGTCCTGCTCTGTAGCAGTCTAACGATGGCCCTGGCCGTCCGTTCGGCTCAGGTGGGCAAACGTAGAGCGATCACGGTTTTTCTCTTGTTGACCCTGCTGCTGGGCGCAACCTTTTTGGGCATTAAAGGACTGGAATATTTTCACAAGTATGAAGAACATCTGATTCCAGGGGCCGCTTTCTTGTATGAAGGTGGGGCTGATCCCCGGAACGTGCAGCTTTTCTTTGGTCTTTACTTTGTCCTGACCGGCTTTCACGCCTTGCATATGGTCATCGGCGCGGCTATCATTACATATTTTGCTATTCGGGCCTGGCGTGGCTATTACCCGCCCGAAAAATACGTGGCGGTGGAGCAACTCGGCCTGTACTGGCATTTCGTCGATATTGTTTGGGTTTTCCTCTTCCCATTACTTTATTTAATAGGACGGCACTAATGTCACACCATATTGTACCGGTCAAAGTTTATTTTGCCGTGTTTGTCGGCCTGCTGCTTTTGATGGCGGCTACGGTCGCCTTTGCTTACTTAAACCTGGGGTTGCTTAACGACGTGGTGGCGATGGCGATTGCTTTTAGCAAAATGCTCCTGATTGTCCTCTATTTTATGCACCTTCGCTATAGCAGCCGTATCACCTGGGTTTTTGCCGCCATAGGGTTCGCCTTTTTTATCATTTTAGTCGCCCATACCATGTCGGATTATTTCACCCGCGGCGGATTTTCCACTATTGTTCCCAGCCTGGGTAATCCCTATGACCCTCTTGGTGGAGGATGAGACGAACCTTTACTTATCGTTAGTCCAGAAGCCCCCAGGCGCAAACAATTCAGCCACGCAGGTTTCAAAATAGCCGCTTTCAGCAGCCAGATCGAAGACGGTGTAGCGGCGTCTGATTTGCTGGGCCTTAAAATAACTGGCCTTAAGCCGCCGGCGGTCAACGCCAATCTCGTCCGGGTCAATGGGGCTGCCGACCGCTTGCAGCAGGTCGCGGATTTGCGCGGCGGGCAGCAGTTGGTCGGCCAGTTTTCTGCTCAAAGCGGGCCAGCATTGACTGAGCAGGGTCAGCCGTTGGGCCAATTCCTCGGCGCTGATATACTTGGCCAGGCTTTCTTTGACCGCGTTCTCGGCCAGCACCGGGTCCGAATGGGCCTGCCTGACCCGGCGCTCAATTTCGGTCCGACTGGGCCAGGTCCGGCAGACGGCCTGGATGTCCAACCGGCTCAAGTCACGCTCCAGCAGCCGTTCATACAGAGCCGCCGAGGCGATGCTGCCCAGGCCGACCTTAAAACCGTGCGAGATCCACTTATCACCGTGGCCAACGCCTTCCATCTCCCACAAATGGCTAAACTGGTGCTCGCTGCCCGAAGCGCAGCGTGACGACTGGTAGGCTTGCATGGCCAGGCCGGTCAGGATAAGTCCTTCGATGAGGTGTTCAAAGGCCGGTCTATCGCCCCTGGCCAGCAGGTGGGGCGAGGCGGTCCACGCCCGCAGCGAGTCCTGCACCAGCGACCAGGCGTAGGAGTTTATCGGTTCAACGCCCAGGGCGTCGGCAATCAGCCAGTCGGCCCCGGCGGTCACTTTGCCCAGCAGGTCGGCATAGCCGGAAGCGGTCATAGCCAGAGGTGCAGCGGCCAAAACGTCCAGGTCGGCCACCACTGCATAGGGGGCCGGGCAGGAAAATGTTTGCTTAAACCCATCACGGCTAATGGATGCGCCAAAGGCGGTATAACCATCCATCGAGGCCGCCGTAGCCACAACCATATAAGGCCGGCCAACCTGGTGCGAGGCCAGTTTCACAATATCGTTGAGGCTGCCGGAACCAACGGCTACGGGGATAGCCTGGTGAGTTCGCAACGTTTCAGCCAGCTTCAACACATTTTGGTAGTCGGCATACAACATAGGTTGGCCCGGAAAAACATACGGGGACAGGTTGGCGGCGGTGAGTTGCTGCTGAACCATCTGACCGGCCGCGGCAAAGGTATTTTCATCGACCACCACGATGGCCGGTTGGTCCTGGAAACATTTGATAAATGTCTTATTCACCGAATTGACCGCCCCCACCCCAATGACCACTTCGCGGGTATCGGTTGCTTTTTGCAAGGCTGCCTTGATTCGTGCGTAATCCATTTTTACCGGTCTCAACTTTCTTTTCGGTGGGTTCTATATTTCTTGTCCAATTTAATCATTTTTTCCACTTTTGAAGTCGAGCGCCCGCCCTGAAATTCGCTCTTCAGCCAGATATCTACCAATTTTTTGGCGACAGCGGAACCGATGATTTCGCTGCCCATGGTCATAATCTGGGCATTATTGCTGGCTCTGGCACGTTCGGCCGTGTGGGGGTCGTGAACCGCTACGGCGCGAACCCCCGGCACCTTGTTGGCGACAATGGCCATGCCGGCCCCGGTGCCACAAATGAGGATACCCCGGTCATACTTGCCCTCACTCACCTGTTCAGCCACCGCCGCGCCCACATCGGGATAATCCACCGGATCGTCGGTGTAGACGCCCATATCTTCAACCTCATACCCCTTTTCTTGCAGATAATCCCGCACTTCGTTTTTGAGGGATAGACCAAAGTGATCCGATCCCAGCACGATTTTTTTCATTTTGTCAGTCATTGTCTTATTCCGCCTGCGGCTCCGGGTGAATCATCCGCGCCCAGGTCCGAATCACCAGCCAGTCGCGATAGTCGCCCACCGTTGCCTTGACTGATTTGATAATCATTTTTTCCCCGGAGCTAAGTTTATCAAGATCAATATGGCCGTGGAAAAGGATGATATCCTTTGGTTTAATTATCTCCCGGACCTCCGCCAAATCCTCCGGGAAGGTCCAGCCGCCCATAATTTCGTTGGGGTCGCCCTCGCCGGTAGGGCCGCTGGAAAAAAGCCAGACTGGGTAGTTGGCCAATAACTCCTGATTCGAGCGTAAAAATTCGGCGGCAGGCTTCAGCCAGCCCCCGGCATAAAGGGCGCTGCCGATGACGAACCCATCATACCCGGTCAGGTCGCTCACCTCTTCAACCGGCTTGACTTCGACTTCGTAATTCTGTATCCCCAGTTCCTTGCCGATGACTTCGGCAATTTCGGCGGTTGAGCCGTATTTGCTGGCATAAGTCACTAATAGTTTCATCAATGTTCTCCTATAAAGGCAGTCTGCGTTGTTTATACCCACTTATTATACCTAATTGGGTTCATTGCAGGTAATCAATGACCACATAGCGGACATCGTCCGCACTGGTTACACTCATATCCGATACTTCCACATAACAGACGTTCTGGCTTAAGCCGGGGTAAAGGGGTAACGTACCTGGTCAAGGGAGGCTCCGACTACCTCGATCTCCGTCAAACGATTAGGCCCCAAACCCGCCTGGTAGGCCAGGTTCAAATGGTTATCGGCGTAGAGAAAAGGGGCTGCCGGATAATCGGCGGTAGGGTCAAAGCCCATTGCTGCGGTTGTAACCGCATCCGTAGCTGCGGCATTTTTACCGGCAATTAATACGCCGGGTTTCACCTCGGCGAATTTACTGCCCGGCCAGGGAACTTCGCCACCTTCAGCCGTTTTGATGCCGTCAACCAGGGCCAGGTTGATGGGGCGGGCACGGTTGAGATCGACCACCACTCGCGGTAACCGGGTTTTCATCTCTTCCTCCGTCCCGTGCATAGCCGAGCGATAAAAGTGGTCTGCTTGAAGCCGGTAATGCTGGATCGGTCCCAAACCGATCAAATTTTTCATGGAATGCGTCACCCCACAGGAGCGGTGACACTTCATCTTGGCCACCGAGATAAAAGCATCCACTTCGGTCAGGATAGGGTTAAAGATAAAGTTGTCGTAAATGAACCAATTCTCTCCCACCGGCGCAGAAACAAAATCGACGTAGGGAGCGGGTGTGTTCAGATCGATCAGGGTAGCATTCAAAACTTTGGCTACGACATCATACCCACACGAGGGATAAGACTCCTGGTCAAAAACACCTTCCACGATAAAGAGCTGCCCCGCGCCTGCATCGCGCACCAGCTCGCCCAGGGCTTGGACTACAACCGGATGGGTCATGTAACTCTCTGTGGCCGGGGTCGTGATTTGTTTGGCCAGGCTGACGCCGCCGGTCAAATTTATCTTGATCGCTACCCGGTCTCCGGGCTTGATGACATCACCCAACCCGCCCAAATTGTCAAGCAGGCTCTGAACCTGCCGACGGATGAGATTAAGCTCATAATTGTCGGCCTGGGCAATGGCGACTCGCGGCCAGGGCGAAATGGTAGGAGTAGGGGTGAAGGTGGGCGTGTTTGTTGGCGTGACCGTCGGGGTTTGGGTAGGAGACGGGGTCGGCGTATGAGTTGGCGCAGAGGTAGGGGAACTGGTTGGAGTTGGAGTAGCGGAGACGGTGGGTGTAGGAGTTAGGGTGGATGTCTTGGTCGGTAAGGGTGAGGCGGTGGGTGTAGTAGTTGGACGGGGCGTATCGGTTGGTAGCGGTGAGGCGGTGGGCGTAGCAGTTGGCAAAGCGGCCAGTTGCCGGATAGGGCTGCACCCGGCCAGCAGGCCGGTAGCTGCCGCGGCCTTGAGGAAGTGCCGTCTGGATATTTGTCGGGGGCGGGGGTGGTTACGAGCAAGATGTTTTTTGGGCATAAGTTTCTCCTCTGAAAGTAGTAAAGTCCCTCACGCCAATACTTTCAGTATAAAACCTTTCCCATACAACGTCAAGGGTGAAAAAACCCGCCTGCACAATTGACCTTATCTTAAGAGATCCCTCAGACTCTAATCACTTTAGGGAACGATATTTCTTTCGCTTCTATACTGATCGGTATATTAAGGGTTCAGCGCGGGATATGGCTATGGAGCAGGGAACGAGATCTCTTATCCGAAAATTTGTTCTCTATCATAACAATCCTTGCAAAATTGATTGGGAAAGACCTAGCGATACAGAAATCAAAACTTTGTTAACGAAGTAGCGGAAGATATCTCTTTCAAGTATTCCAAATGTATAAAAAGGTTGGCAAAATTACGATAAATATAATTGCTAAAGTACCCAGGTCAAACATGTCTAAATCAAAAGCCATTACCGATGTGACAAATCACGAATTTTCGCTCGAACCCAAGAGGCTACAAGAAACAAGGTTATGGTCAATTGTTCTGCTATGTATCCTGACTATCTCACCGTTGAGTTGTTGTTCAACCAGCGTATTGACAAACCTTGTTAAATGCAATGAAGATCTTATCCATCAACGGCAATCTCCCGTCGAGGCAAGACTACTTCTAAAAATAGAAATACCCCCAGATGCTGATTTGACTCCCTGGGAAAACTGGACAGAAAGTGCAAGATTGGTTCCAGTCGGTGAGTCTGGTACCAATATCTTTGTACAACGTTTCAATTCCATTGAGGAGGCGAGAGCCAATTTTGAACATGAGTGTAAAACTGGAGGGGCAGTAGGTCATTGGAATGATCAGTCTAAATTTAGCTATGGAGGGGAAGAAGATAATCAATATTGCGCCTCCTATGCTAGGGAATGGCGATATGATGCTACTTCGCTCTGTACACCCTCAGGAGTATATGAGTCTTTTTCTGTCTTCCAGAAAAAAGATATCGTGATTGCGATTTACGAAAGTACCTCAGGTGAAATCGGAACGCCTACCAATAGAGCCATTCGACAACTGACTGACAAGTTATCGGAGCAGTCAAAATAGACATTAACGAGCCGTAGTGAGAATCCTTCGATCTACTAATTGTGGAAACAAAAACTACTTCCTGATGGTAGAATGACTTTAGAACCAACCTCGGTTCTAAACCATTTAACCATCAGGAGGTTATTTAATGTTCCCCGAAATTGAAAAATTTAAGAAACACCTGCGGCGGCAACACTCCCACACCACCACCCAGTTCGGTTAGAACCACTGA
>CAZUNT010000085.1:0-29182 GCA_964622215.1 uncultured Caldilineaceae bacterium
GGCGTAGCCCTCCAGATGCGGTTTCAACCGCGTCCTTATTTGAAAAGTATTGGGTTTAGAGCCAAAATAACTGTCTTTTTTGGCAAAGTCTGCTCGGCGATAAATCCGCCAAGCTAATTGGCTGCGCCCGATAATGAAGATTTAAAACTTACATATACTTCCAGAGTTCAAAAATCGTCCCATACCGCCCGCCTCGCTGGCGGAAGCGGCGCTGGTCGGCGGGTTTGGGCCAGGAATGGTAGCTGGCCTGGCTGTTATCTTGAGGCAGGCGCGGTGGATTGCCGGCGGCAATCAGGTTGATCGCTTTGACCAGCAGCTCCGCGCCGACCAGGGAGCTTTTGTAGGACAACGACTGGATGGTGTCATCCGAGGTGACGCCGATTTTTTCCTGTAGCAGTAATTGGCCGGTGTCGAACTTTTCGTCAACCCAGTGAACGGTCACGCCGGTTTCGGTTTCCCCGGCGGCAAAAACCCAGAAGTAGGGGAACAGCCCGCGGTGGCGCGGCAGCAGGGCCGGATGGATGTTGATGACGCCGCAGGGAGGGAGATCGATCAGAGGTTTTTTGATGAATTGGTTCAGATAAAGGGAAATGACCAGGTCGGGCTGCCAGGCCTGGAGTTGGCGCATCGTCTCCGGGCTGTTGACATCGGTCGAGCCGATAACCGGCACGCCATACAGATGGCGCATATCGCGCAGGGAGTGGACTTTAGGGGCCCGGCCGATCAGTTTAAAGATGATAGCCGTGGCTCGACTCTGGAAAAACTCCAGAGCTTTACGTCCGACAAAACGTAAGCCGGTCCGCCCCAACAAGTACCACAATCCTACGGGGAGGCTTTTTCCGTAAATTAAGCAGTCGGAGCGGACAAGCCCGACCACTTGCCCCGGAAATTCTTTAAGCAGCCGCTCGGTCATTAAATTGGAAAAGAGACTTTCGTAGGTTAAGATAACAATGCGCATCTCTGGATTTACGATTTACGATTTACGATTTACGATTTTGGATTTACGATTTTGGACCGTGGTGATACGTAAGGATTTTTGGTATAAAATTATTATGTTCCACGTTTCACGAACTTGGGTCAATTATTTTCTTGGAACTCCCTAAATCTGCCAGGGTGTCACAGATATAATCAATCTGTTCCGGCGTGAGGGTCGCGCCGGAGGGGAGGTTAATTCCCTGGCGGGATAGCTCTTCCGCTACGGGCAGCGATTGGCCGGTGTTATACATGGGCAGGGTGTGGATTGGGTAGAAGAAGGGCCGGGTTTCAATATTCGCCTGGCGTAGTTTGGTTCTTAACTCATCCCGCGCCGGCCCAAACTCCTCGCCCACCAGGACCGAATACATCCAGTAGACATTCTGCGCCCAGGGCATTTGAGGCGGCAGAGTCAGGCCGGGCACTTCGGCCAGGCGGCGGTTGTAGTGGGCGGCGTTGCGGCGGCGAATGGCCAGCATGTCGTCAATTCGCTCTAATTGAGCCAGGCCAATGGCCGCCTGGATGTTGGTCATGCGGTAGTTAAAGGCCAGTTCCGGGTGCCAGTAAGGATTCTCGGCGTAACGGCCCTGGTTTTCCAGGAAAAAGGCTCGTTCGGCCCAGGCCGGGTTGTTAGTGACAATAATTCCCCCCTCACCGGTGGTGATGATTTTGTTACCGTAGAAGCTGAAAATGGCAGCGTCGCTCAAACTGCCCACCTGCTGACCTTTGTAGAGAGCGCCGTGAGCCTCGGCGGCATCTTCCAGCAGCCACAGGCCGTGTTTGCCGGCGATGGTTCGGAGCGGGTCCATATCCGCCGGGTGGCCGTAAAGATGTACGGCGATGATGGCCTTGGTACGCGGAGTAATAGCCGCCTCGACGACGTTAGGATCAATATTCCAGGTGTTTCGCTCCGAGTCGACAAAAACAGGCGTTGCGCCGGTGTAGCGTATGGCGTTGGCCGTGGCTACAAAGGTCAGGCTGGGCATAATGACTTCGTCGCCGGGGCCGAGGTTGAGCGTCGCCGCCAGCAGGTGCAGGGCGACCGTGCCGTTGAAGGTGGCGACGCCGTAGCGGAGGCCGCAATAAGCGGCAAACTGCTCTTCAAAGTCGCTCACATATTTACCCAGCGACGATACCCAGCCGCTTTTGACACAATCGGTTACATAAGCTAACTCTTTGTCCCCTAATAGTGGTTCGGCCACAGGGATGAAGGGCTGATGGTTAGACAAGGCTACTCCTTCATAGACTGCCGGCGGTTGACGGCTGACCGCCGCAAATTGCCCGTAAGCTTTTTGGGGGCGGTCGGCGGTCGGTGGTCAGTGGTCAATACGCCGGAATTTGGAATAGGTTAAACAATTAATGACCACAAACAAAAGGGAGACGTGTAACGGCGTCTCCCATCCTAGTGAAACAAGGCCAAATCATAACCCTAACAGAGACAAAAGTCAAAGTCACCGGCGAGCAGGAATTAGCTAACGATTGGTAGGGTAGCTTCTCTGTGTTATAATAGGCCCCCACGTTAAAGTTGATAGCAGCAAGATTTGGAGAAAAACGTGAGTCAAAAATCTGCCCTGCCACTTTTAGCCTGCCTAATCGTCTTCGCCCTGGCAGCTTGCAGCGCCGAACCGTCCCCAACCCCCCTGGCCCAGAATCCTACGGTTACGCCCACCCGGACAGTTACGCCGGCCCCAACGGTTTCCCTGCCAACCCCCAAACCCATGCCGACCGAGGCCCCACCTACGCCTACCCCGACCCTTGTCGTCAAAACCCCAACCGCCACCCGCCGGCCGGTCACCGCCACAACCACGGCCACACCTACCCCGCAAACCTACACCGTCGAAGAGGGTGACACATTGCTCGCCATTGCGGTCGAGCTAGGCTTTACCCCGGAGGAACTGGCGATAGTTAACGATCTGCGCGAGGATGATTTGCTGCAAATCGGCCAGGAGTTGATTATTCCGGCCACGCCAACCCCCACGCCGACTGCCACCCCCAGCGGGGCCAAATCTGCTACTGTTGTTTCAACTATCCCCTCGTCTCCCGCGCCTCCGCCGCCTCCCACACCCACCCCAACCCCCAGCGGCCCGCCTATTCCGACGGTAACCCATCTCGAAGGAATTAACCCGCTGACTGGCCTGCCTGTGTCCGATCCCTCAGTGCTTAAGCGCCGCCCGCTCATGGTGCGCATTGGCAATGACGTGGAGGCCCGGCCCCAACGCGGCCTCAACGAGGCCGATATGGTCTACGAAGAGATTACCGAGTGGTGGATCACCCGGTTTACCGCCATTTTCCTATCGCAAACACCCGAAATGGTCGGCCCCATCCGCTCGGTTCGGCTGATCAACCTGCAATTGGTGCCTCAATATGGCGGCGCGTTGGCCCATTCCGGCGGCTCCGACCCGGTGCGCTGGGAAGTTTCTCAGTCGTCGATCACCAACCTGGATCAATTCTACAACCCTGATCCCTACGAGCACTTGCCCAATGAAGGCTGGCAAACCCGCGCCGTTTTTAAGCCTAAGGTAGCCCGCGCTTATATGGCCAAGAAAGGATTGGAAGCGGCTGTGCCCTTGCAAGGTTTTTTGTTCAGCGACGCCGTTGAGGAGGGCGAGCCGGGCGAAAATATCTATATCTACTATCCGCGCAGTACCTGTTTCACCGAGTGGCATTATGACGCCGCCGGCGGCAAGTACCTGCGCTGGATTATCGGCTCGCCGCTGACCGATGCGATTGATGGGAAGCAAATTAGCGCAGCTAATGTGATCATCTACTTTGCCGAGCACCAGGATACCGACATCGTAGAAGACTCCAACGGCGCGACCTCGGTGCGGATCATCGTCAATGGTAAGGGGCCGGCCTGGTTTTTCCGCGACGGCAAGCTGAACAAAGGTTTCTGGCAGACCGACGGCACGCGCACGCCCTTCTTTACTTACGAAGATGGCCGTCCTTACAGCCTTAAGCCCGGCAATACCTGGGTGGAGGTCGTGCCGACTTATTACATCATCGGCCTCAACAGCGCCGAGGAAGCCAGTTCAGGGCCGTATAGAAAATAAGGTTGAAGGTTTCAGGTTAAAGGTTGAAGGTTACACTCCGGAAACCTTTAACCTGAAACCTGTAACTCATTTCCTTAGGAGTCTCTGGCTCAATCTGACCTGGACTGCCTTCAACTCCTGCACGCCCAGGGCGTGGGCCAGGCCCAGGTAAATTACTCCCCCCACAGCCATTCCTATCACCCCACCTAACCATGTGAGCGGTAAAAAGGGCAGCAGCAGCCCCAAAACCAGGGCCATACCGGCGGTGGCCAGGCTCATTTGGCCAATTGACCGGCCTAACCCCGGTTCAGATAGCCCTCTCAGACGAGGCCGTAAGAGCACCAGCAAAACGATCATCTCCAGCATCACGGCGATGGAGTTGGCCAGAGCCAGCCCCCCGTGCGGAGGCAAATTCCATGTGGCGAAAAGATGCAGCAGCAGCCAACTCAAGCCAACGTTAACCGCCATAGCCGCCAGGCCGACAGTTACCGGCGTTTTGGTATTTTTGAGGGCATAAAAAGCGCGCGTCGCAATTTCTACCACCGCGTGCCCCACCAGCCCCAGGGCAAAAAAAACCAAAGCCCAGGCTGTCGCTGCCGTTGATTCAGGGCCAAAGGCGCCGCGTTCTAACAGGAGGCGAATAATTGGCCTGCCCAGAACGATTAACCCGGCCGCAGCGGGTAAGGTCAGAAAGAGCAAGTTACGCAGGGTCAGCCCAAAAATATGGCGGAATTCAGCCCATTCCTCCCTGGCGGCCAGGGTGGCCAGGGTGGGAAAGAGGGCCGTTGCCACCGATTGAGCCACAATTCCCTGGGGTAAAAGCATAATGATCCAGCCATAATTGAGCGCCGCCACGCTGCCGCTGCTCAAGCCGGAAGCCAGTACCACGCTGACTACAAAATTCAACTGCACTGCCGCCAGGCCCAGCACTCGCGGCCCCATCAGCCGGGCAACTTCGCGCAGGCTGGCGTCGCGCCAGGCCAGTACAGGCCGGTAGGTCAAACGCCGCTCGCCCCACACCAGCCCCGGTAGCTGCACTAACAAATGGCCGGCTGCGCCCAGAACCACCCCCGCCGTCAAGCCGCGTACACCCCACATGGGGCCGAGCAGCCACGCGCCCAGAATGATGGCGATGTTGTAAATCACCGGGGCCAGGGCCGGCAGGAAAAAGTGCTGGTGGGCGTTGAGAATGCCCATAATAACGCCGCTGACGCCAAAAATCACCGTCGAGATGAGCATCCAGCGCATCAGTTCAACCGTGAGGAGCTGCTGGGCCGGGGTAAAGTTGGGTAAAAAGGTCAACACCAGCCAGGGGGCAAAAATTGCGGCCAGGCCGCCTAAGCCGGTCAAAAGGAGAATAACCCAGTTGATGACCGCCGAGGCTAATCGCCACGCGCCGGGTAGATCGTGGCGGGTCAAATAGCCGGTAAAGACGGGGATAAAGGCTGAGCCGAGCGCACCTCCGGCTATGACATAAAACAAAAAATCAGGCAGGCGAAAGGCGGCCAGGTAGGCGTCCATCTCGGCGCTGGTGCCGAATTGCCGGGCGATGACCACTTCGCGCAGCAGCCCCAGCACCCGGCTGGCCAGGAACAGCACCATCACCAGCGTGGCAGCGCGGGCGATGCGGCTGGTGTGGGTGATAGGGGCGGGAGGCGTCTCGGCTTGGCTCAAGACTTATTTCTTAGTCTTAAACATCCGCCGCACTTCCTCACTCGATAATCTACCTTCAGTCTCATCCCGTAAGCGCGAACGTTCGATGATGGCTTGAAATTTAGGATTCATGCTCAACGAAAGAGTTTCGAGGTCTACATCTTCCAGGGGTAATAATACGGCGACAGGTTTGTCATTTACCATCACCACGATGGGATCATCATTGATCTGATCCACATAATCAGCCAGGCTGGCTTTAGCTTCATTTTTGTTTAGAGTTATCATAACTCCACCTGCTCTCCACCAATATACACAACATTGCCTTTTTTGTAGCCAACAGCCCGAATGACGACAACTGCTTCAGAATCCCCCTCTACATCAAAATATACCCGCAGGCTACCGACCCGCAACTCATAAACAGCTAATGGATTGGGGCGCATGAGTTTTCGATTTCTGGTTTCGACTGTAGGTTCGTGCAAAAGCTGCTCGTCAATTGCCTCAAAAATACTTGACCGTTGTCTGGCTGACAAACCTCGCAAATGGTCAACTGCTTCTCTAGAATATTCTATGCGATATGACATTGTTCATGTATGTAGGCATAGGCAGAGTTGGTGTCCAAAAAAACAGGGTTAGCGGCCAAAGTCGTCGTATAAATCCTCGCGCCGTAACGATAGATTGGCTGGCCAGGGGCCGTAATCATCCACAGGAAAATTCAGAGGTGGACGGTTAGGCTCAACCGGCGGCTGGTCATCAATTACCAACACAATGCGGCGCTGGCCTGGTGGAATATCCGGCGGCAACTGCAAGATGAGTTTGCCATTGGGTTCAATCACAGCCGTTGTTTCGATAGTTCTCATATTGTCTCCAAATTCGGAAATAGCAAAGTTATTATAATCCAGGCCAGAGCAGCACACAAGAGTTACAGGTCTTCGGTTCCGAATTATGAATGACCTAATGAACCTTGTTTATTCGTTAATAATTAACGATTGACAATTCACCATTCACAATTAATTAGAGTTTATAGCCAATCTGCCTCAGGAAGCCCTTACGCCAGGCGATGTCTTCGTCGCCCTCGATGCCTGTGGGGTTGAAGCCGTCCACCACGCCCAAAATGGCTCGCCCCTGATCAGTCTCGGCCACGATAACCTCGGTGGGATTGGCCGTGGCGCAAAAGATACGGCAGACCTCAGGCGCAGCTTTCACCACGTTGAGAACGTTGATGGGATAAAAACCTTCCCCCAAAAAGATGATGAAGCTATGCCCGGCCGATACCGCCAGCGCATTTTTCTGGGCCAAAGTAATCATTTCCGGATCGGTACCGGTCCAGCGCACTAAACATTTGCCCGAAGCCTCACAGAAGGCCAGACCAAATTTGATGCCCGGCACGGTATTCACCAGCGCCTCATGCAGGTCTTCGACCGACTTGATGAAATGAGTCTGGCCCAAGATGAAATTGATCTCTTCCGGTTTTTCAATTTTGACGGTTTTGAGTTCCATAGTTCTATCCTCCCGGCCACATTGTAACACATCTGTGCCCGGCTTTCAACTGATTATGAAAATCTGCGGCGGTCAGCGGTCAGTGGTCGGCGGTCTGTAGGTGATAAACAGTTGCCGTGCTATCCGCTTTGAGCTATACTTGCCTATAGTGGCTAACCCTGATCATCTAGCTTTGACCCGGCGTTATGCCGCCGGGGAACGTGGTTTTCGCCTGGAACGGCTGGATTTATGGCTAGGGAGTAAAGGAATATGTCTCAAAAAAAGCAATCGCAAGGTGAATGTATTTTTTGTGGCCGGGAGATGGCGAAAGGTGGTCTAAGCAGACACCTGAAAACCTGCCCGCAGCGTCAGGAAGCGATCAAAGCGGCTGATAGTAACGCGAAGACAGGCCAGAAGCAGCGGCTATACCATTTACAAGTCCAAGATGCCTGGTCGCCGGATTTCTGGTTGCACTTAGAGATGAACGGCAACGCCACTTTGAAAGATTTAGATCATTATTTGCGGGCCATTTGGCTGGAATGTTGCGGGCATCTGAGTCAATTTTCGGTCGGGGGCTGGAGTGGTGAGGAGATTCCGATGAGCCGGAAGATTGAACGAATATTCCAGCCTGGGGTTGAGTTAACCCACATTTATGACTTTGGGACCTCGTCGGAGACATTGGTCAAGGCGGTGGATGTAAGAGAGGGTAAGCCGTTGACCAGGCATCCCATCTATTTGATGGCCCGGAACAAAATGCCGGAAATGATTTGTACGGAATGTGGAGAACCGGCGGGCTGGTTGTGCATGGAATGTTTAATTGAAGACGGTGAGTGGGCTACTTTTTGTGAGAAGCACGCCAAAGGACATCTCCATGAGGATTACGGGGAACCAACCCCGTTGGTGAACTCACCTCGGTTGGGGATGTGTGGTTATGATGGGCCGGCGGAGCCACCCTACTAGTGAGAATGAAAAGCTGTTGTCGAGGAGGTAAGTAACGATGACCGGCCCCGTTGACTTTCCCACCGTCCAATGGGCGCGGAAGATGAGCGCCCTGGCGCAGAATTTTGCCGCTCTTTCTCCGGCTGATTTGCGCAAGCTAAACAACTTTCTGGATAAACTGGCCGATTTGCGCGAGCAGTCCGGCGAATTGTCGGAGCAGCAATTGCAAGTGATTATGCAGGGGCTGCGGAGCAAGGAACTGGTCAAGTTAGAATTGGAAAAGGGCGGCGTCTTGGTCGAATTTAGCGGCGGCGGTTTTGAATACGAGCGTTTCCTCGTCCGCGCCGACGGCAAAGTACCCAACAGCCGCTACGAAACGAAAAAATAAGAATATTTCCCACCCGACTTTTAATGGAGAATTCGCTATGACGACCGACTCCCTGGCTCAGTATCGCCGCCAGGTCGAAACTGAACTGACCGGCAATATCCTGCCCTTCTACCTCAACCATGCCGTTGACCACGAACATGGCGGCTTTTATGGCCTCATCGCCAACGACCTGGCGGTCCAGCCGGAGGCGCCCAAGGGCCTGATTCAGAATTGCCGGATTTTATGGACCTTTTCGCAGGCCTACCGGCTGTTGAAAACCCCCTCCTATCTGGTTATGGCCGACCGGGCCTATCATTACTTGCTGGATTGTTTTTGGGACAGCAACTATGGCGGGCTATATTGGCTGTTGGACTACCAGGGGAAGCCGCTGGATACCACCAAAATGATGTACGGACAGGCTTTTGGTATTTATGGCCTGGCGGAGTATTACCACGCGACGGGGCAGCGGGAGAGTCTGGATAGGGCCATTGCCCTCGTTCAATTGCTGGACCGGCACTGCTGCGATCGGCAGTATGGCGGCTACATTGAAGGTTGTCAGGCGGATTGGACGGAGCGAAACGGCCTCAGTATAGACCTGGTTCCGGCCGCCAAAACGATGAACACGCACCTGCATCTGTTGGAAGCCTACACCAACCTGCTCCGCGTCTGCGATGATGCTTTATTGCGGTCTGCGCTAAAGGATTTGATTTTGATTACCCTGCAACACCTGGTTGACCAGGAGACCAGCCACTTTAAGTTACATTTCGACGCCGCCTGGCAGTCGCTCTCCGATCATATCTCCTATGGCCACGACATCGAGGGGAGCTGGCTGCTGGTGGAGGCCGCCGAAGTGTTAGACGACGCCGGTTTTTGGCCGCAGGCCAAAGAGATGGCCCTAAAAATGGCCCAGGCGACTTATGAGGAAGGCCGTGATACCGATGGGGGATTGTTCAACGAAGGCGACCCCACCGGCATTACCAATTCCAATAAAGATTGGTGGCCCCAGGCCGAGGCGATGGTCGGCTTTTTGAACGCCTACCAACTCACCCGCCAACCCCATTTTCTGGACGCCTCGCTTCAGAGCTGGCAGTTTGTGCAGCAGTATATCATTGATAAACAGCATGGCGAATGGTTCTGGGCCGTCACCCGAGCTGGGCAGCCCCACAATCGCGAAAAAACCGGCCCCTGGAAAGGTCCTTACCACAACGGCCGCGCTTGTTTGGAGGTGATGCGGCGAGTGACGCAACTTACTCATCTTTAAAATTTCGAGTGTGAATTCTGATGCAAGACGACGATATTCACCAAGTTATCGCTATTCTGCGCCAGAGCGCCAGGCAGTGGCAGCCGGCCCTGGTTGATGGTATGGCCAGGGTCGAGCCTAACCCCTACCACATCTTGGTAACCACGATTCTTAGCCTGCGGACTAAAGATACACTCACCAGTCAAGTCGCGCCTCGGCTGTTCGCTTTAGCCGATACACCCCAAGACATGGTGCATCACTCAGCCGACAAAATCGCCTCGGTCATTTATCCCGTTGGGTTTTATCGGAACAAGGCGAAAAGTATCCTGGCTGTTTCACAAAAGCTGCTTGACGATTACAACGGCCGGGTTCCCGCCGAGCTGGACGAACTGCTCAAATTGCCGGGGGTGGGGCGGAAGACGGCTAACCTGGTGCTGACGGCCGGTTTCAACAAGCCCGGTATCTGCGTGGATACCCATGTGCATCGTATTTCCAATCGCTGGGGTTACGTGCGGACCAAAACACCTGAAGAAACGGAATTCGCTCTGCGCGCGAAGTTGCCGCCAGCATACTGGATTGAGTACAATGGTTTATTGGTTAGCATGGGGCAAACCATTTGCCACCCCACCTCACCCTGGTGCAGCAAATGTCCGGTCAGCCGGTTCTGTGACCGGATTGGAGTAGTCCGCAGCCGCTAAACTGCTTTACGCCGTAGTGTGATAATGAGATACTTTAGCCCGATTTAGCAAGGCCACCGGCATCACCTCAGGCATGGCCGCACTGGCCGGAAACAGGGGGAAAAGGGAGGCATCGGTGACAGCCAGGAAGCGTTTGGTCAGCGCATCCATCACCCCGGATAAACGCATCTCATTACCCATGGTCAAATTGCACTGGATGGCAAAGTGGCCGATGTAGAAGATCCCTTGTTCGACGTGCGGCATAAGTTTGATCTGGGCGTGCATAGCCGGATCAACCGGATAGACCAGGAAAATATCTTCAATCTTGAGATAACCTTCCGTATAGCCAATGGGCCTCAACGGATTGACTTGACGCCAGGGACTGGCTATCCCATCCTTCACGGTTACATAATTATAATCCTCGTTGTTAAGGCCGTCGTCTAAATTTCCAACTGATTTAATTTTGGCGTCCAGCAAAAACTCATCCAGGACGATCTTGACCGGTATTTCGAGAATATTTAGGCTTAATCCACCGCGTCGCTGCATAAGTTCGTCACCTCCACATATTTATGACAACTCTAGTATAACTCTTTTTGAAACATAGACAATATTTAAGCTTTTTGTGCTTTGTTGGAGGCAGGGGTAAAATGCAGGCAGAAGTTAGATTGTCTGGTTTCGGCAATTTGGCTCTCGTCTCGATGCTGGCAGCAGACTACCGATAACCATTTTTGAAAGGAATTACCTATGAATAAAAAAACAATCAAAGATGTTGACGTTAAAGGTAAGCGGGTTTTGGTTCGCGTTGATTTTAATGTGCCGATGGAAGGTGGACAGATCAGCGACGACCGCCGGATTCGGGCCGCCTTGCCAACCATCCAATACCTGTTGGCCCAGGGCGCCGGCGTCATCCTGATGAGCCACTTCGGCCGGCCCAAAAGTGGACCTGAGGCCAAGTATTCGCTGAAGCCGGCCGCTGCCCACCTGGAGAAACTCCTGGGCCGCCCGGTCAAGATGTTGGCCGACTGCATCGGACCGGAGGTTGAAGCGGCCGTTAAAGCGATGCAGCCCGGCGATGTGACCGTGTTGGAGAACACCCGCTTTTATAAAGAGGAAGAGAAAAACGAACCGGCTTTTGCGGCCAAATTGGCTGCTCTGGGCGAGGTCTATGTCAACGATGCTTTTGGCAGCGCCCACCGCGCCCACGCTTCGACCGAAGGCGTCACCAAGACCCTGCGCCCGGCCGTAGCCGGTTTTTTAATGGAAAAGGAATTGGAATACCTCGGCGGCGCGCTTGAGAACCCGGTTCTACCGTTTTTAGCGATTATGGGGGGGGCCAAAATCTCCGACAAGATCGCGGTCATCGAGAATTTGCTGGCCAAAGTTGACTCACTGCTCATCGGCGGCGGTATGGCTAACACCTTCTTTGCGGCGCAGGGGTTGAGCGTAGGCAAGTCGTTGGTAGAAGCCGAGGCGATGGACACGGCTAAAAAACTGTTGGCTGAACATGCCGAAAAATTGGTACTGCCGGTGGATTGTGTCGTTGCCACAGAGTTCAAAGCCGATGCCGAAGCCAAAACTGTCCCCGTGGACGAAGTTCCTGACGGTTGGATGATCCTCGACATCGGCCCGGCTACGATTGCTCATTTCTCCAATCGCCTGGCGGCGGCCAAAACGGTGGTCTGGAATGGACCGATGGGGGTGTTTGAATTCCCCCGCTTTGCCGAAGGTACCTTTGCCGTCGCCCGCGCCCTGGCCGGCCTGAAAAATGCCATTACCATCATCGGCGGCGGCGACAGCGCGGCGGCAGTGGAGCAGTCCGGCCTGGCCGACAAGATGAGCCACATCTCCACCGGCGGTGGGGCCAGCCTGGAATTCCTGGAAGGTAAGGTTCTGCCGGGGGTGGCGGCGTTGGACGATAAGTAATGAAACAAGCACAGCAAATTGCTTTGTGGGCCGATCAATTGCGCGATATTTCAGCCATGGGCTTACGTTTTGCTACCGATAAGTACGATAAAGCTCACTACCAAGTTGTTCAAAATGTGGCTATGGCGATGTTAGCCCTGGCAACCGGCGAATCGCTCGATCAGATGGAACCGCTGCGAGCGCCTGTTTTCTCGCGGCCTACACCTTTTTCTGCTGGTGATGCGGCTATCATTGACGATGCGGGACGTATTTTGCTCATTCAGCGTGCCGACAATAGTTTATGGGCTATGCCCGGCGGCGCCCTTGAGGTAGGCGAAACCCCGGCTGAAGGTGTGGTCAGAGAAGCCTTCGAGGAAACTGGGGTGCGCTGCCATGCTCTGGCCCTGGTCGGCTTATTCGACTCACGTTTATGTGGTACCCCTAGCCGTCACCATCTGTATCAAATCGTATTTTTATGCAGACCGGTGGATGGCATAGAATCTGGTGCGCCTTCCCACAGAAACGAGGTCTTGGATATACGCTGGTTTGCTGAAGATGCCCTGCCTCATAACCTTGATCCTGGACACATATCACGTATCCCTGAGGCCTTTCGGGTGTGGCGAGGCGACCCGCGAGCTTTTTTTGACAATCAAATTTAGTAAAGTATGGAAGGTTGGAAGGAAGGCTGGTAAATACAGACAAACCTTCCAGCCTTCCAAATTTGCTGGATTATCGAGATTACCGATTTTGAGAATCAAAGCTCATTAGAAGATGGCTATAGGGTGTAAAGTAGAAATAGAAGGATATTATTTCATTCATGGCGCGTACTAAACCCCTTGTCTCTCAGACAAGAAAATATTTAGTCACGACAGTAGCTCAAGCCAAAGAAATAACACGAGGATGGCTGGCTGACATTCAACTTTCCAATGTCATCACTCTAGGACTGCCAGAAGTTGACGACAGGTATCATATCTGGCGTGTACCTCTGCGCCATGAAGATGGACACACGAAAATCGGTGAAGTGGTTATTGATGCCTATACTACAGAGATTATGGCCGAAAAGACCACCCGAGTAGAAATATTGGAAGCGCGGCTGCTTAGGAAAGATGAACTTGCCCCCCAACGCCGTCTAAAACCTGTGTATTCTATTTCATCCCTTAGAAATACAATTGGACAGGGCGATTCTGTAAATTTGTTGGATGATATGCCTTCTGAGTCGGTTGATCTGGTTTTTACCTCGCCCCCTTATTTTAATGCTCGCCCCGAATATAGTGAATATGAACAATATGAGCAGTACCTCTTTAAAATGCGCCAGGTTATCAAACGATGTCACCGTGTTTTAAATGAGGGACGTTTCTTCGTTATCAATACGGCCCCCGTTTTATTAAGGCGGGCCAGCCGTAACGAGTCATCCCGGCGGATTGCTGTTCCATTTGATCTACACCGCATCTTTATTGAAGAAGGTTACGACTTTATTGATGATATTATTTGGGTTAAACCGGAGGGGGCAGGTTGGGCCACCGGTCGAGGCCGGCGCTTTGCCGCGGACCGTAATCCCCTCCAATATAAAGCGGTTCCTGTTACTGAATATGTCCTGGTATATCGTAAACGAACCGATTTGCTGATTGATTGGCATATCCGCAATCATCCCGATCGTGAAGTGGTTGAAGCCTCTAAAGTGGGAGATGATTATGAACGCACCAATATTTGGCGGATTCAACCCAATACAAATTCCAAACACCCGGCTGCGTTTCCACGAGAATTGGCCGATAAAGTGATTTCATACTATTCCTTTAAAGGGGATGTAGTTATGGACCCGTTTGCCGGGTCAGGTACGGTTGGCGCTTCCGCTGCCCGCCTGGGACGGCGATTTGTCTTGTTTGAAATCAACCCTGACTATATTGAACTCATGCGGCAAGCGGTTCCCGACTGGTTAGAAAAGGCCGCTAACGATATTTTGTGGATCAATTGCGAACCTGCGCCCCCTGTACTCCGTCTATTTGACTCGCTGGAGGATTACAATGCCTGATCGGACAGAAAGCAGTAAACCTACCCTTGATTAGTTGTTTCCAGCAGGCAGTCGGGTATTGCTGACTGGTACAGGTAAACAATTTATTGAGCGTATTGGAGTAGAGACTGTTCGAGATGTAGTCGTCAGCGTATTGATGGGTGAAAACATTCGTACCCGCACCGAACCGCTAACGCGACAACGAGTTGCTCAAATTAGTGGCGCTATTGTAGCCCTTTTTGCTCAAGGATTGCTCCAAGTTGAGAATTTTACTGAAGAACTGTCGAATATGGCACTTCAGCAACTTTCTGCTCCGAGCAAGGGAGACAAAACTTCCATCTGGTTAGCTCAATGGATTCTTGGTTTAACTGAGAAATCCGTCCAAAATGTTCTGCGAGGAAAAAGATCAGGTCGCACTACAGAATATATTGCTGATTTTGAGCACGCGGTTGAACAGGCGGCTGAAAGGTGTCGTGCCGATATGGGTGATCTCAGGATGACGTTAGGTTATGCCGAAGATTCGCAAGGTCGTCGGGTTGAATTAGGTTGGGAAGAAATAACCCGGCTAACAACTGCTATAGGCAGCCAAACATTGACCATCCGTGGCTCCGACAAATCAATGTTTGGGAAGTTATTTGAACGGTTGGTACTTGGTTCGTTTCTGACAATACTTGGATTCAAGCGGGTTAACTCTGCCACTAATACCAAGACCGAAGGTGTTTTTTGGCTATCTGATAGCTCCGATCTGCACGAAAGCGACGCAACCCTCTTGTTTAAACCTGGTAAGTTGGCCCGGTTCGACATAGGCTTTATTGGCCCTGGCAACTCGGAAATTTCGAAGGATAAATTGACTCGCTATGCCCGTGAAGTAGAAACAGCCGGTAACACTCATAGGTCAGTCACTTTTATTGTGGTAGACCGTTTACCGGAAACCAGTAAAACCAAGCAGATGGCAGAGAAGATTGAAGCAGAGATTGTGCAGATGAGCATGCAATACTGGCCAAGAGAACTTGCCCGAAAATTGGGTAATCGATTGGGGTTTCAGCATGAGCTTCAGAATATGCGGGATGACCAAATTCAGCCTTTCTTAAGGACGAAATTATCCACTATCCCTATTCAAGATTTTCTTAGTGGGGTATCGTTTGAACGATTATAGGAGGAATCTTAACCAGGTAACGAGGTTTTTGTGAGATATAAAGGGAGTGCGATTAACTCGGTTGCACTCCCTTTTTGTTACGGTTGTGCTGTCGGTACAGGGGTCCACGTGGGAACCGGTGTGGGGGGAGAGTTGGGACTGGGGCAGATACGCAGGCCGGCCCAGGCCGGATTGTAGCCGGAGCTGTCAATCTCCAGCGATTTTAATAGCCAGGGGATGGCCTTATCACATTGGGGGGCGTCCAGGTAGGCATAAGCCAGACCCAATTGGTAGTAATACTCGATGGGCGCCTGGGTCTTTTCTTGAAATTGAATATTGACCCGCGCCGTGCCGTTGGCTTCCGGTTGGAAGTAGCCCACACTGTCGTTGCGATTGGGCCAGAAGATGACTTTGATTTCGTAAGGCGTGGTTTCGGGTTGGGGTAAGTTGTTCAGGCTCAGGAAAAGATTGCCGGTCACCGGATCGAGTGTGGCCGTGCCGGTGGTCTGGCTAAAAATCTGGGTCGAAGTTAGCGATTCGGTCGGGCCAAGAAGAACAGTTTCACTTTGGAGGGACTGGGCAATCAGGTTGGCACAGGATTGCTCGGTTTCGATACCCGGTGTAGCGGCATAGTTGACCGGCTCCAGTTGCGCCACATAATTCGAGTTGCCGGGGTCATCTGACCTGGCGAAGCGTCCCCGCAAAACGGGCCGGGTGGTTGGCCCGGTCAGGGTTTGAAACTGGGTGTGAATTTCAACCTGGCGGGCGCGGCGCAACAACTCGCCTTCGGCCAGCTCAATGGCTTTAGGAAAATACTCGATGGCTTTTTCAAAATTTTGGCGGGTGTAATAAACCGTCGCCAGATGACCCCAGGCGCTCTCTTTACGGTAGGGATTGACGTAGTTAGGATCAACCCCCAGGCTTTGTTCCAGGGCGTTGATCGCCTGAACATAATCGCCATTAAAATGATAAGCCCAACCCGCCAGGTCGTAGCCTTCAGGGTCAAAGGGGTTTAATTTGATGGCTTTTTTGTAGCGGGTGAGAGCGGTTTCATAATCGCCTAGCCCGTTTTGGTAAATCCGCCCGGCGTCGATGTAAAGGGGGCCCAGGTTGGGGGCCAGGGTAATCGCATTTTCGTAAAATTTGACCGCTTCCGGGTAGCGTCCCTGCACTTCCAGGGCGTAGCCCATATTGTGATGGGCGTCCATACTCTGAAAATTGAGGTCGAGTGCTTTTTGGGCGTTGGCTTGGGCCAGTTGCCAATTACCCAGATCAGCATAAACCTCGGACAGGAAAGCATAAGCCTCGGCGTAATCAGGGTTTAACTCTACGGCGCAGCCGCACACATCCAGGGCTTCGGCATAACGCGCCTCCCAATCCAGAGCGCGGCAGTAGTAAGCCAAGTTTTCGGGGCTGTTGGGCTTGAGGACAACTGCCTGAGCCGACCGGTCAACAGCTTTGCCGGTATCACGAGTGTAGACCAGCAACCGTCCCTGGCGAATGTAAGGAACATCTTGGTTCGGGTCAATCTGAATAGCCTGCTCATAGGCCTCAATAGCCTCGTGCAGTTTGCCCTCGGCAAAGTAATTATCGCCATCGCCGATGTAAAGGATGGCCGGGCGGGTGGGCGTTGGCGTCGGCTCGAACTGTTTGGCCAGGGTGGTGGTCTCAATGTCAAAATAGCCAATGTAAATGCCCACCAGGAAGCCAAAAACCGCCAGCATGCCAATAAGCAGCGTAAACAAAACAAAGGTTAACAGCGGGCCACGCCTTTTTTCTGGGGGGCGATAATACATCGAAATTACAACGGCAATTTAGGCAATTAAGACCGATGAGTCATTAACAATTGACAATTGACAATTGTCAATTGTTTTCGGCTTCATTCAAAATCTCGCGGGCGCTCTGGCGGGTGCTCTGGCTGAGAGCGCCGAGCATTTGAGCCAGTTCCTCCACCCGGCCATCACCGGCCAGGGTTTGCACTTCGGTTTGCGTCCGCGCGCCGACGACATGTTTGGTCACATGATAGTGGGTATCGCCATATCCCGCAATTTGAGGTAAGTGCGTCACGCACAATACTTGATGCCCCGCCAGGTGAGCTAACCCCCTCAACTTCCGGCCTACCACGCCGCCAACACGCCCGCCGATACCCTGATCAATTTCGTCAAAAATAAGGGTCGGGGTCTCGTCGGCCTGGGCCAGGACGGTTTTAAGGGCCAGCATGATCCGGCTGGTTTCGCCGCCGGAAGCGACTTTAACCAGGGGTTTGAGGGGTTCGCCGGGGTTGGGGGCAATCAAAAACTCAACCCGGTCAATGCCGCGTTCGTCGCAGGCCAGGGTACGTTGGCCCTCCGGCTCGGTTTCGACATACACGCCGGCAGGATCATCGGTCCAGGTTAGTTCGACCGCAAAATCGGCTTTGGCCATCCCCAGGTCGGCCAGTTGGTCTATCACCCTTTGAGCCAGCGTTTGGCCCGCTTCACGCCGCGCTTGCGACAGGGCCAGGGCCATCTGGCCAATCTTGCGCCGCAATTGTTCTTCAACCTGGCGCAGTTCTTCGCTGCGCTCTTCGCTGTGGCTAATGGTTTCCAACTCGGCCTGCGCCCGCTGCCCAAATTCGATGATTTCTTCGATGGAATTGCCATACTTGCGCTTGAGACTAAAGATAAGGCTCAGCCGCTCCTCGACGTCTTGCAGCCGGGCCGGGTCAAAGTCGATATTTTCACTGTAATCACGTAATGCCCCGGCCAGCTCCTCCACCTGATAGGTCAGGTTATCGACCAATTGGTGTAACTCCTGTAAGGTTGGATCGAGCTTGGTCAGGCCGGTTATGGCCCGCGCCGCTTGCCCCACCAAATCCGTCACCGAGGCTTGCTGCTCAGCTTCACCTTCAACCAGCAGGCGGTAAGCTTCCCCGGCCAGTTGGCCGAGTTGCTCGGCGTTAGCCAGGCGATTACGTTCGATGTTGAGTTCCGCCTCTTCTCCTGGCCGGAGTTTGGCGGCCTGGATTTCCTCGACCTGGAAGGAGAGTTGGTCGAGGCGGCGGGCCAGGTATTGGGCGTCGCGCAACAAATCGGCCAATTCCTGGTGTACCTGACGCAGTTGGCGCACTTCGGCCGCCAGAGCCTGGCGCTGCTCGTCCAGCCCGGCGTAACGATCCAGAAAACGCTGGTGGGCGCGGACTTGCAGCAGGCTGAGGTGCTCGCTCTGGCCGTGAATGTCAATCAATGGCCGGGCAATTTCCTCCAAAATGCTCAGGTTAACCGTGCTGCCGTTAACCCGGCAAAAGTTGCGGCCTGTGCTGCGCAGCTCGCGGCCCAAAATGAGAGTATCCGGCGTCTCGCCTTCCAACCCCTCTCGTTCCAGGATGGGGACAATCTCAGCCTGTAAACTCTCCGACAGGTGAAAAACCCCTTCAACCCGCGCCCGGTCACATCCCGCCCGGACAAAGTTCGTATCAGCCCGTCCACCCAGCAGCATACTAACCGCGTCGATGATAATGGATTTCCCGGCTCCCGTTTCGCCGGTCAGGACATTAAAACCCCGGTCAAAGGTCAAGGTTAACTTATCAATAATCGCAAAATCAGAGATGGTTAGTTCAATCAGCATAGCTTACAACTTTTTCTGAGTATCTTCGTAATGAATAGTAGAGTATAGCACAGACGTTCGGTTTTTGCCAAACAGCTTAAGGTGGTGTAATTCTAACAGAGTATTGTCAGGCATAGGTAGGTTTGGTATAATGAGGAAGCTTTTAGTCTTATTTATTCTATCTTTAGGAGGGTAAATTTTCACTATGGACACACAAGCAGTACTCAAAGCTGGCGGAGTGGGGGCAGGCGTTTTGGTGCTACTCACCCTGCTGAGTTTAATCCCATGCGTTGGTTGCTTTACCTGGATTTTGTCTTTCTTGGCTTATGTAGGCATTGGCGTGCTGGCAGCTTTGTGGATGACATCCCCTCGCAATGGCAGCAGTGGGGCGAAGAATGGAGCCATTGCCGCAGCGGCGGCCGGGTTAGTCGCCGGATTGGTCAATATTGTGATACAGGGAGCTTACTTTGCCATTACCGGCGCGTCGCAGATGGCCCAGGTGATGGCCGACCTGCCGCCGGAGCAATTGGAGGCGTTGCGCCAGACCGGGATTGATCCGAATGCTCTCGGCATTGGAGCAGTGATTGTGTCTACTACAGGCTGCTGCTTTTTGGGCGCTCTCCTTGCCGCCGGTTTAGGCGCTTTGGGTGGATATTTTTGGGGTAATAGTCACCCAAGTTAGTACGACAACGAGACTTTGCCGCCATGTGCCTTCGAAGTTTTATAAATGAATTAAGGAGATAATCAGATAATTATGGACATCGGTTCAGCCTTTACTTTTGTATTCGATGACCCCGATTGGATTAAGAAGCTCGCCATCGGTGGTGGAATTGTGTTGGTGGGTGTCATTTTATCACCGATTCTCGTTGGCTTGGCCCTTTTCTTGCCTATCGGTGGTTATATGCTTGAAACCCTCAAAAATGTACGCGATGGCGTTTCGACGCCGTTGCCAGAGTGGACCGAATTTGGCAGTCTGTTTTCTAAGGGATTAATGCTGTTTGTCATCAGCATTGTTTACAACCTGCCGGCCCTTATTTTTGCTTGTGCAGGAGCAGGAATTAACATTGCAATGACTAATGGCGACGTTGATCCTGATGTGGCCGGGGCGCTCACCGCTGTAGCGGTTTGTCTGAATTGCGTGCAGGTTATTTTGAGTCTCCTGGGTAACGCCCTGTTACCCGCAGCGATAATCCGCTATGCCCAGTATGACAGCTTAGGGGTGGCTTTTCAATTTGGCGAGATCTTTAACTTTATCAAAAATAACATCGGCGATTATATCATTGTTATTCTGTTGAGCTGGGTAGCTGGCCTGATTGCTGTATTTGGGATTATTCTTTGTTTTGTTGGTATTGCTTTCACTTCTTTTTGGTCGTATTTGGTCTCTGCCAACCTATACGGCCAATTGGCCCGCAAGGCTACATGATCGCTGCAGGTCATAATATAAGGTAGATGGTAGGGTACTTACCTCACCAGGAGAGAAGCTCATTTTGAGTTAAGCGTAAGGGCGTTATAATGATATTGAGGATGTAATGAGATGTTGTGCGGCTGTGTAATTTAGGAAGCTAATAACGTGCTTTCGTAATTGCCGAGATTCGCATCTTTTGAGGTGATAAGGTGTTTTAATTAATTGAAGGAGATTTACCATGATTGAAGCGTTCTCAAACATTGCAACGGCCTTTGGATTGTCCTCCTCGGCGGGGCTTAATGCCTATTTACCTTTGCTCATCGTCGCCTTAACGGCTAAGTATACTAACTTGATTCATTTAAACGAGCCGTGGGACGTGATGACCAGTTGGTGGGTCATTGGCACGCTGGCAGTGTTGCTCATCATCGAGATGACGGTGGATAAGATTCCGGCGGTGGATACGGTTAACGACGTGATTCAGACGGTGGGCCGGCCCGCTGCCGGGGCGGTTCTTTTTGCCGCCAGCTCCGGCGTGGTCGGTGATATGCATCCGGTGTTGGCCTTCATTGCCGGGCTGATTTTTGCGGGCAGCGTCCATGTTGTAAAATCTACGGCTCGCCCGATGGTCACGGCCACAACGGCAGGGGTAGGTAACTGGGCGGTCAGCCTGATTGAGGATATTTTGGCTCTGATCACGGCCATTCTGGCTATCCTCCTGCCCATTCTGGTCGTTCTGCTCATCGGTTTTCTGCTGCTGGTGTTCGTTTGGTGGCGGGGACGACGCCGGGCTAAAATGGCTACGGCCTGATCAAAAAACTAAATGAAGTAAATTTAGGAGCTAATTTAATGCATCAATCAGAATATACCTCTACTTCGCAAACCAGCACAATGGCGATTGTTAGCCTTGTGGCGGGGGTTTTAAGTTGGATTGTATTTCCTTTTATCGGCGGAGTTGTGGCGATTGTTACCGGTCATATGGCTCGGGGTGAGATCAAAAATAACCCAGGGATGCAGGGCGACGGCCTGGCCGTTGTTGGGTTGATCTTAGGGTACTTGCATCTTGTTGCTTTTTGCGTTGGAGTGCTGCTGTTTCTGCTCATCTTTGGGGGGGTGGTTGGCTTAAGTGGCTGCGCCATCCTATCCGAGGCCGGCAAAAGCGGCGTCATTATTCTGCCTTTACTTTTTAACTAATGGCGTCCCGTTCGCCCATTGCCGGTATTCGCCAGAAGTTGCAGGAAAGCCGACAAAAAACCCTCCAACTTATCAAGCAGATCGATCCTGAAACCACCACTTATCGGCCTCGCCCTGACGCCTGGAGCATAAAAGATCACGTGACTCATCTCGTGGCGGTGGAGGAGTCAGTTATTCATTTTGCTCATCGGATCTTAAACGAAAATTGTCCAATCTCGCCTTTGTGCCACGAGATCGCTTTTAGCCAGGATGCTTGGAATAACCGCGAAGTGGCCGAGCGAGCAGGTTATACCTGGACCGAGGTCATCTGCGCCCTGGAGTCCAACCGCACTGAACTGCTGGCCTTGCTCGACCACATCCCCGAAGAGGCCCTGGACCGGGTTGGCAACCATCCCATCTGGGGTGAGCCGGTTACCCTGGCCAGCGTTCTGCGTGTGCCGTATCGCCATGAGCGGAGTCACCGTGATGAGATTGCAGCCTTGTACGCGCTTTTAAGCGCCCAGAGTAAACCTTTGCTCCAGGAGTCCAGCTTTTAGCCTGGACTCTTTTTGTTCCCCCCATATATGGGTCAATTTTAATAATTAATATACAATATATAGCGGTATTATACTTGAAATTTTCTCTAACTTAGCTTACAATTTTTTTGTCAGGCGTCATATTATTTGGTTTCACTGCCTGCTAATTATAGAAAGAGGGTGCTATGAGAGCAGTTGGATTTACCCCTATCCCTGAACGAATCAGCCGTTTGGTTGAAGTGGCCTATAACCTATGGTGGACCTGGCATCCGGAGCCCCAGGAACTTTTTAAGCGTATTGATGCCCGCTTGTGGGAAGATGTGTATCATAATCCGGTCCTCTTCCTGCGGGAGGTGCGCCAATCCTCGTTAGATCAGGTCGCTAACGACCCGGAATTCATTCGCGTCTACCACAATGTCTTGACTGCTTTTGACCAGTATCAGGTGTTCGATAAGACCTGGTTTAAACAAACTTACGGCGATAAAATAGATAAACCCATTGCCTACTTCTCGGCGGAGTTTGGTTTGCATGAATGTTTACCCATCTACTCCGGCGGCCTGGGCGTTCTCTCCGGAGATCACACCAAAGAGGCCAGCGACCTCGGCTTGCCTTTCATCGGCGTGGGCTTTTTGTATCCTCAAGGGTATTTCAGGCAGGAAATCACCCCCAATGGCGACCAGGAGGCCATCTACGTTAAGGTGCGCTTGACCGATGCGCCGGCCCAGCCCGCCTTTACCGCCGACGGCAAAGAGGTGGTTGTTTCGGTGACGTTGCCCGCGCGCGATGGTTTGCCCGACCGGCGAGTCCATGCCAAGGTGTATCAGATTCAGGTAGGCATAATTACCCTATATTTGATGGATACCGATATTCATCCCAATGCGCCTGAAGATCGTGAACTATCTGCCCGGCTCTACGGCGGCGACGAGGAGATGCGCCTGGCCCAGGAAAAGGTGCTGGGTGTGGGCGGCGTACGGGCGCTGCGGGCGTTGGACATCCAGCCGGCAGTTTACCATATGAATGAGGGACACTCAGCCTTTTTGGTTTTGGAGCGAGCCAGAGAGTTGGTCCAGCAGGGCATGAGCTTTGCCAAAGCCGCCGAAATCGTGCGCAAAAGTTCAGTCTTTACCACCCATACGCCCGTTCCGGCGGGGCACGATGCCTTCCCCTTCCATATGATAGATCGTTACTTCCCCCGTTGGCATGAATCTCTCAAAATCAGCCGCGAGGAGTTTTTGAACCTGGCCCGCCAGGAGCATGGCTGGGGGCCGACTTTTAGCATGACCGTGCTGGCGCTGAAAATGTCCGGTTATCACAACGGCGTCAGCAGGCTGCATGGCGAGGTGTCGCGTAAGATGTGGAGCTGGCTCTGGCCCAAAAAGAGCGTAGACGAAGTGCCTATTACTTATGTCACCAACGGCATCCACACCGAAACCTGGCTGGCCCCTGAGTTGAAAGCCCTGTTTGACAAGTATTTAGACAAAGACTGGGTTTTTCGCCTCGACGACCAGGCCATGTGGGATAAAATTCTGCTTGTGCCCGACGAAGAACTTTGGTCGGTAATAAACGAACTGCGCGCCGGGCTGGTTGATTTTGTGCGGCTGCGCACCCGCCAGCGTATGATGCGCCTGCGCATGCACCCCAATGACATTCAGGCCACCGCCAATTTATTGGATCCGCGCGCCTTGACCATTGGTTTTGCCCGGCGCTTTGCCACCTACAAACGCGCCACCCTGCTTTTCCACGACACCGAGCGCCTCAAACGGATCGTTTATGGAGATGGCAAACGGCCGGTGCAGTTTGTCTTTGCCGGAAAAGCTCATCCCCGCGACGAGCCGGGCAAAGCTTTTATCCGTGAGGTTTATCATCGCTCTCACGAAGCCGGCCTGGCCGGGCATCTGATCTTCATCGAAGATTATGATATGAACGTGGCGCGTCACATGGTCGCCGGGGTTGATGTCTGGCAGAATACGCCGCGCCGGCCCCTGGAAGCCAGCGGCACCAGCGGGCAGAAGGCCGGCTTGAACGGCAGTCTCAACTTCTCTATCCTGGATGGCTGGTGGGCTGAAGGATACAATGGCCTGAATGGTTGGGCTATCGGCGACGTTGAGGCAGAGTATGAGAGCGAAGAGGCCCGCAACCACGCCGATGCGATGGCCCTGTACGATATTTTGGAGAACCAAATCGCCTCGACCTTTTATGACTGTGATGCCGCCGGTATTCCCCATAAATGGATCAGGCTGGTCAAAGAATCCATCCGCACCATTGCCCCCCAATTTAGCATGACCCGCATGATTAAAGAGTACACCACCAAGCTGTATGTGCCGGCGATGGGGTAATTCCGTATAAAATCGGTGTTGCGTGGTGAGTGTTCCGTGGAAAAACGGAACACTCACCACGTTTTTTTATTTTAGACGATCCAGGGCCAAATTTAATTCAAGCACATTAACTCGCGGCTCCCCCAAAATCCCCCAGGTTCGATCTTCCGTATACTCGTCTATAAGCTGGTGTACGGCCTCCTCGCCCAAGCCGCGTTCACGCGCCACCCGGGGCGCTTGATACAACGCCGCCGCCGGGCTGATATGCGGGTCAAGCCCGCTGCCTGAAGCCGTCACCAAATCAACCGGAATAGGGGCATTGTTGTCGGGATCGGCGGCGTGAAGAGCGCCAACCCGCGCTTGTACAGCCTCAATTAAAGCCTGACTGGTCGGCCCCAGGTTTGAACCGGATGAGCCGGTTAAGTTGCCGGCGTTGAAAGCGTTGTAGGGAAACGCGCCGGTGGCCGATAAACGGCTCCAAAAATATTTTGGATCATCAAACGACTGGCCAATCAGCCTCGAGCCGACCACTTTGCCATCCTGGACCATCAAGCTGCCATTAGCCTGGCTGGGAAAAGCTGCCTGGGCAATGACTGTCACCGTCAGAGGGTAAAGTAAGCCGGTGATGAGGGTGAGTAGAACCAGCATCATAATTGCCGGTCTTAATTGGGTACGCATATCGAGAAAAAAACCCTTTCTTTGTTTTAAACCAGGCCCAGCCCTACCAGGATCAAGTCAATCAGCTTGATGCCGATGAAGGGCGCAATCAATCCCCCCACGCCGTAAATTAGCAGGTTATCGCGCAGCAGTTGGGCCGCACCCACCGGGCGATAGGGCACGCCGCGCAAAGCCAGCGGAATGAGGAAAATGATAATCAAGGCATTGAAAATCACCGCCGACAAAATCGCGCTCGCCGGAGTAGCCAGGCCCATAAAGTTCAGCGCCGCCAGGGCCGGGTAGGTTGAGGCGAAGGCCGCCGGGATGATGGCAAAATATTTGGCTACGTCGTTGGCGATGCTGAAGGTGGTCAGTGCTCCCCGCGTCATCAGCAGTTGCTTGCCGATTTCCACAATCTCCAACAGCTTGGTTGGGTTGCTGTCCAGGTCGATCATGTTGGCCGCCTCACGGGCCGGCTGCGTGCCGGTGTTCATTGCTACCGCCACATCGGCCTGGGCCAAGGCCGGGGCGTCGTTGGTGCCATCGCCGGTCATTGCCACCAGCCGCCCACTGTTCTGGTATTCGCGGATCAACTTGAGCTTGGCTTCAGGCGTGGCCTGGGCCAGGAAATCGTCTACCCCGGCTTCGGCGGCAATAGCGGCGGCAGTTAAGGGGTTATCGCCGGTAATCATGACCGTTTTGATACCCATACGCCGCAGTTGACTGAAGCGCCCCTTGATGCCGCCTTTGACCACATCCTTGAGATGGATGACCCCCAAGGGATGGCCGTTACGTGCCACCGAAAGGGGGGTGCCGCCATTGCGGGCAATCCGCTCGATGACCCGGTCTAGCTCCGAGGATACGCCGTTGCCGTTAGTTTTTACATAAGCGGCGATGGCATCAGGCGCGCCCTTGCGGATACTGATTCCGTTCAAATCGACGCCGCTCATCCGGGTTTGCGCCGTGAAGGGTACAAAGTGCGCGCCGTAGGGGACTTCCTCTTGTACGCCAACGGTGCGCCCCCGCAGCCCGTACTTCTCCTTGGCCAACACGACGATGCTGCGACCTTCGGGCGTTTCGTCGGCCAGCGAGGCCAGTTGGGCGGCATCGGCTAATTCCTGGACATTGGCTCCATCCACCGGAATAAACTCGACGGCCTGGCGGTTGCCCAGGGTGATGGTGCCGGTTTTATCCAGCAGCAGTACGTCCACATCGCCCGCCGCCTCGACCGCCCGGCCTGACATAGCGATGACATTGCGCCGGATCAGCCGGTCCATCCCGGCAATGCCGATGGCGCTGAGCAGCCCGCCGATAGTCGTTGGGATGAGGCAGACCAGCAAGGCCACCAGCACGGTGATAGTGATAGGGGTACCCTGCCCGGCCACTTCCACGCTGAAAAGCGAGTAGGGCAACAAGGTGATGCACACCAACAGAAAGATGATGGTGAACCCGGCCAGCAGGATGTTCAGGGCGATTTCGTTGGGTGTTTTTTGGCGTTTGGCTCCTTCAATCAGGCCGATCATACGGTCCAAAAAGCCCTCACCGGGGTTGGCGCTGACCCGCACCACCAGCCAATCCGACAGCACCCGCGTGCCGCCGGTGACGGCGCTGCGGTCGCCGCCCGACTCGCGGATGACCGGGGCGCTCTCGCCGGTGACGGCGCTCTCGTCCACCGAAGCGACGCCCTCGATAATTTCGCCGTCAGCCGGCAGGATATCGCCCGCTTCAACCAGGAATATGTCGCCCTGACGCAAGACGGTGGAGGAGACTTTTTCAACTTTGGCGCTGCGCTCCGGCCGCTGAAGCTTTTTGGCTACTGTCTGCTGCCGGGTTTTGCGCAGCGCTTCGGCCTGGGCTTTGCCCCGGCCTTCGGCCAGGGCCTCGGCAAAGTTGGCAAAGATGACGGTAAACCACAGCCAGGCCGACACGGCCAAGATGAAGCCGGCCGGCGCTTCGCCCTGACCGAACAGGGCTTGAATGAACAGCACCGTGGTCAAAATACTGCCAATCTCCACCACAAACATGACCGGGTTACGCACTTGCCGGCGAGGATCGAGTTTACGAAAGGCGTCAACGATGGCGCGACGGTATAATTCTTGTTTGATTTGAGCTTGCGTTTTTGTTTCCCTCATAGTTTATCCCCCAAACTTGACCGCACCCCCACCCCAACCCTCCCCCTTTGAGGAGGAGGGTTGGGAGGGGGTCTCCGGTCGTTCTAAAATGTTACTCCCTGGTTCATCAACAGATGCTCCACGATGGGACCCAGGGCCAGGGCCGGTAAAAAGCTCAACGCGCCGACGATGATGACTACGGCAGCCAGCCAGCCAATAAAAAGCGGGCTATGGGTGGGCAGCGTGCCTGACCCAAGGGGTACCTTCTTCTTGCAAGCCAACGACCCGGCAATGGCCAGGGTGGGAATAGCCAGCCAATAGCGGGCCAAGAGCATCGCTAACCCGCCGGTGAGGTTATAAAACGGATTGTTGGCTCCCAGGCCGGCGAAGGCACTGCCGTTGTTGTTGCCTTGCGAGCTAAAGGCATAGAGCACCTCGCTAAAGCCGTGGGGGCCGGAATTATAAATGGTAGCTGTACCCGCGTCGGTAACAACAGCCAGAGCGGTAAAGCCCAGTACTACCGCCGGTGGAATGAGGATAATAATCGCGGCCATTTTCATCTCATAAGCTTCGATCTTTTTGCCGAGGTATTCCGGCGTCCGCCCGACCATCAGCCCGGCCACGAATACGGCAATGATGGCAAAGACCAGCAGGCCGTACAGCCCGGAGCCAACCCCTCCATAGATGACTTCGCCCAATTGCATTAGCCACATCGGGATCAGGCCGCCGATGGGGGTATATGAATCGTGCATAGAATTGACCGAGCCATTGGAGGCGGCCGTCGTGGCGCTGGCCCACAAGGCCGAATTGGCAATGCCAAAACGGACCTCTTTGCCTTCCATATTGCCGCCGGCATGCAATTCACTGGCAGCTTGGTCTGCTCCCAGTTGAGTCAGGAAAGGATTGCCATTCTGCTCGGCGCTGACAGTAATCAGCATCAAGGGTATAAATATTAGGGTCATCGCCGCCAGCACCGCCCAACCCTGGCGCGTATCGCCAACCATCTTCCCGAAGGTGTAGCACAGCGCTGCCGGAATCAGCAAGATAGCCAGCATTTCCACAAAGTTGGACAGCGGCGTGGGATTCTCGAATGGATGGGCTGAGTTGACGTTAAAAAAGCCACCACCATTCGTACCAAACTGCTTGATAATGATTTGGGAGGCAGCCGGACCAACGGCCAGGGTTTGCTCGGTTACGGTGTTCCCGGCGGCGTCGGTGGTAGGCTGCAAGAGTGACGCCGTTTGGTAGACGCTGAACGTTTGGACCACTCCCTGTGAAACCAGGACCAACGCCCCGATGATGGCCAGCGGCAGCAGGATGTATAGGGTCGTACGCGTCAGGTCCACCCAGAAATTGCCAACCCCCCCTTTAGTTCCCTCCGTCGTCGGGGGGGAGGAGGGGGTGTGCCGGGCCAGGCCCCGGCAGAAGGCAGCCAGCGTGGCCATACCCGCTGCCGCCGAAACAAAGTTTTGCACGGTCAGGCCCAACATTTGGGTCAGGTAGCTCATGGTTGTTTCGCCGCCGTAGCCCTGCCAGTTGGTATTGGTGGCAAAGCTGACCGCCGTGTTAAACGACGAGTCGGGCGTGACCGCGCCCAGCCCCATCGGATTGAATGGCAAAATGCCTTGCAAGCGTTGCAGCCCGTAGAGCAAAAATAGCCCCAATGCGTTGAAAAGCAGCATGGCTATAGCGTAAGTTTTCCAATTCATTTCCTCGTCGGCGCGCACACCCGCCAGCCGGTAGAGGAGACGTTCAACCGGACCCACCACCGGGTCCAAAAAGGTAGCTTCGCCCTGGTAGACGCGGGCCATAAACGCGCCCAGCGGCTTGACCAGCAGCAGCAGTACCAGCATATATAGCCCAATTTGAGCCCAATCTATCAAGGTCATACAGAAACACCCCGATTTACGATTTACGATTTACGATTGTCAACTTACGATTTCTTACTTCTTACTTGTCGCCCTTCAGGACATCGTAGAAACTGTAACATAGAAACCGTCAAGAC
>CAZUNT010000086.1:0-28812 GCA_964622215.1 uncultured Caldilineaceae bacterium
CAAGCAAGATTATCCAGGATTGGATATATTTTAAAAAACCAGGATTATTACCCAGGACTCGGTATTATTAGCGGTTCAACCCTGGAAAAAGCAGAACAACTTTGGGCCAGGAGAGGTTTAGCCAAAGAGGGTCACAATTACGTGGGTGGGGATGTTGAAATATTACAGTCAATCTACGAGCCAACCATTTTTTGAAATATCCCTCAGTGGGATGGAGTTTAACGGACGCTCTCACTGACGCCTTTGATTTTTCCTGGGTCGTTCTTTGGTTAAGTACGTATGCCGACAGCAATCCTCATATTTATATCATCTCACTCCCTGTATTTATGGGCATCCTCTTATTTAAGGTTTTTAAACGCCAAAAATCGCTCAAGGATTACGGCCAGATATTTTTAGTTGCCTTAAGCCTGGCTCTGTTACGGTTGGCCTATTTTTGGTTACGGTGGGATGATTATACCGTCAGTGCCAATGTGGTGGACTATACCTCGTTTCAAATCATGCTGGGTTGTGTCGGCGTCTTTGCCAGTGTGGCTGGTGGCTTGATGCTCATGAAGGATGGTAACAACATCAGGATCAAATCTCTTGGATTACTATTTGCTGTTTTACGTCAGTTTTGGCTGGCCGGATTTTATCTTGTTTTTACTTCCTTTTTGAATGTTTTTATCCAAGTCACCCAAATGACCGAGCCATGGCTGTTGAGTTACGACACTTTTTGGTTATCACTTATTGTACTGATATTTGAAGTTTTTATCACCCTTACCGTGTATCGCTATGTGATTTCAAATAAGAGATAAAATGAACCCGTTGCCGTTGCTGGGGACCGGCTGTGACCTTTTATGACCAGGACAACAGATCAGGCCTATCTCAGATCACAGCAATACAAAAATTCGCTCAATCTTGAGGCGCGCATTCAACTGCACCAGCGTTTCAGTGCAGCCACCAATGGTCTGCATCATCAGGCGGAATTGCATGCCTTGATCCGAGAGATAGACCCGGCAGCCGATCAAGACCGTCACGCTGCCGAGTGAAGGCGCCCAGGCCGGCTTGAGTTGGTCCACCATTTTGAAAAAACGGGACGCCTATAAAACCTCCACAATCGGGGGAATAAGAGCGAATCCGCCAGCTCTCCTCGTGCCAGGATATTCTCGATCCGCTGATGCTCCGGTTGCCGAGTTGCGAAATCCGGCCAAGCTGCTCATAATGTGAGTGGGTCTGGCGCGTACCGGTCGATTTGACCTTACCAGCCCGGGGGCGAGTAGGCCGGGTGGGTGAAGTGGACGTAGATGCTCGCTACGGCGAGATCCGTTACAGTGAGGAACTGCTGGCGCGGAGCCTGATGAATAAAATGATTTTTAAAGCACAGACATTAATACATTCAATGTCATTAAGTTAAGGAGTCCAGACTTCAGTCTGGCAGGCAGAATAAATTCTGCACTCCGGCTTATCTTAATGACATTGTTAATACATTAATTGACGGCCTGAAAAACTGATGGTAAAATAATACCACAATTTAGAGAGTAGTTAAGCAAAGAACTCGCTCGTTCATTCGTTTGTTCGTTTGTCGGTTTGTTCGTTTGCTAGTTTACTTGCCTTCTCTAATTCACCGTGTTTCTGGCGACGTAGCCAAGTGGTAAGGCAGAGGTCTGCAAAACCTTTATGCGCGGGTTCAAATCCCGCCGTCGCCTCTAAAAAAGCCAGCAAAAAGCTGGCTTTTTTATCAAAAATTTGGGGTAGACTCACCCCAGTATAATTTTGACAAAAAATTCGGACTGTAATATAGTTTAAAATTGCTGATCGTTTGTAATAAAATAGGCAAAGGCGCACATCTTGTCGGCTATTGTGGAAGACGAGAGGTAAAGGGTGAAGCCTGGTGCCCGGCCAAGCTAGGGCTGGAATTCCAGCGCTGTCCCGCAACTGTAGGGTTTCACCAAACTTACTGCTATAGAGTATTTCCCATCTGTGACGGGGGGAGTACAAAATTCATTCCACTTTTAGGCTGGTAGCAGACTGAAGTCTATACTTCTTATGCTTTACCCACGCTAAAGGGGAATTACTCCTTCTATACTTGCATTTATTTGGTTTGGTGTTTAACTGAGCCAGAACCCCCGTCTTTGCTTAGATGATGGGATAACCCTCGTGTGAAAAGGGAATGACCATGTGTCGTGGTCATTCCCTTTTTATTATGTAGCAGGAGACTATCACATGCATACTACTGAGCCAACAGTTACTGATAATCTGGGTATTGAGGATATTGTTGACCTCAAAGTATTACAACGTATTCAGGATACATTTTCAAAAGCGATGGGTGTAGCTTCCGTTACGGTCGATAAAATCGGTACGCCGATCACCCGCAATAGTAATTTTCAGCCCATCTGCCAGATGATTCGCTCGACCCCGGCCGGTTTAGCCCGCTGCAAAGAATGTGACGCCAGGGGTGGATTGGCGGCGCATTATTCTGATAAGCCGGAAGCTTATGTTTGTTTGGGTGGATTGATGGATGTGGCTGCTCCCATTACCATTGAAGATGAATATATTGGCTGCCTTTTATGCGGGCAAGTGGTCTTAACCGAAGATCGAGACGAATTTGTAAAAGATATTATAGCTCGAAACATACATTTAGATTTACCTCGTGAACAGCTATTACGCGTTGCCCAACAAATTCCGGCCATTCCCCGCGAGCGCCTTGACGCCGCCGTAGAGATGCTCATGCTAACGGCCAACCATATTGTTGAAATCGGTATGGCTAATTTAACCCAGGCCCGGCTGCTCAAAGAGGCTCAAGAAAAAGCGGCGATGGAGGCCGCTCTGCAAAATGCCCAATTACGCGCCTTACAATCCCAAATCAATCCCCATTTTCTTTTTAACTCGCTAACCCTGGTGGGGTATACCGCCCTGGAAGAGAATGCCCACCGGACTGAAGAAATAGCCTACACCTTGAGCGATTTGTTACGTTACAGTTTGCGTAACACGGCTACAATGGTGCCATTGGATGAAGAAGTAGAAATGGTTGACCGTTATCTGACCATACAGCAACTTCGCTTTGGTAATCGTCTCAATAAACACATCGAGATAGACTCCTCGCTTCAGCACCTGCAAGTGCCTTGTATGCTGCTCCAGCCCCTGGTTGAAAATGCTATTGTCCATGCGGTTGAACCTTTAGTGCGCCCGGTGACCATACAAGTGAGGGTTGTACGCGAGGACAATAATGTTTTGCTGGAAGTGTCTGATGATGGGGTGGGTATGGAAGAAGCCCAGGTGACAGCGCTGAATAATCATCTGGTCATTACCCCGACAGATCGAAAAAGGCCCTCTCTTGGCTTGCAGAGTGTGATCCGGCGTTTGGAAGGAGAATATGGCAACAAGTTTGACCTTCGGGTAGAAAGCGCTCCCGATAAAGGCTGCCGGATCATGCTATTTTTATCGCTTGATGACGAGAGATTGTTTGGAAGATAAGTTCTGGGCGAGCATCCTACAACACGTCTGGCCTCTTTCGTTAAACAGAAGTGATGGATACCTATTGCCTTTTGAGCTGGAGGAAAGGCGGAAATATGCCCAGTTTGTTAGTGGCTGATGATACCCCTATTATTCGTTCAACGATAGCCCGCGTGGTGGCCCAGAGTAAGCCCGAATTCTATCCGGTAATTGAGGCCAGCAGCGGGACAGAAGCAGTAGAGTTGGCTCGTCAGGCCAAACCCGACATCGTGTTGATGGATATAAGGATGCCTGGTATGGATGGGTTACAGGCCACGGCTGTTATCCGGACCGAGCTTCCCACCACCCGCATTATTATCTTGACCGCTTATGATGAATTTCCTTATGTGCAGCGGGCGATCAAACTGGGCGTAGTTGACTATTTGCTTAAGCCAATTCGTCCGGCCAAACTGGTCGAAATTCTGGCTCAGGTTAATGAGCAGATTCAAGCAGAACGGCAGCAGTTACAAGAAGCTGTGGAAACCAAAACCTACCTGGAAAAAACCTTGCCCGTAGTTGAAACGAGCTTGGTTGACCGGCTGGTGCGCGGTTTAGCTGCGGATAAGGCTGCGTTGGAAACTTCGCTAACACACCTGGGCAAAACTATTTCCTGGCCGGCAGTTTTGGTAGCCGATGTAGATAGTTTTGAAACGGTATGGTCAGAGGGCGCCCCCGGCATTTTTACCGAAATAGAGCCTCACATATTTGGCGAGGCTAAAACTTTTTTGGTTGGTTTTAGCGCCCCCAATCGGGTGATTGCCATTGTCTCCACCGATCCCGACCAGCCTGTAGTTGAGCAAATGCGGCAGTTGGGAGACATTATCTACCGCACCCTGGTCACCAAGCTGGGCTTGTCGGTGACGATTGGATTGGGACATCACTATCCCGACCTGGAATCCATTCCGCTGTCCTATGCCGAAGCCAGTTTAGCCTGCCGTCACGGAACCGACCAGGCGCAGCAGCGAGTTATCCACATTGACGACATTGAGGACGCTCATTATCAAAGTAAACCATCCTATCCGGCCCAATTAGAACACAAATTATTGGATAGTGTGCGGCTCGGTGAAACCAAAACCGCTGTCGCCCTGCTGAATGATATGTTAGATTATCTGATGTATCAATTTAGAGAGAGGCTGGATGTTATCCGTAATCGCCTGTCGGAATTGATGGCCCTGGTAGCCCGAACCGTCATTGGGACCGGGGCTGTTGAGGCTGAGGTGCTCGACTTATCCCATGAGCAGATTGCGGCGCTGCTGGCCACGGAAGACCTGGCCGATATGCGCGCCTGGGCCTTGAGTAGTTTGACCGAGTTGATTGCTGCCATTCCAACCCCCATCTCCGGCGGGGAGGATATGGTTCAGCAGGCGCTCGATTACATCCAGCAACACCACCATAACCCCGATATTACCTTGAATGAGGTGGCGGGTGCGGTCAATCTCAGTCCATCCCATCTAGCCCATCTTTTGAAGGAAAGGGCCGGGGTTAACTACAAACACCACCTCACTAAATTGCGGATTGAAGCGGCCAAGAAATTGTTACGAACCACCAACTTAACCATCTACGCGATTGCCGAAGCGGTTGGCTACCAGAATGCCACTAATTTTTACCGCCTTTTTCGGCGTGAAACAGGCTTGACCCCCGCTGAATATCGCCATGTGGCGTGACCGTTTTGTTGACCATCATGCATCGCAATACCGATAGGGGTGACAAATAGGGGATGATTGGGGACAACCGCCGGTGTTTCGGTCATCTCGGTGACGACTTCGGCCATACCGGGCATGCCGCTGGTGCCGCCGACCAGGTAGATGGTTTCGACGTGATAAGCTTTGATGTGCCGGGCGACAATACTCCCCACTTTTTGCATGACCGGACGCACCAATTGATACACCATCCGCTGCTGGCTCGGATCTTTCTTGATTTCCTCGGCCTCTTCAAAGGAGACATTTAGCGCCCCGGCAATCACCAGCGAAAACTGCGTCCCGCCGGTGGCCTCATCGGCGGTGTAAATCACCTGGCCTTTTTTGACAATCGCCACCCCGGTTGTGCCCCCCCCCACATCAACGACCGCACCATTCTCGATTTGGAGAAGGGCATTGGCAGCGGTTGGTTCGTCCACAAAGTGGCTACATTCCAAACCCGCCCCAATGAGCACGTTTTGAGTGGCTTTGACTTCCGCCGCCGGCACTCCCGGCGGATAAGAGGTAGCCGCCGACTCTAGCTTAAACCCTAACTGGCTCTCTACTTCGGCCTTCATCCGGCTGACCAGCTTGATGGCCCCAATAAAATCAACCACCAGCCCATCGCGAACAATCTGGGCAAACTGGTAGCGCCCGGCCAGGGGGCGATAATCTTGATCCAAAACCACCAGCACGGTGTAAGCCGTGCCCAGGTCAACGCCCACGTGAACCGGACCGCGATAGCCGTTTTGAGCAGGTGATCCATTTAATACATTTTTTGCTTCATCTAAAATAGCGGCTACGGCTGAATTCATTAACTATCCTAATCCGGCCAGGTTCAGCGTATCGAGGGCGATCATTTTTTCTTCATCGGTCGGCACTACCAGCACGGACGCTGCCGCCGACGGCTGGCTAATGATCATTTCTTTGCCTACGGCTTCGGCGTTTTTGCGGAGGTCTAACTTGATACCCAGAAATTCCAGCCCCTCACAGATCATTTCGCGGATAACGACACTGTTTTCGCCAATGCCGGCGGTAAAGACCAGGGCGTTAATCCCCCCCATCGCGGCGGCATAAGCGCCGATATATTTTTTGGTCATATAAGCAAAAATTTCCAGGGCCAGTTGGCAGCGTTGATGGCCGGCCTGCGCCTGTTCGACGATCACACGCATATCGTTACTAACGCCCGACACGCCCAGCAGCCCGCTCTCTTTATAGTAGATGTGTTCAATCTCTTCCAGGCTTAAACCCAACTGCCGGTTTAGATAAAACGCCAGGCCGGGGTCAATATCCCCGGAGCGCGTCCCCATCATAACCCCGGAAAAAGTGGCAAAACCAATGCTGGTATCGACCGATTTACCGGACTGCACGGCTGCCATTGTCACTCCGTTCCCCAGGTGGCAGATTACCATTTTCAGCTCGTCAATGGGCCGCTGCAAAAGTTCGGCGGTGCGCTGGCTAACATAGCGGCAGGAGGTGCCGTGAAAACCGTATTTGCGGATTTTATGCTTGAGATAGTAGTCGTAGGGGAGGGCATAAATATAAGCCTTGGGTGGCATCGTTTGGTGAAACGAGGTATCAAACACGGCCACGTGGGGCACATGGGGCAGCAGCAGCCGGCCTTCGCGGATGCCGACCAAATTCGGCGGGTTGTGCAGCGGGGCCAGGGGCACACACTCTTCCAGCTTTTCGATCACCTCTTCGGTGATCAGGGTGGACTCGATAAAAATATCGGCCCCATGCACCGCTCGATGCCCTACGGCCTGGATTTCGTTGATATTGGCCATCGCCCCATATTTGGGATGGAGCAGGTATTGAATGGCAATTTCAAAAGCGGCATGATGGTTGGGGATAGGCAATTCGTGCCGAACTTTTTGCCCGCGAGCTTGGTGATCCACGTAGGAGCCATCTTCGCCAATCCGGCTCACAATTCCCTTGGATACAACCTGCTGTACATCGGTGGTGTACAGTTGATATTTAATTGTTGAACTGCCACAGTTAATCGTTAAAATCATTACGCCCCCTTACAATTTGGCTAAAACCTGAGCCACAATTTGCCGGATGACTCTCTCGTCGTTTGGAACTGCCGTTTCATCGCTACTCAAGACAATTTTGATGGCCTGCTCTTGAGCGGCGTTTTTGAAAATTTCATAGGCGGCCACAACCTGGTCCAGGCGGAAGTGGTGTGAAATGAGCTGGGTGGGATCGAGCTTGCCCGCCTTGATCATTTTCATCAGCACCGGAATGGTATTGGTGTTTACCACCCCCATCCGGATGGTGACGTTTCGCGTCCACAGCTCCGGCTTATTAACTTCTACCCCTTTGCTAAAGATGCCAATATCGGCGATACGCCCACCCGGTCCGATAATTTGCTGAGTTAAGGTACAGGTGGCCGGTTGCCCTACCACATCAATCGCTACATTAACCCCGCGCCCGGCGGTTAATCTCATAATTTTTTCATAAGCCTGGTTATCGTGATTGTCAATGGTCACGGTTGCGCCCAGTTTGCGGGCAATTTCCAGACGGTTTTCATCCAAATCCACCACAATAATCTCAGCCGGCGAATAAAATTGAGCAGCGATGACTGTAGCCAACCCCACCGGCCCGGCCCCAATGATGGCGACTGTATCTCCCAGGCTAACTTCACCTTTCTGTACACCCACTTCCAGCCCGGTTGGAATAATGTCGGCCAGCATGAGGGCGGCCTCTTCATTTATACCAGGGGGGATGTGGTGTAAACTCGAATCGGCTAACGGAATGCGGGCATACTCGGCCTGCACCCCGTCAATGGTGTTGCCAATAATCCAGCCGCCTCGTTCACAGCTAGAGAATAAACCCTTTCGGCAAGCCGCACAGCGCCCGCAGGAAGTGGTGCAGGGGATTAACACGTGATCGCCCACCTTGAAGTCGGTCACGGCCGGTCCTATTTCGGTAATATAACCGGTGGCTTCGTGGCCAATCACCCGGCCTGGCGTAACGCTGGGCACGCCACCCTTTAAAATGGTCAAATCGGTTCCGCACAGGGTGGTTTTGCTGATTTTAACAATCACATCGGTCATTTGCTGGATGGCCGGCAGCGGCTTTTCTTCCCAGGCAATATGACCGGGGCCGTGGTAAACCAGTGCTTTCATAACAATACTCCCTCGAGTTGCTATGGAGTGTCAAAATGCACTTTGACACGCTGGGCTTTTTTCATCTCAATAGACTAATGACTTGCCGCGCCGGGACGCGAATAAGTGCATCTCTCAGCATAATCGCCCTGACGCCTGGAAACAATCTCAAAACTAATGGCGTTTATACACTTTTTGGTGATGTTATCCACTTTTTGGCGGTAGTAGGGCCAGTTGTCACATTCTCTCCGGTCCGCAACCCCGTATTTGGACCGCCAAAAAAGCCTTTTTTGAGCCTTTTTACCCCCTAAAATATCACTGATTTGTGTATATTCCTCCCTGCTTTGCGCATTGAATCCAGTTGGTGAGGTTGGTATGATAAAAAGGCTATGACAAAATTTTCCTACGGTCCACCAGATCAGGCTGTTACTCGTGTTATTCATGAATATGTACCAGGTCGACAGGTAACTATTGCCCACATTATTGCCAACCCTGACGAGTCACTGTGTCGGCATGTTGGGCTAGATGGTGAAGTTGGTGCCATTGGCGTGCTAACCCTTACCCCCGGTGAGGGAGCTATTATTGCCGGGGATATTGCTCTCAAGGCGGCCGATGTAGAAGTTGGTTTTCTTGATCGGTTTAGTGGGACGTTGGTGTTGACCGGTAAATTAACCAGTGTGGAAGTGGCTGTTAGAGCAGCTAATGAGGGGTTAGAGTCCATTCTGGGCTTTTTTCCGGCCCCAATTACCAGGGTGTAATAGTTCTGGTATAGCAGCATATTGGGCTGCGATAAGTTTTTTGTCGTAGCAATGGGTGAGGAAACTTCAAGGTCTTTATGTCTATTACTACTACGACAGTAGTTGAAAAAAATAAGCGGTTTATGTTGTGCGGCGGAGTTGGGGCGGGTAAAACCACCCTGCTTTCGGCTTTACGTCAAGAAACCGTTACATCGATCCGTAAAACCCAATCGGTTGAATTTTCCGATTGGTGTATTGATACTCCTGGCGAGTTCTCTGAAATGTGGTTCATGCGCCAGCGGTTGGTTTCCGTTGCCGGCAATGTTGAACTCATTCTGGTGGCGCATGATGCCACTCGCTACCACTCTCGTTTTCCCCCTTTTTATTTCCGTATGTTTTGTAATAAACCTGTTTATGGTGTTGTCACCAAGATGGACGCCCCCGACGCAAACCCGGAGCGGGCCGCGATGTTGCTGCGCCAGAGTGGGGTAACAGGGAAAATTTTTTATGTTTCCGCGATCACTGGATCGGGCCTCGACGAACTGAGGCAGAATCTATTAACATATAGTTCAAATCGAAAGGAGTAAATCAAAATGGCAAATGCTCAAGGTGAAGCTTTGGGTATGGTCGAAACCAAAGGCTTGGTAGCGGTGATTGAAGCTGCCGACGCTATGGTTAAAGCGGCCAATGTTTCGCTGGTTGGCATGGAAAAGATCGGCTCAGGGCTGGTCACGGTAATGGTGCGAGGCGATGTGGGGGCTGTGAAGGCTGCTACCGACGCCGGCGCTGCTGCCGCCAAACGGGTAGGTGAAGTGGTTTCCATCCATGTGATCCCCCGGCCGCATGCCGATACCGAAATGTTATTGCCCAAGAAGGGCGCATAGCCTGTTAGCGGCTATTAACCGAAATAAACAGGAGGTAATGTTTACATGGAAGACAAAATGATTGATCTTATGGTACAACAGGTTATGCAAAAATTGGGGGCTAACGGCAGCCAATCGGCTCCGCCGGCCAGTTCGCTGACCGGAGTTCAAAACCCCGGCATGACCGAATTTGTCGGTACCGCCTTTGGCGACACCATCGGTTTGGTGATTGCCAATGTGGACCCGGAATTGCATAAAGTTATGGGTATTGATCCCAAGTACCGTTCTATCGGTATTTTTGGCGGTCGTACCGGGGCCGGTCCCCACATTATGGCCGTGGATGAGGCGGTCAAAGCGACCAATACCGAAGTGTTGAAAATCGAACTGCCCCGCGATACCAAGGGCGGCGCTGGCCACGGCTCGCTGATCATTCTGGGAGCCGAGGAAGTATCCGACGCCCGCCGCGCCATTGAGGTGGCTTTAAAGGATTTGGCCCGCACCTTTGGCGATGTTTATGCCAATGACGCCGGCCACATCGAGCTGCAATATACGGCTCGGGCCAGTTTTGCCTGCGAAAAAGCTTTTGGCGCGCCCATTGGGAAGGCCTTTGGTTTGTGCGTGGGCGCTCCCGCCGTGATTGGCGTGCTGATGGTTGATGCGGCGGTTAAGTCGGCCGATGTGAATTTGATTGGCTACGCCACTCCTGCCGGTGGAACCTCATTCTCCAACGAGGTCATCGGGTTCTTCAGCGGCGACGCTGGCGCAGTTCGCCAGGCCATCATCACCGCTCGCGAAGTGGGAGTCAGGCTGCTGGGGACATTGGGAAGCGAACCGGCCTGCTTGGGCGTTCCTTACATTTAATCTGGGCATAACTCCAGCCTATTGAGGAGGCAAAAGAATGGCAAAACGACATAAGAGGTTCGAGGTTTTGGAGCAGCGGCCGGTCAATAAAGATGGCTTTGTGACCGAATGGCCCGAAGTTGGCATGATTGCCATGGGCAGCCCCAATGATCCAAAACCGAGTATCAAAGTACAAAACGGCGTCATCGTGGAGATGGACGGCAAAAAGCGTGACGAGTTCGACTTCAACGAAATCTTCATTGCCAACTACGCCATCAACACGGCGGTGGCCGAGGAAATGATGGCTATCCCCTGTGTGGATATCGCCAGAATGATCGTCGATATTAATGTACCACGGGAAAAGGTGGCCAAGGTCTTCTCCGGTTTGACCCCGGCCAAGATCGCAGCGGTCATCGATGAGCTGAACGTGGTGGAAATGATGATGGGGGTGCAAAAAATGCGCGCCCGCCGGACCCCTTCCAACCAGGCTCACGTGACCAACCTGCAAGACAACCCGGTCTTGTTGGCTGCCGATTCCGCCGAAGCGACCTACTATGGTTTCAATGAAATTGAAACCACCGTGGCCGTGTTCAACTATGGCCCGATGAACGCCCTGGCCCTGCTGGTAGGCGGGCAAGTGGGCCGCCCCGGCGTGCTCAGCCAAGACGCCCTGGAAGAGGCCAGCGAGCTTCAGTTGGGCATGAGCGGGCTGACCGCTTACGCCGAAACCGTGTCCGTTTATGGCACCGAGCGCGTTTTTGTTGACGGCGATGATACCCCCTGGTCAAAATCGTTCCTGGCTTCGGCCTATGCTTCGCGCGGGATCAAGATGCGCTTCACCTCCGGCACCGGCTCCGAAGTGCAGATGGCTTACGCCGAAGGCAAGTCGATGCTGTACCTGGAAATCAAGTGCATCATGCTGACCAAAGCCGCCGGGGTGCAAGGGCTGCAAAACGGTTCGATCAGTTGTATCGGCGTGCCGGCCGGTGTGCCCGGTGGTATCCGGGCGGTGTTGGGCGAAAACTTGGTCACGGCCTGCTTGGACCTGGAGTCCGCTTCGGGCAACGACCAGACCTTCTCCCACTCCGATATGCGCCGGACTGCCCGCCTGCTGATGCAATTCCTGCCCGGTACCGATTTCATCTGCTCCGGCTACAGCGCCGTGCCCAACTACGACAACATGTTTGCCGGCTCCAACGTCGATTGTGATGATATCGATGATTGGCTGGTCATCCAACGCGACTTGAAGGTTGACGGCGGGTTGGCTCCTTCCTCAGAGGAAGGCATCGTGGCGATTCGCAACAAAGCGGCTCGCGCGCTCCAGGCTGTTTTTGAGGAATTGGGACTGCCGGCTATCACCGACGCGGAAGTGGAAGCGGCGACCTACGCTTACAATAGCGCAGATATGCCCGCCCGTGACAAGGTGCAGGACACCAAAGCGGCCCAGGATATGATGAAGCGCGGCGTCACCGGCGTTGACGTGGTCAAAGCCTTGGCCAAGCGCGGCTTCACCGACGCGGCTAACGCAGTATTGAATATCCAGAAGCAGCGCGTGTCGGGCGATTACCTGCACACGGCGTCTATCCTGGATCCCAATTTCAACGTGATTGCTGCTGTCAACGACCTGAACGATTATCAGGGGCCTGGCACCGGGTATCGTCTGCAAGGTGAACGCTGGCAGAAGTTGGCGAATATCAGGCAAGCTATCCGGCCTGAGGATATTTAGGCGAGAAAAAGGAGAATAAGTTATGGCACAAGTAACTGAAGCAATGGTTCGAGATGTTGTCCGCGAAATTCTCGCCCAAATGGCCCAGACTAACGGCTCAGCCGCTAAAATATCGATGAGTGCGAGTCCAGCGGCGGGTTTGGACCTGCGAGAAGTGGGCGAGGCGAGAACCGGCACTTCCACTAACGAAGTGGTAATTGCCCTGGCTCCTGCGTTCGGCGACAAATTGGGTAAACAAACGATTACCGGCATCCCTCACGCCGCAGTTTTGCGTGAAATATTGGCCGGGGTAGAAGAAGAGGGCGTCAAGGCGCGCATTGTGCGGGTCTGGCACACCTCCGATGTGGCTTTTGTGTCTCATGCCGGGGCCAAGTTGTCTGGCTCAGGCATTGGCGTCGGCATCCAATCACGCGGCACCACCGTTATCCATCAACGCGACCTAAATCCGTTGCAAAACCTGGAATTGTTCCCCCAGGCCCCGGTGATTGACCTGGAAACCTACCGGGCGATTGGCCGCAACGCGGCTCGCTACGCCAAGGGCGACACACCGTCGCCGGTGGCCCAGAAAAATGACCAGATGGCTCGACCCAAATATCAGGCCATTGCCGCCGTCTTCCACATTCGCGAGACCAGTTTTGTCAAGCCTGAGGCCAAGCCGGTTGAGCTAGAAGTCAAGTTTAAGTAGGGAGGTAAGCTAACGTGTCCCAACAAGAATTGATTAGTGCTATTGTACGTGAAGTAATGGCAGAATTGAATGCAGGTAAACCTGCGGCGGGTATAATTTCCTCCAACGGCAACAAGCTGGATTACCGGCGCGACTACCCGATGGCCGAAAAGCGGCCCGAACTGGTCAAAACCGCCACCGGCAAATCCCTGGCCGACATCACCCTGGATGCGGTTGTCAGTGGCGCGATCAAGGCCGAAGAAATCCGCATCACCCCGCAAACGCTGGAATACCAGGCTCAGATTGGCGACAGTATTGGCCGCCCGCAGTTTGCCCGCAACCTGCGCCGCGCTGCCGAAATGACCGCCGTTCCCGACAAACGTATCCTGGAAATCTACAACTTACTGCGGCCCAACCGCTCGACCAAGGCCGAACTGCTGGCCATTGCCGATGAGCTGGAAGGCAAGTTCGGGGCCAAAGTTTGCGCCGGCTTTGTTCGCGAAGCCGCCGACGTGTACGAGCGCCGGGGTGTGTTGAGGAAAGACTAAACCACATTCTGGGGAGCGAAGCAGCAAGGAAGTTAAAATGTTGACCTCGATAAGTTTACGATTTACGGTTTTGGATTTGTAAGATTAATCATCCTAATCGTAAATCGTAAATCTGAAATCGTAAATCGGTTTAGCTTCTTTGTCTGCTTCGCCCGGAATTGGAACTACAAGGATTAAATTGTGGGCATGATTATTGCCGGTATTGACATTGGAAATGCCACCACTGAAGTGGCGTTGGCCGAGATTAGCCCGGCTGCCGCTGCTCCTCGCTTTCTGGCCTCCAGCCGGGTGCGCACTACGGGCATCAAAGGCACGTTGAGCAATATTCCGGGTGTGGTCCGTTCGCTGCAAGAAGCGGTGGCCGCCGCCGGAATCAATATCCGCGATATTAGCCTGGCCCTGCTCAACGAGGCTACTCCGGTGATTGGCGACATCGCCATGGAAACCATCACCGAAACTATCATCACCGAGTCGACGATGATCGGTCATAACCCCAACTCGCCGGGCGGGTTGGGTATCGGCGTTGGCGTGACCATCCACATCCGAGAGTTAGTATCTACTTCTCGCGGTGAGCCGGTTATTGTCATCATCCCCAAGGATTATGATTTTGAGATAGCGTCGTCGCTCCTCAGCCGGGCCATTGACATTGGCGTGGATGTGCGGGGCGCGATTGTCCAGGGTGACGACGGCGTGCTGATTGCCAATCGTCTGCCCAAAATGTTACCGGTGGTGGATGAAGTCAAATTGATTGACCACATCCCCATGAATATGCTGGCTGCGGTTGAAGTGGCCGAACATGGGCAAACGATTCGCCAGTTGAGCAATCCTTATGGTATTGCCACCTTGTTTAACCTGACCCCCCAGGAAACCTCGCTGGTCATCCCCATTGCCAAAGCTTTGATTGGATTGCGTTCGGCGGTGGTCATTCGTACCCCGGCGGGTGATGTGCAAACCCGCCGCATCCGGGCCGGAACGCTCAAATTGATCGGCCAGCAGCGCGTCCTATCGGTTGAGATGGACGACGGAGCTGATGCCATTATGGACGCTTTGAGCCAGGCTTCGCCTCTCTTCGATGTTGAAGGTGAAGCCGGCACCAACGTGGGCGGCATGGTCGAACGAGTTCGCCAGACCATGAGCGATGTGACCCAAAAACCCGTGTCCGACATCAAAATCCGAGACGTCTTGGCCGTTGATTGTTTGGTTCCGCAGCAAGTAGCGGGCGGCCTGGCTCAGGAGTTTTCATTGGAAAACGCGGTCGGGCTGGCGGCGATGGTCAATACTGATAAGCTGCTGATGGAGCGCCTGGCTGCGGCCCTGACCGAAGAATTGGGTATCCGGGTGGAATTGGGCGGCGTTGAAGCCAACATGGCTATTCTTGGTACGCTCACCACCCCCGGTATTTCTGTCCCGTTGGCTATTTTGGATTTGGGGGCCGGTTCCACCGACGCGGCTATTTTACAAAGAAGTGAGCCGGTGCGAAGTATGCACCTGGCCGGGGCCGGTGATATGGTCACTCTGCTCATCCAGCGTGAGCTTGACCTGCCCGCTGCCGGCGAAAGCGAAGTGGCCGAGCAGATTAAACGTTTCCCCCTGGCCAAAGTGGAGAGTTTGTTTCACGTCCGGTATGAAGATAACACGGTTCATTTTTTCAAGGAACCGTTGGATCCAAAATTATTTGGCCGGGTGGCCCTGGTCACCAAAGATGGTTTGGTTCCCATCCCCACCCAGCACACGATGGACCGTATTCGGGCGGTTCGCCAGGAGGCCAAACGTAAGGTGTTCTTACGTAACAGCCTGCGTGCGTTAGGCGACGTCGCCCCTGCCGGCAATATCCGCCTGATTGATTTTGTGGCGATTGTGGGCGGCTCCGGCCAGGATTTTGAAATTTCGCAAATGTTGATGGATAAATTAGCCCCTTATGGAATTGTGGTTGGTACAGCTAACATTCAAGGTAAGTTGGGGCCGATCAATGCGGTTGCCACCGGCCTGATTATCAGTTATTTTGAACAGCAGAAGGCGGGTTGACGGATGGCCGATCTTGCCCAGGAACGCCCATGTATTCACGTCTGTTTGATCGGTGGGGCCGGCGAAGAAATGTACCGTTGGGTCGAAGTTGGGGCCGAAGAAGAAGGAGTGCCCACCCGTAAGGTGCAGGCTGTTGCAACCGATCTAATCGCCGCCGCCTATGGCGCGGCGCAAAGTTCCCGTTTTGATGTTGGGGTAAGCATCGCCCCCCAGCGTATCGTGCTGCACGAAACCCATATGCCGCCGCACCAGCCGGTTTTATCGTTTGAGCTGGGACCGGACGCCCGGCAAATTTGCCGCCTGATGGGGAGTAATGCCGCCCGGCTGGTTATACGGCTGCCATTACGTTTTGAGGTTGAAGCAAATTTGCCGCCCCAAGATTTTGAACGGGCCAAGCCATCTCGCCCGGCCCCTATCGCTGCCGCGGCCGAGGCGCGTCCGGTATCCCCTCACCCTGCTGCCGGCGCTGCCGGGTCGCCTGAAATTGAAGCCCTGGCCAGGGCTATTGCCGGTAAATCGGGGCCGTCGCCGGCTGCTCAACGAGGACCAGTTAATGAGCTGGCTGCTGAGGCGGGCCAAATTGACGCAAAATTGGTAGCCAAGATCGTTGTTCGAATACTCAAAGAAAGAGGCATCCTATGACATCCAAAGCTTTAGGATTAATTGAAACCATTGGGCTGGCTGGGGCCATTGAGGCCGCCGACGCCGGCGTCAAAGCGGCTAATGTAAAGCTGCTGGGGTATGAAAATACCAAGGGCGGCGGACGCATCACCGTTAAATTTGTGGGCGATGTGGGTGCGGTTAATGCGGCGGTGGCGGCCGGTTCGGCAGCGGCGTTGCGGGTAGGGCAGGTAGAATCCTGCCTGGTTATCCCCCGGCCTCATCAGGAAGTTGAAGCACTTATCAACCAAATCGACCGGGGACAAGCTGCTCCGCCGGTTGTAACTGAAAAGGCTAAACCGGCTACGCCAAAAGCACTGCCGGCTAAGAAGCCGGCCAAGCCCGAAAAAGCCCCGGAAACTCCTCCGGCGGCGAAAGCTGTTGCACCGAAAGCACCGCCTCCTCCTAAAGCTCAGAAGGCCAAACCGGAAGCGCCCAAGAAATCAAAACCGCAGCCGCCTGTGCCGCCAAAGATTACCCCCCCCCAACCGGCTGCCCCGGTTGAGGAATTACCACCGGTTGTGCCGCCTCCGCCGCCTGTGGAGCCTCCGGTTGAGCCAACTCCGCCACCCGCTCCTTCTGAATCTGGCCAGCCTCAAGAGTAGTAGCGACTAAAGTCGCTTAGCCGGCCTGAAAACGACTAAAGTCGTTACTACGAGCTTATAGTTTTATTACTGTAAAGCATTAGCCAGGTGGGAGGAAAAATAGCGTGGAAGTAGTCAGTAATCAAGCGGTCGTCAAACAAAATGGGCCATCTCTCAACCTCGAGCAGGTGACTCGTGAAGTGGTGCGCCGTTTGTTAGAGCAAGGCAAGGGGGAGGAACCTGCTCCCGAGCCTCAACTGCGCAACGGTTTTATGGAACTGCCGGCGCTCATTGGCGTGTCGGTGCGCCACCTGCATCTTTGCCTGGAACATATCGCCATTCTGTTTGGCGAGGGACACGACCTGGAAATTTATAATGAGTTATACCAAAAGGGTTATTACGCGGCCAAAGAGCAGGTGATGGTGGTAGGGCGCAAACGTTGTATCGAAAAAGTGAGGGTGCTGGGGCCGCCTCGCCCCTACTCGCAGGTGGAACTGGCCCAAACCGACGCGCTCTCTATCGGCTTGAAGCTGCCGATTGCCACCGAAGGGGCCGAACCGGGCACGCAGCCGGTCACCCTGGTTGGACCGGAAGGTGTAGTGACTTTGCCGGGTGGGGCTGGCGGCGGCGCCTTTATCGCCCGGCGGCACATCCACTTGAGTGATGTCACTGCCGCCGAACTGGGCGTTAAAGCCGGCGATTTGCTGGACCTGCGTCTTGACGGTCCCCGGCCCACGACCTTGCACGGCGTCCTGGTGCGGGTCAAAGCGGGCTGGCGCACCGAAGTCCATGTGGATACCGACGAGGCTAATGCCTGCGCTATCCGCAACGGTCAGATGGGTACATTAATCATTCCACGATAACAAAGGCATTATTCTGCACATGGTAGATGAAGCTTTAGTTGACAAAATTGTAGCCAGAGTCATGGCTTTGATGAACGGTGAACCGGTTGATACCTCAGCTCGTAATGTGCTAATGCTTTTCAGCGGAGCCAGCACCGGTTTTATGGTGGGCATGGAGGCGATCAAACGTCTGACCCATTCCCAACATACCTTGACGGTCGTGCTGACTCCTTCGGCCGGCCACATTATCACCGAAGCGCATGTGCGCCAGGCGGGAGCCGGTCAGATCATCGGCCCGGGTGAGTGGGCCAATGCACCAAAGTTGGTCAAACAGTCGGATTTAGTGCTTATCCCGACCATGTCGATGAATCTGGCCGCCCGGTTGTCTATGGGGCTGATGGACTCGTTGATTCCGACCCTGGTAATTGGCTCCTTGCTGGCCGGCAAAGCCGTAGTCGCCGTCAAAGACGGGGCCGATCCTAACGGCAAGGCCGGCCTGGTGTTTAATGCCGCCGCCGGGGCAGCGCCGGCGCTCCGGGCCAAATTGGGGGAACATTTGACTACCCTGGCGTCTTACGGAATTGAGTTGGTGGATGAGGGAGAGTTTTTGGTCACGGTCGAGCGGCGTTTGCTCACCGGCGGTGTGCGCCCCGCTGTGGAGAAAACTGCCGCTCGGCCGTCTTTTATGATCACGCCACAATTTTTCGGGGAGGGGGCGTATCTGAATGGAACAAAAACCAACTTCATTACCGAAGCCGAATTGCTGTCACTTCAGCCTGGTTCCGTTTTACGTTTAATGCCCGGCAGCCGTTTAACTCCGCAAGCCCAGGATACCGCCCGGCGTCTTAACCTGAAGTTAGTGTTTGTTTGAATGAAAGGGCAATTGTTATGCAACTGGCTAAAGTAATTGGCACGGTCGTGTCCACCCGCAAAGAAGATTCGTTGATAGGGTATAAATTGCTGGTTCTGGAAGTGCTGGACCCCGGCAGTAAATCACCGGACGGGGAGCGATTGGTGGCGATTGACATGCTTGGGGCCGGTGTGACCGAAACCGTGCTGTTTGTGCGAGGCGGAGCGGCCCGGGTTACCCTGCCTTCCCCCGCCCCGGTAGACGCCACTATCGTCGGCATTGTTGACACGGTGGATGTGGACTGATGGGCATTTATACACGTGGCGGCGATAAAGGCCAAACCTCTCTGCTGGGCGGGGTGCGGGTGCCCAAAGATACCCTGCGGATTGAGGTTTACGGCACGTTGGATGAAGCCACCTCTACCCTGGGACTGGCCCGCTCCCTGACCAAATACGATGATATTTGTCGCGATATTATTGACTTGCAAGGTGAGTTCATCGGGGTGATGGCCGAGCTGGCCTCAGCGCCCCCATCTACGGGGGCCGATGCCCCGGCTAAGAAGCAAAAGGTTGAGATTATCCCGGTGCAGCCGGCCCAGGTGGAACGGTTGGAACGGAAAATCGACCAGTACGAACAAGAACGTCTCCCTTCCCACCACTTTGTGCGGCCAGGCGGGTCGATGGGTTCTGCCGCCCTGGATATGGCTCGCACTATCATCCGCCGGGCCGAGCGGCGGCTTATCACTCTGAGCCGTGAGGAAGATGTCAACCCCAACCTCATTACCTATTTCAACCGTCTCTCCGACTTATTTTATGTGATGGCCCGGGTTGACGAGCAGCGCGAAATTGAACAGGCGGTGCTTAACCAATTCAAATCGCTGGGTCTGGAAATCCCTTCTCAGGCCGGGCCAAGCAAAAGAGATGGATCTATGTCGCTCACTTTAAACGATTGTGACCGGATGATTGAAGCCGGCATTCGCCGGGCCAAAGAAATTGGCGTACCGATGGTCTTGGCGGTCGTTGATGCCGGTGGTCACGTAGTGGAAACTCGCCGCATGGACGATGCGCTGGTGGTCAGCATTACCCTGGCCCCCAACAAAGCCTACACTGCCGCTACGGTGCGCACCCCAACCCACGAATTAGCCAAACTCTCCCAACCGGAAGCCCCCCTCTACGGCATTGACGCCAACATTCCCAACCTGACCCTGGTGGGCGGCGGCTTCCCGCTGCGCAAAGATGGTCAGGTGGTGGGCGCTGTGGGTGTCAGTGGCGGTTCGGTGGAGCAGGATATTGATGTAGCCCAGGCGATGGTGGCCGCATTTTAGTCGAAGAAAATGTTTTGCGGCGGTCGGCGGTCCCCCCAGGGGAGGCGAAGCGCTCTCTACCGTCGGCGGTCGTTTTTGCAGGAGGATTTATGGCTGTTTTACTAGAAGAAAACCACATTGACGAAATTATTCGCCGCGTGCTGGATAAAATGGATGGCAAAAAGCCGCCCCAGGCGCTGCTAGGGCATCGGGGCGTGTTTGCTACTGCTGATGAAGCCCTGGATGCTGTACAGCGGGCGCAAAACCAATTTCGCCGGGTGAGCATTGCCAAACGTAAGGCTATGATTGACGCTATCCGTGAGGTGGCGATTGACCAGGCCCACCGGCTGGCTCAGATGGCGGTAGAAGAGACCAAAATGGGCCGCGTGTCGGATAAAGTGTTGAAGCATTTGCTGGTAGCCGATAAGACTCCCGGCGTCGAAGCCTTACCCAGCGCGGCTTATGTCGGCGATGACGGTTTGACCGTAGAGGAGTGTGCTCCCTTTGGTATCATCCTGGCGATTACGCCGACCACCAACCCTACAGCCACCATCATCAACAATGCGATTAGTATGCTGGCTGCCGGAAACACGATCTATTTTGCACCGCATCCCCGGGCCTTACAAACATCGCTGACCTGCATTGACTTGCTCAACGAGGCCATCGAGCACGCCGGTGGGCCGCCTAATCTCCTGGTTACGACGGCTACGGTTGACCTCAAAGTGGTCAATGACTTGATGAAGCATCCCAAAATTGCTCTGATCTGCGCAACCGGCGGAGCGGCCGTGGTTGACCTGGCCCTGACCAGCGGCAAGCGGGCTATCGGCGCGGCGGCCGGCAATCCCCCTGTACTGGTGGACGATACCGCCAGCCCCGAAAAAGCGGCCAAAGATATTATTGCCGGACATTCCTTCGACAATAACCTGCCCTGCACCTCGGAAAAAGAGGTGATTGTAACTTCCGGTATAGCCGATAATCTGATAAAATGTTTCAAAGCTGCGCCAGATGCCGTGGTGCTCGACGCCAGTTACCTGCCCCGCCTGGAAAAGGTGGCCTTAAATGAAAAGATGAGCGGGCCAAACCCCAAATTTATTGGGCAAAACGCCAATGTTATCCTGCGCGAATTGGGGATCGAAGCCGGCGACGACTTGCGGGCCATCATCGTGGAAACCGATAAAAATCATCCCTTTGTCCGGCATGAGTTGATGCTGCCGGTTCTGGCCGTGGTTCGGGTGGGTAATTTTGAAGAGGCGGTTGACGTGGCGGTAGAAGTGGAAAATGGGCTGCGCCACTCGGCTATCATTCACTCGGCCAATATTTATCACATGAGCGAGTTTGGTAGAGCCATCAATACTACCGTTTTTGTCAAAAACGCCCCATCATACGCCGGGTTGGGCTTTGGCGGCGAAGGTTTTACGACCTTCACCATCGCCGGGCGCACCGGTGAAGGTATGACCACCGCTCGCACCTTTACCCGGATCCGGCGCTGCACTCTGGTGGGTGCATTTTCGCTGGTGTAGATAAACAGGAGGGGTTTGAGTGGAAAAAGATAGAGTTATCAGAGATTTAGTGCGTGAGGCGGGCGTAACCGGAGCCGGGGGGGCAGGTTTTCCCACCCACGTAAAAATCAGCGCCAGCGCAGAAGTGATCATCGCCAACGGAGCAGAGTGTGAACCGCTCACCCACGTGGATCAGGAATTGATGATTAACCACGCCCCGGAAATCGTGGCCGGCTTGCGGCTGGTTATGCAGTCGACCGGAGCGACTCGCGGCGTTTTGGGCGTTAAGAAAAAATATACCGAAGCTATCCAGGCCTTACGGCGGGTTATCGGCAGCAGCGCCAACCTGAGCGTGTTTGAACTGGGCAACTTTTACCCCGCCGGCGATGAGCATGTGCTGGTGTACGATACCTTGGGCCGGGTCGTGCCGGAGGGAGGGATTCCTATTAACGTGGGGGCGGTGGTCCAAAATATCGAAACGCTCTACAACATCCACGCCGCCTCTCAGGGTAAAGCTGTTACTCACAAACATATCACAATTGCCGGGGAAGTTCGCCGGCCCATGACCGTACGCGTCCCCATCGGCGTGACCCTGCGGGAGGTGCTCGACCTGGCCGGCGGCCCGCTGACGCCCGATCCGGTGGTGCTGAACGGCGGGGCGATGATGGGACAGGTAGTTGGCAGCCTGGATGAACCCGTGACCAAACGCACCAAGCTGCTGCTGGTGCTGCCCTACGACCACCAACTCAGCGTTAAACGGCGGCAGTCGCGCAGCCAGATTGAACTGCATGCCATCTCCTCGTGCGACCAGTGTTTTATGTGTACCGATTACTGCCCTCGCCACGCTCAGGGGCATGCCATTCAACCGCACAAGTTGATTTTGCTGCTGGCGTCAGGCATCCCCCTTACCGATGCCCAGATGGCCGGCGCGTTGTTGTGCTGCGAGTGCCGCACCTGCAATTATGCCTGCCCGGTCCACCTGTCGCCGGGGGATATTGCCATTTCGGTCAAACACGACTTGTTGAAGGGCGGGCTGAAGAATCCTTACCACCGCCAAACCGAAGTCAACCCTTACCGAGATTTTCGGCGGGTGCCGATGTATCGCCTGGTCAACCGGCTGGGCCTGGTTCGCTATGATGTGCCGGCCCCGCTCACCGAGACGCCGTCAACGTTCAAACGAGTGACCCTGGCGTTGCGGCAGCACATCGGCGCGCCGGCCAGTCCGGTGGTGAAAGTGGGCGACCGGGTGGCGGTCGGCGATGTGGTGGGTGAATTACCCACCGGCGCAGTCGGAGCCAGAGTCCATGCCAGCATTGCCGGGGTGGTGCGGACCGTATCAACTGAAGCAATTGTCATTGAGGCGAATTAAGATGATTGAACGAGCGGAAAGTCCCAAACGAGCTATTGGTATCATTGAATTGCGGAGCATCGCCCGGGGCATGTATACCACAGATGTTATGCTTAAACAGGCGAATGTGGAACTGCTGCGGGCGCATGTGGTGTGTCCGGGGAAATATGTTATTCTGATTGGCGGGGCCATTAGTCAAGTCAGCAGCGCCATCGAGGCGGGTAAAAAGGTTGCGCCGGAAGTTGTGGTCGACTCTTGCATCTTGCCCAACGTCCACCCCAGCGTCTTTCCGGCCCTGACGGCCACCACCGCCATCGAAAACGTGCGTGCTGTCGGCGTGATCGAAACCTTTACCCTGGTCGCCTCCATCATCGCCGCCGACATTGCCGTCAAGGCAGCCGCAGTCGATTTGATTGAAATTCGCTTGCCGTTTGCGATGGGCGGCAAAGCCTTTGTGGTTTTTACCGGGGAAGTGAGTTCGGTTCGCAGTGGGGTGAACAGCGCGGTTGAACAGCTCAAGGATGAAGGGGTGATTGACTCCTTTGTGGTTATTCCTTCGCCTCATAAAGGTTTGATTGAAAAATTGTTGTAAATTTGACAAGAGTTTGGTTTAGCTTTATTCTCGTGGTTAATAATTGAATAGATTTCTTAGTCCAGGTACTCGCTGCCCCGGATGGCGCGAGTGGTAACGGCGAAGCCGGTGAAAGTCCGGCGCTGTCCCGCAATTGTAAAGACAGTAGCCAGTAGCCAGTAGTCAGTAGTCAGAAAAAAATATTTTCTGACTACTGACTACCACCCCTTCAGGTGCGCCGAAGGGCGTGACTACTGACTATCTGTCCAAGCCAAGCCGCCCGCCTGAGCTAGGCATCATTAACCTTCGCGGTAAAAGGTGTGGTGCGCTTAAAGCGTATCCGCTGTTTCATCTGGCTTAAAATTAAGCCCGCAAAGACAGCAGCGTAAAGCCAGCCAACAGGTTGGATACATACGACAGCTCGGCTACACCTCCTTACTTCGGTAAGGAGGTTTTTTATTCTGGGCTGCTCATCCACCTTCGTCCGCGGCCTTAATTTTTTTACTTATTTCTTTTAGGGAGGACGTTTAAGGATGAAGCAGCTTAAAAATTTAGCCATTGTTTTTTTCCTGGGCCTGACCCTGGCGAGCGCGTTTATTGCCGGTTTGCCCGGCCTGGCGGTTGACCCGGCTCGCGCCGACGGGCCCGATAATGCTCACGTAGTCGTGGTATTTCCGGGCGAGTATGGGACAGTGCGGCCCATTTCATTCACCACCTCAACTTCATTGGTAGGGGCTTTGCAAGAGACCAACTGGGATGTTGTAACGGATAGTAGTAATAATATTTGCTCTATTGAAGGCATTGGCTGCCCGGCCAGCGATTGTTTTTGTTCCGACAATTGGTGGAGCGCCGGGAAGTGGATGACGACTGCCACTTCCTGGGATACATCATCGTGGCCGCTGCCAGATGCGTATAATGGCGACATTGTTGGTTTCCGCTGGTCTAATACAGCCTGGGGCGGGCCTCTACTGCCGGGACCGGTGTATACTGCCGCCATCCCCGCCCTGGATTGGCTGCAAGCCCAGCAGGATGCCGACGGTAGTTATGGCAATATGGGTAACTCGGTAGAGGTGTTGATGGCTATTGGAGCCAACAAACTCGATGGCAGCGAGTGGGGTAGCCCCTCTTTATCCAGTTATATTTTTGGCAATATCACCACTTATGCCAACTCAAATGTTAGTGCAGCCAGTAAACTTGCTGTAGGTCTAACGGCTAATGGCGGCTGTTGGCCGTCCACAGCCAAGCAGCCGCTGGATTACTATGATGCCGCCACCGGCAAATTCAGTACGGGCGCGGGGCCGCAATCCTGGGCCATTCTGGGAACTCGTGCTTTAAGCCAGGCTGTTCCGGCTGAGGCGGTGACCTATTTGATTGGCCTGCAACAATCTAACGGCGGCTGGGAATGGGGAACTGGCTGGGGTACCGATACCAACAGCACGGCTCTGGCTATTCAAGCCCTGATTGCCGCAGGTGAAGTGTCCACCTCAACAGCCGTTGTCAACGGTTTGAATTATCTTGAGACTGCCCAGGATGTGAATAACGATGGCGGTTTTCCGTACGACCCCGATTCATCCTACGATACCGCCAGCGATGTTAACTCAACCGCTTATGTCATTCAAGCCCTGCTGGCTGCCGGACAGTCTCCCACTGCCGCCCGCTGGACAACCAACGGTTCAACTCCCCTGAGTTACTTGCTCAGCCGCCAACTGTCCAATGGTGGTTTTGAATGGCAGGCCGGTACAGGAAAAGCCGACGAGATAGCGACCCGGCAAGCCATTCCGGCCCTGTTAGGCAACTCGTTCCCCTTGCAGGAAACTGAGTTAGAGGAATGTCCGAGTATGTTCTTGCCAACGATTTTTAAGAATTAAGCTAAACATCTTTGTAGGGGGTTACTTGTGCCAGACCGCCGTAGAGGGATAACTACGGCGGCCTTTTTCCATGATAAAGTCCGGAGGGTATGTTATGTTAAAAACAGGCCGATTACCCATTTTTTCACTCAACCTATCCCGGCCGGTGTTGGCCCTGGCGGGCCTGAGTCTTTTGCTCGGAGTGGCCCTGGTGCAGGCCGATTCGCCTCATCGAGTGGGCTTGGTGGTAGTGCATGGCGACACGGTGATTAAAAAGTGTGTTGAATTTTCCGATGATGAAATTACCGGCTACGAAGTTTTAGAGCGTTCGGGCCTGGATTTTAATGCTGATTTTAGTAACAGCATTGGCGTGGCCGTCTGCCGGATTGACAATAAAGGCTGTACCTTTCCCGAGGACGATTGTTTTTGTCAATGCCAGGATGATGGTTGTACCTTCTGGTCATATTGGCATTGGGATGGCGACTCATGGGAATTTTCTAACAAGGGCGCCTCAAATTACAGTGTCCGTGATGGCGACCTAGAAGGCTGGGTTTGGGGTGAGGGTTCAAGAAGTAAAGGGGGAGAGGAGCCTCCCTCCGTTTCTTTTGATGATATTTGTAAGTTGGACCCCACCAATACCCCCACCCATACCCCCGAACCCACTGCCACCCCTACCCATACACCTGAGCCTACCGATACCCCCGAACCTACCGATACCCCCGAACCTACCGCCATTCCCACCCCGCACATAAACACCTTTGCAGCGGATAAAACTACCATCACCGCCGGTGAGAGCGTGGTTTTAAGCTGGGATTTAAGCAAAGCCGAAGAAGCTTACCTGAGTTATGACGGCAATCAAGAAGGAGTGGTTTCCCCCGGCGGCAAAACCGTGACCCCTCTCACCACTACCGTTTACACTCTCAAAGCCATTAACGATGGCGGCACGGCCAAAAAAGAACTGACCATCACCGTTAATCCGGCGACCACAGCGGCGGTGGGGGCTGCTGCCGCCCCGGCCGCAACCCCCACTGTTTCGGCCCCAGCCACCCAGGCCGCCACATCTCCCACCACCTTGCCGGCTGGCGACGCCATCCCAGCCACCCTGGCCCCAGCCACCCCGGTCGGGCAAACCCCTCAAACCGCTACGTCTGCTGCTCCGGCTCAAATGGGGGTAAATTCGCCCACCTCACCGCCACCGGCCCTCACCCAACCTGCTGCCCTTGCCGCCACCCCGGTGGCCCAGGTGAACCCCACCGCACCCCAGCTCAGGCCAATCCATCGTAACCGGGTCAATATTGAACAGGCCGATGACCGGGGCCAACAAGTCAAACGTTTGCTTACCTCGATGGGCCTGGCGGCTGTGCTGATTCTGTTTCTGGGCGCTCCGGTGGCGCTGTTGGGCGTTGGCTGGCTAGCCTGGACGATACGGAAAAAGTCTTTATGATCCAGCGTTGGCTCAGTATCATCATCTACGGGTTATGCACCGGTATTGGCTTGGTGGCCTTTCTATATCCATTCTGGCTGCCAACGGTTCAGTCCAGCGCCATGATGGGCCAGGCTCATGCCGAAGATGCCCCCTTAATGCTGACCCTCCTGGTCGGCCTGTGCTTTGTTGTGCTGCTGTTAGAAGTGCAAAGCCAGACGGTCGGCGCTAAATTGATTGCCCTGTTGGGTATTTTGGTGGCGATGAATTCCGTGCTCCGCTTTGCGGATGTGGCAATCCCCGGACCGGGGGGGTATAGCCCTATATTTTTCCTCATCATTGTCACCGGCTATATCTACGGCGCTCGTTTTGGTTTCCTGATGGGCGCCTTAACCCTGCTGGTATCCGCTTTAATTACCGGCGGGGTCGGCCCCTGGCTGCCATACCAGATGTTTACTGCCGGCTGGGTTGGCATAACTGCCCCGCTGTGCCGCCCTTCGGTTTGGCTGGTGGGGGGCGAGGGTAAATGGAGCGAAGTCGTCGTACTGGCGGCTTTTGGCGGGTTATGGGGGCTGCTTTACGGGGGTATTATGAATATCTGGTTCTGGCCTTTTGCCACCGGCTCGGTTCACCAATATTGGATGCCCGGCCTATCGCTGGTAGACACGCTCCAACGTTATGCTGTTTTCTACGTTGCCACCTCCCTCTGGTGGGATGCTCTGCGTTCCATTGGCAATGTGGTCCTCACTTTAGCCATCGGCCTGCCGACCATCCGGGTGCTGCGCCGGTTTTGGCTGCGGTTTGCCTTTGATTACCAACCGCTCTACAACCCATCTTCCCCGGCAGCCGGCGAGGGCAACCTATGAAAATTCATCCCCTGGCCTGGGTAGCCTGGTTAAGCGCGGTGCTGGCTATCCTATCCATCACCCACAACCCCTGGTATTTGCTTCTGGTTTTGGCCTGGATAACCTTGCTTACCCTGGTCCTGCCCCCCACCGCCGAAATTCCACCCGCGCCGGTATCGCCGCTACATTTGGGTTTTCTGCTTATTGGTCTATCGGCCCTTTTTAATGGGTTGATGGTTCATTTTGGGTCAACGGTGTTATTCAAACTACCCGAACTGTTACCTTTGATTGGCGGGGCTGTCACCCTGGAAGCCCTAGTTTACGGCCTGCTTAATGGTTTAATTCTCACCGCCATCTTTGCCGCATTTAGTTTGGTTACGCGCGCCTTGCCCGTGCATGCCCTAATTCAGCTCATTCCACGGGCTTTTTACCCGGTTGCCATCGTTGTTTCTATTGCTATTACCTTTGTGCCAATAACCCTGCGCCAATTTCAACAGATTCGAGAAGCTCAGACCGTGCGCGGTCATCGCCTGCGTGGGCTGTCGGATTGGCTGCCCTTATTGCTGCCCTTGCTTATCGGCGGGCTGGAACGCGCCCTGCAACTGGCCGAGGCTATGACCGCTCGTGGTTTTGCCAGCACGCATAACTCGGCTCACAATGCCAAAACTCGGTCGGCGCTGGTGGTGGGCTTGAGTTTGCTGCTCAGCGGCTGGTTGTTGCGGCTGGTCTGGGGACACGGCACCTGGGGGCTTATCCTCTTGTTGTTGGGGGCCGGGGTGATTGCCGGAACCTTGTGGTGGATAGGCCGGCGCACCCCCCATACCATCTATCGCCCTACTTCCTGGATCGGGCCAGATTGGGGCATCTTCTTGAGCGCAGTTCTCGTTGTGGTTGCGTTTTTAGTCCCCTGGCCTGGCCTGGCCCGGAGTTCTATTTTCTATTATCCCTACCCCACCTTGAGTTTACCCGGCTTCGACTGGTGGCTGGGCCTCGCCACGTTAGGATTGTTAGGACCGGCCTGGTTGCTGCTGCAGTTCTCACCCAAGCCCACCTCTTACAGGGGGGAGGGCAGGGAGAGGGAACCGTTAGCCGTCCCCCAGGAAGAGGCGAAACCCACTCGACGGCCGTATTTTAAGGAGAGTTAACGAGCCAACGGTACGCCACCGATAATAAAAATGTCTTTCGGCGGTTGGCAGTCCCCCAAGGGGAGGCGAGGCGCTCTCAGCCGTCAGCGGTCTATTTTCTTAGGAGTCGTCACGAGCTAACGCACACCACCAATAATGAAAATACTTTCTGACTACTGACTACTGTTTACTATTTTCTAGGGAGAGTTAACGATGATTGTCTTTGATCGGGTCAGTTATACCTATCCCAATACCG